>JAZLDJ010000147.1:0-4227 GCA_045614685.1 Alistipes sp. | reverse complement strand
GCTCGCTACCGGTATTTGCCAGCGAGTAACTGTTGGTGGATTCGTCGGTAGTATTGGATCTGGTCTGCTGTGCTTGCCTATCACCAACTGCGTGAATAGCGGCAACATCACCTACGAGAACTTGCAGGAGAATGACCCAATGCACGTTTGGGTGGCAGGCTTCACTGGCGTAGTATTGGCTTCGTCGACAACCACTACTCACACACCGCTCATCACACTTACAAATTGCGAGAATAGTGGCGATATCACCGTGAAGAACTCCGATGTTACAGGTCAGTTGACCGTAGGTGGTCTCTGTGCAAATGTTCCATACAAGAGCAACAACTCCTATCACGGAGCATACCTTATGACAGACTGCATCAATAGCGGCGACATCTTGTGCGAGGAGTGCTACTCACCGGTCGACTTGTCGGTGGGAGGTCTTTTGAGCGCAAGTTCGAATTGGCCATTCAGCGACTCTACACTCAAAGCCCCTATCAACACAGGTAACATCACCGTTACCCACTCCGACACCGACAAGACTGTCCATATGACCGTAGGCGGTATTGTGGGCGACCTCTACAGCGGAACTATCTGCAAGAACGACGCAGGCAAGAAGGGTTATGTCAAGGGCGTTATCACCGTAACATCGAGTAGCGAGGCGTCTGGAACTCAGTACCGTTGCGTAGGTGGTGTAGCAGGATTCACCACAAAGGGTACTATTGAGGATATTGATGTATTGGCAGAGGGCACATCCGTAAATGCTAACTTCAGCACTCTATCATCAAACTTCCACGTTACAGGAGGTGTCGGTTGCGTAAACAGCGGTAGTGCCGTGCTCAAGAACATCACAAACAATGCCCCTGTGACTGTCACAATTGACACTATGGCCAGCGACGGCTATGGATATCTTGGAGGTGTTACCGGTAGATTGGTTGGCGCAGTTCACACCGAGAACATCACAAACAATGGCAAGGTGACTCTCGAGGCTAAAACCAAGATTGGCCGCACGCTCAGTATAGGTGGCGTATTCGCAGTGAATACCGACGCTATTGGTCTGCACAAGAACATTGTAAACAATGGCGAGGTTTTGATAAAGAAGGGTACTTATTCACACATCTATCTCGGCGGTATCGCCGGTGGTGAGCAACCACTCGGCAAAGCAACCAACTACTACGAGAATTGTACCAACAATGGCAATATCACACTCGAGGATGGTGTAGTTGCAGCAGGTCATATTCGTATGGGAGGATGCTTCGGCTGGACCAAGGGTGTCTACGATAAGAATATCCGCAATAATGGCGACATCTATTTTGGCGCAAAGCTTTCGGGTAACAATCAGATTCTCTTGGGTGGTGTATACTCCTACAACTCTGGCTCGAACTACCCTGCAACAGGTGGTTACATCAACACAGGCGATATTACCGTAACCGGAGGCTCAGGTGCCTCGACCAATGGTTTCGCCACCGCAATTGGTGGTATCGTGGGTGCATTCTACGGAGAGGTGGCAAATGCAGTGAACACTGGTAACATCTACTTCTCGGGCGTTGCAAACACCGAAAACTCGAGTGTCGGTGGTATCGTAGGTTACTCGCAGGGATTGGGCATCATACACGACTGCAAGGTATACTGCGACATCCAGGCATACATCCCTAAGGAGGATGGTAGCGTCGAGACCGCATATACAAATGTCGGATTCATCACCGGCTCGTTGCGCATCCCTGAGGTGCTCACAAAGGGCGTGGCACTTCAGGCAGTCGTTCGCAACTGCCAGCTGGGTGGCACATTTATTGATAGTTACGATGGTAGCGAGGAGGTATTCATCGGCAAGAAGATCAATAGCAGCAACTTCTACAACTACATCTATGGTGGCAACACCGACTGGACAAATGTAGCTGACTACGATGGTTGCACACTCTTGACATCGAAACCTACAATTGACTAACAACCCCTAAAAAAGCAACGATATGAAAAAGTATTTAAGACCAGAATTCGAGATTTTCGAGATCGTAGCCGAGAGGGGCTACGGCGATAGCGTCGGACTGCCAAGCTTTGGCACCGAGAACGACGAACTAGTGTATTAAGAAAAGGGGGCTCTTCGGAGCCCCTTTTCTTTTCCCAATAATCGTAAATGATTGTTCTATTTTTGTGCGAAGCTAGGCGACAAATCCGCAGCATAGTAAGCCTATGTGAGGAATTTGAAGTCCGACGATTCGTGCAAAAAGAACTCATCAGAACGATTATTTGCTTTATTGGATTTTTATTTATAGCTTTGTAGGTAGAAAACTAATACCTATTTATATAATGAACAAATTTACAAAACTTTTGGTGGTAGCAACTGCTCTATTTGCATATTCGTGCGCAGTTGACTCCACAACAGATTTGTCGGTATCTACAGACAACGGCAAGACAACAGAATTTACACTCTCTTTGGAGGATTCGCGTACACAGTTAGGCGAGAAAGTGGGCGACTTGTACCCTCTCTATTGGAGTGAGGGCGACCAGATCTCGATCAACGGAAACGCATCGGAGCCACTTGGTGCAAACTACAATGGAGCTGCAACTGCAACCTTCTCGGTGAGCGGAACGCTCTTGCCTCCATTCGGTATCACCTACCCTGCTGCTGCAGCCAATCAGGTGGTATTTGCAGAGAAGCAGACCCACACAGGCAACGCAACATTCGGCTCGGGTGTATCGACAATGTATGCCTACAGCACCGATGGTTCAACGGGCGAGATTAAGCACTTGACTGGCGTATTGAAATTTGGTATTACGGGTAGCGCAACACTCGTGAAGGCTCAAATCTCTACCATCGACCGCAAGCCTATCGCAGGTGCATTTGCGTTCGATTTCGAGAAGGGCGAGGCAACTGCAACCGAGGCATCGAAGTCGCTTATCGAGTACTCGTTTGGCGAGGGTGTTCAGCTCTCGAGCGAGCCAACCTACCTCCATGTAGCTGTGCCTAGTGGTGTGTATGGTGCGATATATGTTACACTCTATGACGCTGAGGGTGGTGTGATGTATTCGACCATCAAGGCTGACGAGGAGAAGCCTCTGAGCGCAGGTAATGTACGCGAGTTCTCGAACTCGATTGAATATGCAGCAGACGAAGCCATCTTTATCATCAAGGACAAGGCATCGCTCCTGGCTTGGGGCGCACAGGCTGCTACATCCAACGCTCATGCAGTGATGGTTGCCGATGTGGATATGACAGGCGAGAACTGGACATCGGTGGAGGGCTTTGCCGGCATATTCAGCGGTAATGGCTACTCTATCAAGGGTCTGAATGCTCCGTTGTTCGGCACAACCGACGCCATGCTCATCGAGGGTGTTCACCTTGTGGATGTCGATATAGAGCTGACAAATGTGGTAAATACGGGAGCTCTTGTAGGCTGGATTCGTAAATCGACAGAGTCTGTTGTAAGAAACTGCTCGGCAAGCGGTAAGATAGTAATATCGCACGATGGCTCAGTCACCGAGCACGTCTATATAGGAGGTATCGTGGGTCGCTACACATCGAAAGATGAGGCAACTGGTTTGCTAAACAAGGTAAGCCTCGAGATTAACGGAACTTACATAGGCAATCAGATTGTTGCGGGTGTTATCGGAAGTGCTGCTGCTACCAAAATGAGCAAATGTACAAATCTCGGAACTATCGTTTATAATGGCAATGGCACTGGTGTACTCTACGTTGGTGGAATTTCTCGCGCGGTGGTAGGTCTAACAGACTGTGTGAATGGTGCGAAGGATGACGCAACGGGTGAGACCGCAAAGATTGTGGTCAACGGTACACACGCCAATGCAGTTGTAGTTGGCGGTGTAGTCGAAGAGAACAAAGGTTTGGAGTGCACAAACTGCCACAACTATGGCAACATCTACTACCAAAGTGCAAGTGCTGGCAAATATATACAGCTCTGCGGACTCGTGCGATACAACTCGGAGAACGATACATATTGGACAGATTGCTCGAATCACGGCGACATCATCGTTACGGGAGCAACGAGCGATGCATTTATCTTGGGTGGATTCACAACTCGCCATTTCCAGAACCTAGTGTACACCAATTGCCACAACTATGGCGACATCATCGTTAAGGCTGAAGCAAAGTCAACTATGCTCTCTGCTGGTGGCTTTATTGGTACAAACGATGACACTGGCGAGGCTTGCACTCTACGAAATTGCAACAACTACGGCAATATCGAGGTCTACAGCGCAGCTCCGAGCAAGGTCTACCTTGGCGGATTCAAC
>JAZLDJ010000146.1:0-24356 GCA_045614685.1 Alistipes sp. | reverse complement strand
GCCGAACGAACCTGATTACCAACATAACCACTGAAAGCGATCTCATTCGAAGGATTCGATGTGCTCACCAACTCCTCCTGCACGCACGATACCAAACCTACAGCTACCAATGCGCTTAAGAATAACTTTTTCATAGTGTTTTTGTTAAAAAATTAGTTAAAATAAAAATTAAGTTTATTGAACTTTCGTTTGCAAGCATCCGTATATGCATACGGAGAGTACAAATATAGGCACAAATTCCGTGCCATGCAACTTTTTGTAAGAAAATTTAGGGGGGGG
Organism: Alistipes sp.; assembly: GCA_045614685.1. Lineage (GTDB taxonomy): Bacteria > Bacteroidota > Bacteroidia > Bacteroidales > Rikenellaceae > Alistipes. The sequence continues at coordinate 24,077 of JAZLDJ010000146.1, read as the reverse complement.
GGTAAAAAATAGGCGTTTTTACCTAGAAATGAGTTCCATACGACGAATTTTGCGCATCTGCACTACGAAGAGAACAGCCGCCAAGAGAATCGAAGCTGCATCGGCTATCGGCATTGATATCCACACTCCGTAGGCGCCGAGCGAGCGTGGCAAAATCCACAACAACGGCAAGAGGAACAAAAGCTGACGCGTAAGCGACATAAAGATGGCCAACTGCGCCTTGCCGATATATTGGAAGAATCCACCTACAACAACCTGGAAACCAACGAGTGGGAACATTATCAGGATAAGTCGCATACCCTGGGCTGCAATGTCGACCAACATCTGCTCGTTGCCACCCTTCGACGAATCGACAAATCCACGCGCAATGAGATGAGGAATAGACTCACCCAATATAAAGCCAAGCGTTGCGATAACCACACCGCAACATATGGTCATATAGACCGTCTTACGCACACGGGCATAGTTCTTCGCACCATAGTTGTAGCCCACAATAGGCTGCATACCCTGATTCAAACCCTGCACCACCATAATGAAGAGCAGCGCAATGCGGTTGACAATACCATAGGCTCCGACATACAAATCGGTAGCTCCACTATCGCCTCGCGGCACGATATCGTGCGGACCCAATCCACCATACTCCAACATTGCAGTATTCACGAATGCGACGACAATCGAGGCACAGATATTCATCAGGAATGGCGCCAAGCCGATAGAGAGGATATTGCCCACAATCTTCCAGTCGAAGTGGAACGCCTCACGCTTGAAACGCAAGAACGACTTCTTGGAACAGAAGTGCGACAGAGCAATGCCAAAGGCCACCAACTGCGATATAACGGTAGCCAATGCCGAGCCTCGGATGCCCCAATCGAAGACAAATATAAACAACGGATTGAGAGCGAGATTTATAGCCACCGAGGTGAGCATTATAGCCATAGACTTGCGCGGATTACCCGACGAACGAATCATATCGTTCATACCCAGGTAGAGGTGCATAGTGACATTGCCAAGCAGGATAATCTGCATAAAGTCCTTGGCATAGGCCAATGTCTCAGCCGAGGCGCGACCACCACTAAATGCCACCAAGATTTCGTCCAAGAAGGTGAGCATAATGGCCATAATCGTGAAGCCGATTATGACGTTGAGAATCACCGCATTACAGAGAGTCTTTTCGGCAGCCGCCTTGTTGCCTTCGCCCAGACGTAGCGATATTCGAGCACCTGCACCCACACCCACCATAGCACCAAAGGCCGAGCCGATATTCATAATCGGCATAGTGATAGCCATACCCGCAATTGCAGCACCACCCACACCGTGGCCCACAAAGGCGCTATCGATAAGGTGGTACAACGACGAGATGGCCATTGCAATAATGGCCGGTGTGGCATAGCTAAACAAGAGTTTACCTATGCTGTCTGTTCCGAGTGATTGTGTTGCAGATTTACTCATTGCGACTGCAAAGATACAAAAACTCTTGTTTCCTAGCATTTTATTCTCTAGTTTTTGTTAAATTTGCATTATAGAAACCTCTTTTTTCGATATGCAACGACTAACCATTGCCACAGATTCATTCAAAGGCTCACTCACCTCGCGCGAGGTGGCAGAGGCTTTTGCCGAGGGTTGGCACGAGGTATTCCCCCGCTGCGACATCCGCAAGGTGTGCATTGCCGACGGTGGCGAGGGAACGCTCGAGACACTCGTCGAAGGGATGGGTGGAAGTTATGTCGAAGTGGAGGTTCACGACCCACTGTACCGCCCCATCAAGGCACGATACGGCATAATCGACGCTGGTCGCACCGCCATTATAGAGATGGCCTCGGCAAGTGGCTTAACCCTCCTAAAAGAGGAGGAGCGCAACCCAATGAAAACCTCTACATTCGGCACTGGCGAGATGGTTGCCGATGCGCTCAAGCGAGGTTGTCGCAAGGTACTGCTCGGCATCGGAGGCAGCGCCACGAACGACTGCGGCGTGGGGATGTTTCGTGCGCTTGGATACCGTTTTTTGGACGCCAATAGCAACGAGTTGGAGGGTGGCGGAGACGTGCTCCACAAAATAGCAGAAATAGATGATAGTCAGCGACTTCGAGCACTCGACGAATGCGAGTTTATCGTGGCGTGCGACGTGACAAATCCGCTCTATGGCGAGCAGGGTGCCGCACGCATCTTCGCACCGCAAAAGGGAGCCGACCGCGAGATGGTCGAGGCTCTCGACAAAGGCTTGCGCAACTTCGCCTGCGTAGTCAAAGAGTTCAATGGCTACTCGATTGGCGAAATGGAGGGAGCAGGTGCTGCAGGAGGATTGGGCGGAGGGCTCTACTCCCTGCTTGGTGCTCGGCTTGAACGAGGTGTAGATATGGTGCTCGAGGCGCTCGAGTTCGACCAAATAGTAGCCGATAGCAACCTTGTGATTACGGGCGAAGGAAGACTCGACCGCCAGACTCTTATGGGCAAAGCGCCGAGTGGTGTATTGGCTGTGGCGCTGCGACATAACATTCCGACAATAGTCATAGGAGGAGCCGTTGAATGGTGCGACGAACTGCGACAAAGCGGATTTAGCGCTATAGAATGCATCACCCCCGAGGGACAATCCATAACAAAGGCTATGACACCCGCCATAGCCAAAGATAATGTGCGACGCACTGCAAAAAGGATAGCCGAGAGCTATCTCTAACCTATAAGGGCAATGGTATGGCCCTCGCTATGTTGCAGCGAGACCGCCATCCTATCGCCTCCACATATCGAAGCCTCGAAAGTGCGTGCTTCGGCATCGTAGCCAAGAATTCTTACATCCGAAACATAGTTGAGTCCACCCTTGCGGTGGAACTTATAGAGAGCCTCCTTGGCGCTCCACATCTCGGCATATAGATTGTATTGCTCGGCAAGATTCTGCTCCTCGGACGAGAGATATTTTGCCGCCACTCGGCGAAAGTTGCGAGCACAATCCTCGATATCGACAGCACACGGGCCATCCGATATGGCTACAGCCACCAACTCGCGGCTATGCGCAACACTTATATATATATTGGGGATGTCTACTTGTGGAGCGCCATTCTCGTCGTGTGAGATAGCGACCGCGTGGCCCAACTCTCTGCGCACAACGGCTCGCCAAGTGAGCACCTCGCAACGGCGCTTCTCCGCACCGAACTGCTCGACATAGGCCACATCCTCGGCCGTGGCCGCTTCGCGCAACGCACTCTCCGAAGATATTCGCTCCAAGAAGAGACGACTACTCATTGCCTTTAACAATAATCTTGATTTTGTCGATGCGATGGCCCTCCATCTTCTCGACTACAAAACGAATGCCATGTGCCGAAACCTCGTCACCCTTTTTAAGGAAGTTACGGTTTATCTCGAGCATTAAGCCCGCCAAAGTCTCGGCTCGGCCCTGCACATCCTCGAAGATGTCATCCTCCAAGTCGAGCACGCGCACCACATCAACGATATGGGTCTTACCCTCGAAGAGATAGGTATTTTCGTTCAAACGGCGATAGAACGACTCGTCGACATCGCTCTCGTCCGAAATCTCGCCTACAACCTCCTCCAAGATATCCTCCAACGATATCAAACCTTGGGTAGCGCCATACTCATCTACCACGATAGCCATATGGAACTTATGGCGTTGGAAGTCCTCCAACACCGAATTCACCTTCTTGTGCATAGGTATGAAGTAGGGCTCGCGAATAAGGCGCTGCCAACCAAACTCATCGCCTTTGGAGATATGCTCGAGCAGGTCTTTCACAAAGAGCACGCCCTTGATATCGTCGATATCCTCGTTGTATACGGGTAGGCGCGAATAGCCTGTCTCGGTGATAACCTCCTTAACTTCGGAGAAGGTCATAGTCTGCTCCACGGCCTTGATATCGATACGCGGACGCATAATATCCTCGACCTCGCGCGACGAGATTGCCACAATACCCGAGAGAATCTTCTGCTCCTCGCTCTCGGGCTCGGTGGTCATATCCACCGCATCGGCAAGCTCCTCGATAGAGATATTCTCGGCATTGGGCGTTGCCATTCTGCCCACGCGACCACTGGTATTTATCAAGATATAGGAGAACGGATAGAAGATGATACGCAAGATCGAGAGTGGCTGAGCAAACAACAACGCCACCCTCATATTGGCGCTCTGCGCCACTATTTTTGGCAAAATCTCGCCAAAGAGCAACAGCAAGAATGTCACCAGCACACTGATGATAAGGAACTCTACGGTTGCACTACTAAACGTAAACAGTTTGAGGATAACCTTCGACGAACATATTACAATGGCAATATTCACCAAGTTGTTCACTACAAGGATAGTAGCAAGCAACGAGTCGCTATTTTTCAGCAACTTTAATGCACTCTCCGAGGCCATCGTATTGCGCTTCTTCAGCTTGCGTATATCGGCTGGTTGCAGCGAGAAAAATGCCACCTCCGAGGCCGACATCATTCCCGACGCAAGCAACAACAGCACCGTGACAACCATCAACAGCACAGTCTCGGGTGTGAATGCTTCAAATCCAACAAAATTCATCTCTACCCCCCTAAATCTCTCTATTCGAACAATGACATCTCGGTGCTATCGCTCGGCTGCTCCTTCTCGATTCCACCAACCTGGCTCAACTTGCTTGCAACAGTCAACTGAACACCATGCTTGAGATAGGCTGGTGTACGCTTGCAATCCTCGAACTCGGCGAAATTACGCGCTGGGCGCGCAATAGGTGTAGGTGTAGGCGCAGGTGTAGGCACAGAGACCTCCTCGGACGCTTTTGGAGTCTCGACTTCGGTCTCGGTTGGCTCGGAGCTAGTATCCTGGGTAGTCTCAACCTCCTCTGGACCTTTCACCATGTCATCAGCAGGCTTTTCTATATCCTCAGGCTTGATTGTTATAATGTATTTGTCGGTATCGAAACCAGTCGCCACAATCACAACCTCCATCTCATCCTCGTTCAAGTTTGGCTTGATGCTCATACCCCAGATGATATTCGTAAGGCGAACATTACCATCGGCATCCTCCGACTTGGCGTAATACTGCACTCTGTCGCGTACGCGGTGTGCCTCGTTCAGAGTCAAACCATCCGCGCTCGACACCGAGATATTAATCAGAACATCACGAGCTCCGCTGATCGAGACGTTGCCAAAGAGCGGAGACTTGAGTACCGAATCCACAACCTTATCGGCACGATCCTCGCCAGTCTCGTTTGCCACGCCCATAATAGCGCTACCGCTACCACGCATAACCTTGCACACATCGGCAAAATCGACGTGTACCAAGTTAGACTTGTGGGTGATAATCTCGGCAATACCCTTTGCTGCATATGCTACCACATCGTTTGCTCTATCGAAACCCAAACAAGCAGGGAGGTGACCATAGAGTTGTGTAATGGCATCGTTGCTGAGGATAATCATCGAATCGACATACTTACGCAATCGGCGCACACCCTCCTGAGCCTGCTGGCATCGATGAGGACCCTCGTTTGCAGGTGGCATAGTGACGATAGCCACAGTAAGAATATTCAACTCGTGAGCCAACTCCGCAATAACAGGTGAGGCGCCAGTACCTGTACCTGCACCCATACCTGCTGTCAAGAACAACATCTCGGTTCCACGCGCCTTGAATAGGTCACGCACCTTATCGAGCGATGCCATTGCACACTCGGCACCACGCTCGAGGTCGTTACCCGCTCCCGAGCCATCTACTCCAAGCAATATGCGATTCTCCTCAGGGATATGCAACTTATCCAAATCCAACTGATCGGTATTGCAGGCTGCAAGGTTTACACCCTCAATCTGCATCTCCCACATATGCTGGATTGCATTTGCGCCAGCGCCACCAACACCCATCGCCATAATGCGCGACGGCTGGCTCTTTATCGAAACAAGATCGTTTAATATGCTATGATTCTCCATTTTCTTTCTCTCCTAATTCTATAGAACATCGTCCTTCTCAAACACTCTGTCAAGTCCATTTCGGGCCCATCCTAAAAGGCCAGTCAACCAACCATTTTTTGGCTTTGACTCTGATGAGTCATCGGTATCATCGGTGTCATCGGTATCATCCGTCTTCTCGGTATTATCCTCGACCGTGATTTCCTTCGCCCCTTGCGTCTCGTCCGAGTTGTTGGTGTCGTGCTCCTCACTCTTCTCTTCCTCTACATCTTTCTGCTCGGCAACAACATTTGTCTCCTGCGCAGTCGGTGGAGTCGTAACATCTTCGACCGTATCGGCCTTCTTAACTACTGAGACAGTATCTTCCGCTGGTTGCTCTACTGGAGGAATTACCCTAATTGGAGTGCCAGTCTGCTTAACATCGCAAGCAACGTGGGCTGCTCCATAGAGCAACAAACCTACAGCGGCCGAGTCGGGATAGCACACCTTCTCATACGAGTCGTAGTCAATGCCGTTGAAGATATTTCCAAGTCGTGCCTCCATCTTCAACTCGCGAGCAAAGAGCTCGTCAATGTTTTGCAAATAGGCCGAGCCTCCGGTAAGCACAACACCGCAAGGCACCTTATTAATAAACTTCGCACCCTTCAACTCACGATCGACAAAATAGGTGATATCCTTCAATCGCTCCTCGATAATCTCGGCAACATTACGCTGCAAAATCTGACGTTTGCCACGACCTGATGTCTGCACCGAGAAGCTTGTATTCTCGGGTATACTCTCGGCAATGGCCGAGCCATAGCGATGCTTGATCTTGTCGATATCTCGCTTCGAGATGTGCAAGAACTGATAGAGGTCCTCGCTAATGCTCGATGCACCGATAGGCAACGACGAGAAGTACCACACCTTGTTCTCGCGCACAATCGAGATGTCGGTCAAATCGCTACCGATATCTACAATCAGCACGCCATCCTCAGCCTCCTGCTTATTCACAAGGAGGAGTGGCGATACAATTGGATTGACCGTGAGGCCTGCAATTTGGAGATGTGCCTGGAAAAGAGCGTGTCTCACCATATCGACCTGCGGAGTGCTTATCATCACAAAGAGATAGGTTGCCGAGAGCTTGCGACCATACGAACCAATCGGATTCTTAACCTCCTGCATACCGTCGATTCTATAGCGCAAAGGTATTCTATCAACGATATCGTCACCACTGCTCGATGTCACCATATCGATGCGATTCTGCAACTCACGCATCTCGTTCTGGCGCACGCAGCCCGTAGGGTTCGATATCTCCACCTCGTCCTCGTAACGGACGCAGTAGACCGATCTACCCGACATACCAACATAGGCCGAGTTAATATCCAATTCGAACTCCTGCTCCATAGTCGCCTTCATATCGGCTATGGTTTTGCCCAGCAGAACATAGTTCATAATATCGCCATTCTTGACGCTCTCTCCAACATCTCGCGACTCGACTCCAAGAACGGATACCTCGCCATTGCTGTTACGAGTACCAACAGCCATAGTAACCTTCGATGAGCCAATGTCTACTCCTACTACATACTCCTTTTCCATATCTATTTTGTGCATATTATCTGTTTCTCAAATCTCGCATCTATTGTTTTGTAGCAACCTCGGCCTAAGCGCGGAAGTGCCTTATCGTAGAACTTCTGCAACTTCAACAACTTAGCATCTCCGTTTGCGAGCGTTCCAAACTCTATTGTAAAGTCGCCACTTCGTGGCACCAAGCGCAACGACATCTCGCCTGTCGAGGTGGTCTCGGCCACAAATTGTGTAATCTCCTCGTTCCAACGACCACTAATCTTGACCAACTCCACAAAACTAATAAGGTTCATAAAGTCGTTGCACTGCATCTGCAGTTTCGCCTTAGTCTGCTCGGCGCGTTGCAGCTTCTGCTGAATCTTCGCACGCTTGGCCTTGAGTTCGTCGAACTCGCGAGCGCACGCCTCGATATCCTTATCCAAGCCAACCAAGCGCTGTCGGTACTCATCTTTGCTCTCCGAGGTTTTACGCTTACGTTGATTGCGCAATCTGCTCTTTCGCTTATCGCAATCAGCGCACTGCTGACTCACCTCTGTCAGTTCGTTATTCACCTCGGCTATCTTAACATCCTCCGCTTGCAATAGTCCATTGTGGTAATCGCAAACGTTGCCCTCGAAATCGGTTGGGAAGAGCGGCTTGTAGCTACCCGTCACAACCTGAGTCAAGCAAGAGGCTCCCTTAGGCGAGTTGAAAACCATGCCACCGGTCGTAACATAGCAGTTGTAGCCACCACACAACAATCGCATCACCGGAGCGTGTTGCTCAATCTTGATGTAGGCATTTCCGAAGTATGTCACATAGACCTCGGCATCCTTCACGTAGCTATTCTGCAAAAGGTAGCGCTCCACACCCACGGCATCGACGCTATCCACCAACACACCCTCGAGCTCCAGCCCCGCCTCGGCAAGCTGCTTACGCATATCTTCGGGCGTAGCGAACTGCAACTTATCCGACCCATTATCGAAGGTTAGCTCCACCTTCTCAACACGCTGATTAGCGCGATGCTCTTGCGCAAACTTCGAAGCATAGCAGAGGTAGACGACTATTATGGTTATCGCCACCGACAAAATTGCTATCTCTCCAACTCTGCGCCACATATCGTTTTAGTTTTTGGCCTTTTCCGATATCACTTTTGCCAAACTCTCGCAACAAGCGTCGATATTTCCTGCTCCAAACGATACTACCACATCGGTATCCATCTCGCCAATGGCTTGAGCCAACGACTCGCGCTCGACAATACGGCACGGCTTGGTCACAAGGTTGGCGATAATCTCGGTTGTGATGCCCTCGATAGGCAACTCACGCGCCGGATATATCGGCAACAACACAACCTCGTCAGCCTCGTTCAACGCCTCGGCAAACTCCTCGTACAAGTCGCGAGTACGCGTGTAGAGGTGTGGCTGGAATATAGCCGTCATCTTGCGCGAAGGGAACATCTGCTTAACCGATGTTATCGTAGCAGCCAACTCGCGCGGATGGTGAGCATAGTCGTCCATATAGACACCCTGCGGAGTATTCACATAGAACTCGAAACGACGCTTCACACCCGAGAACTCGCGCAATGCCTTACGCACTGCATCGTGATCCTTCAAATCGCGCTCCACCGACCACAACAGGGCCACTGCAGCCACCGAATTCTCGATATTCACCCAGCCCGGAATGCCGAGTACACATCCCTCGACAACTCCCGTTGGGGTAACTATATCGTAGCGATAGTATCCACCCTCCAACAACTCCACGTTCTTGGCGTAGAAGTCACACTCCTCGTTGTAGGAATAGTGGTACACTGCAATCTTATCGTTGGTAATGGCAACATCAACACCCCTCTTCATCACAAGCATACCGCCCTCCTTGATTTGGGCAATAAACTGCGAGAATGCCTCCTTCACCTTCTCGTGAGTGCCATAGATGTCGAGGTGGTCGGCATCGGCCGAAGTTACCACCGCAGCATCGGGATAGAGTTGCAGGAACGAACGATCGAACTCGTCGGCCTCAACCACAAATCTGTCGTCCTCGCCCAACACCAAGTTCGAACCGAAATTCTTAGAGATACCTCCCAGGAATGCTGAGCCTTCGCCCGACACCGCTGCGTTGAGCCACGCAGTCAAGGTCGAGGTCGAAGTCTTGCCGTGCGTACCCGACACCGCCATAACATACTTGCCCTGCGAGAGCAAGCCAAGCACCTGCGAGCGCTTCTTTATCTCGAAGCCCTCGGCGCGGAACATCGCCTGCTCCGAGTGGTCTGCCGGAATGGCTGGAGTGTAGATAACCACCGTATGCTCCTTATCGAGGAACGCCTCGGGAATAAGCTTCACGTCATCCTCGTAGTGCACCGCTGCGCCCTCTGCCTCCAAGCGACGAGTCAAATCGGTTGCAGTGCGGTCGTAACCCGCCACCTGCCAACCTTCGTGCAAGAAGTAGCGAGCCAAGGCACTCATTCCGATACCTCCGATACCGAGGAAATATACTCTATCTTTTGCCATCTCAATTACTTTTCTATCAACTTAACAATCTCGTCGGCCACACTATCCGCTGCATCGGGCGTAGCCAACTTAGCAATATTCGCCGACAAACGCTCGAGCAACTTCTCGTCGGCCACCATCTTTAGGGCGGTTGCAATACCGAGGTCGTTAGCCTCCTCGTCGCTCACCATCATAGCGGCATCCTTGTCCACCAAAGCTCGAGCATTCTTAGTCTGGTGATCCTCCGCAACATTTGGCGACGGAACAAAGAGTGTAGGCTTCTTCGCCAAGCACAACTCCGACACGGTGCAAGCACCACTACGCGAAATTACCACATCGGCCACCTCGTAGGCGTAGTCCATACGGTCGATAAATGGCAGAAGTGTGATATTCTTGGTTGGATAGTGCTCGAAGAAGGCACGCATCTCCTTCTCGTAGTAGCGACCGGTCTGCCAAATCACCTGCACAGGAGCCTCGCCACCGAGAGTCAATATCCACGACTTCATCATATTGTTCAGAGTGCGTGTTCCGAGCGAGCCACCCACAACCAAGATTGTAGGCATTCCCTCCTTCAAACCGTAGTGAGCAAAAGCTGCGGCACGGTCGATATCTCCCTTGCCGAATGCGCTACGAAGCGGGTTGCCTGTCATAACAACCTTCTTCGAGTCGAAGAATCGCTCCATACCCTCGTAGGCCACGCATACGGTTTTAGCACGACCGCATACAATCTTGTTCACCAAACCCGCATAGGAGTTCTGCTCCTGAATGAGGGTTGGCACACCCATACTCTGTGCCACATATACAATAGGGGCACTTGCATAACCGCCAAAACCAGCCACAACATCGGGCTTGAACTCCTTGATGATGCGGCGAGCCTGCCAAAGGCTACGCAACAGATAGTATGGCAAAGCAAAGTTCTTGAAGGTAAAGCGACGCTGCAAGCCCACAATCTTCAACCCCTTAATCTGGTAACCAAGTCTTGGGATAAGGGTCATCTCCATCTTACCCTCGGCACCAACAAAAAGGATTTCGACATCCTCACCAAAGCGTCTCTTCAACGCCTCAGCAACCGATACTGCTGGGTAGATATGGCCTCCGGTACCTCCGCCGGAAAGAATAATTCTCTTCATTTCTTTGGTAGTTTTGTGACAACACTCCTAAGGAACTACAAAAATAGAAATAATTACGCTAACTGCAAAAGAAAAGCGCAGTGAAATTTTAATTTCACTACGCCTTTGCTATTTATCGTCTCTGAAAGACTACTTTATGGTCTCGTTCAGAAGTGCAGCCAAACGGCAGCTAGCCTTAATCATCATATCGTAGGCAACAGGTGTAGACCATCTGCGATCCATATATGGAACCACCACATTAGGCTTGTAGATCTCGAGATACTTTGCAGCCAAAACGCCACTCTCTGCAACCCACTCGCGAAGTGTTCCCTTAGCAAACTCGGCATACTTATCGCCAATAAAGATTCGCATATCGTTTGCCCAATACTTCACTGTGAAGTAACCATATCCTCCGTCGAACGAGTTCCAAGACTTCGACCAAGTGCCCTTCTTGACCTCCTTAGCATATCGGCCATACTCGCCACCAGGGATTGTATACTTAAAATCGCGGAACGAGTGCTTGATGCCATCGATACGAACCTTCGAGAGGTTGTGCATATCGCACATAAGGTTGATCACTGTACGCAGAGCGGTAGTAACCTCAGCCTTCGAGTGCGAATTGCGGTTACGAATAATCTCGAGAGCCTGCTCGGTAGCCTTCAAGGCATCCTTACCCTTTACATTCTTGGGCTGAAGCTCGCTATTGAGGTGGAGAAAGTGAATCTCAGCAGCTGCCTTGCGAGCACTCTTGCTCATCTGCTTGAACTGCTCCTTCTCGGTATCATAGAGATACTGCACATCGTCGGCAAAGCTCTTGCCGAGATATTTCTTCACCACCTTGCCGGCCTCGGGTGTGAGATGCTCGCTCGCAATAATCATCACAGCCTCATCGCACTTACGCGACCACGCGCTTGCCACCGATACGGTTGCAACAAACGCCAATAACAAAAATATCTTTTTCATAGCAACTACTTGGTTTTAATGGTTTTGTCGGCAAAAATGGTATTCAATACATAGGCCAAACGATAGGCACCCATCATTGCCATCTTGTCGCAGTGATCCATCATTGCCTTCTTCTCCTTCTTGCCCATCTTTGTCACATCGGTTCCGTCGGGAAGGAGCTGATATCCGAGGTGTCCGCCCTTGGCGATATCGCGCCCCCACTCCGCGAGGGTGCCACTCTGCCAAGCCTTGGCCTGCTTGCGCGAAACCTTGTCCACGGCCTTGGCATAGTCATCAATATCCCAACCCTTGCGATCCATAGCAGGAGCGGCATCCCACAAAGTATGGAACTTCATAGACTTGCCGTTGCGGAAGACTCCCTTCTTTTGGGTATACTGAGGGAAGGTCTTCTTTGAGATACTCACGTGTACCGGACAGTGCATATCAGGCACATAGTGAATCATATTGATAAGTCGCTGACGCACCACCGAATCGGGCAGATTCTTATAGTTGCCGTTACCAAGCTCATTCAGAGCCTTAACAAGGTGGCTCATAGCTCCCTTCTTCATATTGATAGCATAGCCATCTTTGGTGGTCTTGTTGCTGTGACCGCCATTTACCGATTTGAAATGCAACGAGCCTCTCCAAGCATCCATCCACGATGCGTAGTAGGCGAGTGAATGACGGAGATAGTACTGACACTTCTCCTTTGCCTCGGGTGTGAGGTGCTGCTCGGCTACATAGGCCATACAGCCGTGACCAAAGCCTCCCCACGCCATTGCGCTCTGTACACCCATTGCGACAACGAGGCAAAGCATCAAAATAAGACGTTTTGTTCTCATAAAATACTGTGTTTAATTATTTGATTATTAGGTTATTTGATCGTGTCATTCAACAAAGCTGCCAAGCGAAATCCTGCGGTGGCCATCATATCGTAGTTAAGGTAGTCCAACTCGAGGAATCGACGCAGTGTCATAATCTTCTCGGGATTAATTTCCGCCAACAACTCGGCTGCCATAGCACCATTTGCCGCTACCCAATCGCGCAAGTCGCCCTTCGAGAAGTCAGCCTTATACTTTCCGTGACACAACTCCATATCCTCGGCCCACAAATCGGCGTGGAATACGGCATACGAATTGCTCTGCACGGTAAAAAAGTTTGACCATCTGTAGTTCTTGTAAACATTAGGTTTGTACTCGCTTTGTTGGCGCTTGAACTTGAAATCAGCCTGCGAATGGGCAATATTCTCGATTCGAATCTGCGACAAGTTGTGAATGTCGAGCATCAGCCCCACAACATAACGCAAAGCCATTTTGACCTCGACGGCAGAGTGCGATTTGTACGCACGCACCACCTGCAAAGCCTTCTCGATTGCTGCATAGGCATCGTCACCCTCGACACTCAATGGTTGAAAATTCTTATCGAGGTGGAGATAGTGAATCTCCTTTGAGAAGGTTGCCTTCTTCTTTTTCTCGAGTAGGTAGAGATGGCGAACATCATCCTCGTAGGTAGTGCCCAAATGCTTCTCAACGAGAGCTTTAGCCTCAGGAGTGAGGTGTTTTGCGGCCAATGCTACCACTCCAGCCTCGCAGTTCTTATGCCACGCATTTGCAACGGATACCATCATCGCAAATGTCACAAACAGAAATATCTTCTTCATTTTTCTCTCTCTTACAACGTTACTACTCCTTGAAGATGGTGTTCAGCACATAAGCCAAACGATATCCGCCCACCAAGATGGCACGGTCAGCCAAGTCGTGGACCTGCTTCTGTTGCTCCTTCGGCATCTTTGCAATATCGGTTCCCTGCGGAATGATTTCGTAAGCCTCCTTTGCTCTCTGAATACAATCCTTACCCCACGAGCCAATGCCAGCCTTAAGGTCTTTCTTCTCAAGGCCCTTCTGCCACTTTTTCGACTCCTTTGGCGATACGACATCGACCATCTCGGCATACCTCTTCAAGGTTATATTCTTACGCATAAAACCTGGCGAACCATCCCAGAAAGAGTGATAACTTGCCTTCTTGCCCTTGCGAGTAATCTTATATTTCGAGGTTGTCGGATAGAACTTCTCGGGGAAACCGCAATGCGAAGGACAGTGCATATCGGGAACATAGTGAATCATATTGATAAGTCGCTGACGGACAACCGAATCTGGCAAATTCTTATACTTGCCACCACCCAACTCATTGAGTGCATTGTAGAGGTGCCCCATAGCGCGTCCCGGAGGAGTAGCTACAGCATCGCCCATAGTAGAGGAAGTGAACGCCTCCCAAGTGACCCTTTTACCATCATTGGTTGTGCGAATCGAGTGACCATTATTGATGGCTTCGAACTGCTTGATGCCACGCCAACGATCCATCCACATTGCATAATAAGAGAGCGTGTGTTGGAGATAGTAGCGACACTTCTCCTTTGCCTCGGGGGTGAGATGTTGCTCGGCAATATAAGCCGCGCAGTGGTGTCCCACCGTGCCCCACGCCTTTGCGCTCTGCAGCCCCATTACTGCAACAAGGCAGAGCGTTAAGACAAGACGTATACTCTTCATAAAATACTCTATTTTAATTATTTAATTGTATTGTTTAACAAAGCTGCCAAACGAAATCCTGCGGTGGCCATCATCTCGAGATGAAGGTCCTCCAACTTCAAAAACTCGACGCGAGTCATCGCATTTGTAGGGTTGATACGGGTGTAGAGATCGGCTGCAACAGCACCATTTCGCGATGCCCAGTCGCGCAAATCTCCCTTCGTGATTTTGTCGTAGTCGGCACCGTGGCACACCTCCATCTCCTCGGCCCATAGCTCAGCAAAGTAGCCTCTATGGTGACCGTTATATGCGCCCCAGAACTTCGACCACTTGATACGTGATACCTCCTTCATCTTCGAGCCCGAAGCCGAGCGCTGTATCTGAACATCGAAGTCGGTCTGCGAGTGAGGGACATTCGCAATGCGCACATTCGAGAGGGTGTGCATATCGCAAATGAGCGAGATGATAGTGCGGAATGCAGCGGCAATCTCGTTACGCGAGCCTGTACCCTTCTCTATAACCACCAAAGCCTCCTCGATACCCTTCACTGCATCGTCGTTGTCGTTCACAACAAGTTGCAGATTCTCGTCGAGATGGGTGTAGTGAATCTCTGTCGAATATGGCGAACGCTTTCTGCGCTCAAGGTTGTTTATATAGTAGACATCGTCGGCATAGTCGGTACCGAGATAGCCATCCACAACCATCTTAGCCTTTGGCGTGAGATGCTTCGAGGCCAAAACAACCACCGCCTCGTCCAACTGTTTGCTCCAAGCACTTGCGCTGAACGACACAAATGCAAGGGCTACAATCAATAATATCTTCTTCATAGTAATGCTCTTATTGAAATTTCTACTCTGCAAAAATTGTGTTCAACACATAAGCCAAGCGGTATGCAGCCTTGAGTGCCATCTCGTCGGAGAGGGCGTGCACCTTTGCTACATCAGCCTCGGTAAGTTTTGTAATGTCGGTATCCTTAGGAGTAATCTTGTAGCAACGATGCGCCTGCTTGATGATGTCGCGAGCCCAATCGTCGAGAGTACCCTTCTGCCACTTTGCAGCCTGCTTTGGCTTCACCTTATCTACCTCGGCAGCATAGCGAGCCACATCCCAGCTGCCACGCTTGAAGTTTGGCGAGCCATCCCAAAAGCCGTGATAGCCAATCTTCTTACCCTTGCGATAGAGGTTATAGCGGTAGTGTGCAAACTCCTTCTTCGGGAAGCCCACGTGAACAGGACAATGGAGGTCGGGCAGATAGTGCACCATATTGATAAGTCGCTGACGCACAATCGAATCGGGCAGATTCTTATAGTTGCCATTGCCCAACTCCTCGATGGCATTCTTGAGATATCCCATAGCCTTACCCTTAGGTTTGCCGCTCCAATCGAGGTTGCGACCATCCGGCATAGCAGATATTCCGTGCTGACTATTCACAGACTTATAGGCAGGCACCGAACGCCAATAATCCATCCACGATGCATAGTAGGTGAGCGTGTGCTTGAGGTAGTGACGACACTTTGCCTTAGCATTGGGTGTGAGGTGCTGCTCGGCAACATAGGTTATGGCACTATGTCCGAAACCGCCCCACGCCTTTGCGCTCTGCACGCCCATAATTGCCACGAGCGAGAGAACGAGAAGTGATAACTTTTTCATTTTATATTCTATTTTAGGATTGTATTCATCAAGTAAGCCAAACGGTATCCGGCCTTGGCAACATTGTTGAGATGTACATCTTCGAGATTGAGTCGCGGCTCGTGCTTAAGCACCATACCCGGTTCTGCCCACTCGTACATAGGCTTTGCCAACACACCCATATCGTGAGCCCACTCGCGCGTATTGCCCTGCATAAGGGTCGCACGCTGCTTGCCGAAACGAAGGTCGATATCGTAGGCATAGTACTCCGACGACCATCCCTGATGCCAATAGCAGAAGTTGCTGTTCCAGAGCTTGTGCCAAGTAAGCGTACCTCGCTTCTCGTGCTTCTTCGAGCCCTCCTTACCAGCAGTCCAAGTGAACGAGAAATCGGCCTTCGACTGCTCGATTCCCTCGATAGCGACGTGCGATACGGTGTGAAGAGCTACCACAAGATTCTTCACCGCAACAAATGCCTCGTACTGCTCGCGAGGGGTGTGGTTTGCACGATTGCGAAGCACCTCGATGGCCTTCTCGAGACGTACCACAATATCCTTCTCGTCGGTAGTTGTCGAGCGCAAATCGGTGTTGAGCGTAGCTCGTGCGGTCTTGTCTGCAACCCACTTATAATCAACGCTCTCTTTCAACGACGCAAGGCGGTCGTACTCGGCAAGAGCCTGCTTAGTCATATACTTGCGAGCGATGATACACGAAGCATTATCGACCAAAGCTGTCCACGCCTGTGCTGTAAATATTGTCGCCACAAAGGCGATTGCAAGAAATATTCTCTTCATAACTGCGTCCTCCTTACTCTTTGAAAATATCGTTAATCATATATGCCAAGTGGTATGCACCCTTGAGGATCATCTCGTCGGTGAGAGTATGCACCTCTGCCAACTTCGCCTTTGGCATACGATGTATCTCGGTGCCTTCAGGTGTGATGGCATAGAGACGGTTTGCCTGCTTCAAGGCGTCGTTTGCCCACTTTGCCACATTTCCCTTCATATACTTCTTCTGCAACTTCGGAGATATCACATCAATCTCCTTTGCATAACGCTCCATAGTCCACTTTGTGCGACCAATATTGGGCGAACGATCCCAGAATGTGTGCAACGAGTATTTCTTGCCCTTCTCCTTCAACGAGTACTTGCGCTCGGGGTGGAGCCCCTTCTTGAAGAAGGTGTGCACCGGACAGTGAAAATCGGGCACCATATGAATTAGGTAGATTAGATTCTGTCGCACCACCGAGTCGGGCAAATTCTTGTAGTTCTTCAGCTCATTCCAGATGCGCTGACTCTGATACTCGGCATACTTTTTCTTCGAGGTATCGAGTTTCCAATTCTCGTCTACATAGATGACGTGCCAAGCGTTCGAGTCGGTGAATGGCTCGATATAACGCCACTGATCCATCCACGATGCATAGAATACGAACGAGTGCTGAAGGTAGTGCTCACACTTAGCCTTCGCCTCAGGTGTAAGATGTTGCTCGGCAATATACGCCGCACACGAGTGGCCAAAACCACCCCAGCCCTTTGCAGTAGAGATTGTTGCCACAATCGCTACGAGTAATAACAGTTTTTTCATTTTATAGTCTATTTCAAGTTATCGTTCAACAACGCCGCCAAGCGGTATGCCGCCTTGCCTATGCACGACATACTGAAAAGGTCGTACGAGTGAATAGTTGCGTGCACAAACAGGTTATTCTCCTTGCGTAAATGCTCGTAAACAGATTTCGAGTAGTTGCCTATATCGCCGACCCAATCGCGCAATGTGCCGGCCGAGAGTTCAGCCTTCTTGTTGCCAAACATCACATCCAACTCCTCGAGCCACATCTGCGGCGAGTAGGCAGAGTGGAAGCTACCATAGCGATAGGTCCACAAAATCTTCCAACGATACGGAGCCTTCTTTCCGCCCTTACCACGAGCCGAACCCTTGGTCATCATAAACTCGAAATCGGTACCCGAGAGTGGATACTCCTCGAGTGCCACGTTCGAGAGGTTGTGCATATCAATCACCAGATTCATCACGGTCTTGATTGCAAAGCTAACATCCGACTTGCTATGCTGTGTGCGATTTCGCATCACCTCCAAAGCCTTCTCTATCTGCACCAAGGCGTCGTTCTCGTCCTTTGCCGATGGTTGCAAGCTGTTATCGAGGTGGAGCGTGTGCCAACCCTCGGTGTGAAGCAAATCACCCGCCTTACGCTTCGCTGCAAGGTACCCCTCAGCCTTTGTTATGTCGTCGCCAACATATTGTGCCACCAAGCTCTTAGTCTCGGGTGTGAGGTGCTTCTGAGCGAAGAGCAATACACCCTTATCCATACTGTGGGACCACGCCCCTGCCGAGAATATGCCGGCAAAGAGCACTGCTGTCAATATAATAATCTTCTTCATAGTCGTTACTCCTTAAATATCTCGTTCAACACGCCTGCCAAGCGATAGGCAGCCAACATAACCTGACGATCCACAACATTGTGAATTGCGGATCTCTCCTCCTTGCTCAACTTCGCAACATCGGTTCCCACAGGTGTGAGGTTGAAGCATTTGCGTGCGACATTGGCAGTCTCTTGAGTCCAAGTGTAGCCATCGCCCTTCTGCACCTTCTTCGCCTGTTTTGGGCTAAGCTTGGTCATCTGCGCATAGTACCTATCGGCAGTCCAGCCCTTACGCCAAGTACCGGGCGAGCCATCCCAGAAGCCGTGATAGCCCTGCTTCTTGCCCTTCTTCTTCAACGAATAGAAGTACTGCGGATGCGACTCCTTATTCCAACGCACATGCACAGGGCAGTGGTGGTCGCCAATCATATGGATAAGGTACTGAAGATTGATTTTGACCAACGAATCGGGCATCTGCTTGTACTTGCCATCCTTCATCTCGTCGAAGATACGCACGATGTGGAATGCGCCTGTTGTGGTCAAACCCTTCATCACCTTGCCCTTGGCATCGATATTTGTGCTATGCCACTCGTCGCAAGCGGTGTATGGCTTGATAGAGCGATAAGCATCCATCCACGAAGCCTGATATGTGATGGTTGTGCCTAGATATTGTCGGCACTTCTGTCGAACCTCAGGCTCGACCAACTGCTCGGCAGCATAGGCGATTGCAGAGTGACCAAATCCACCCCACGCCAGAGCCTTCTCTACGCTACACAATGCAACTACCGCTGCAAGTGCCATAAAAAGTTTTCTCTTCATAATTTTATTTGTGTTTGTTTATCTTTTTACTTCAAATTCTCGTTGAGCAACACCGCAATTCGATATGCTGCACGAGCAAGGCAGCTCATATGCAACTCTTCGTGCTTTTGGATTACAGGATGAAGGAATTGACCGTTATTAGCCTCCAAAACGCCATAAATATCCTTGGTGTACTGACCAACATCGTTAGCCCAATCGCGGAGTGTTCCTGCCGAATACTGAGCCTTCTTGTCGCCGTGCATAATCACAATATCCTTTGCCCACATCTGAGGCGAATAGGCTCCGTGATAGGTAACATAGCGATGAGTCCAGAGCGACTTCCACGAATATGGGGTAATAGTCGCCTTTCTGCCATTTGCCGTACCCTTCGATGTGCCAACCTTGAAGTCGTCGAGCTGCGAGAGCGGAATATTCTCAATAACCACATTCGAGAGGTTGTGCATATCGCAAATCAGATTCATCACAGTATGAACTGCAAAGCTTACGACCGCATCTTCGTGATCCTTGCGATTGCGGATAATCTCCAACGCCTTCTCAATCTGAACATAAGCGTCGTTCTCGTCCTTGGCTGCAGGCTGAAGCGATGCATCAAGGTGGAGCTTATGCCAGCCAGCCGACTCGAGATAACGACCATTCTTACGATGCCAAGAGAGGTGATTAGATGCCTTTGTAACATCCTCATTTACATAGTGCTGCACCAAGCGAAGAGTCTTGGGGTTATAGTTCTGTGCTGCCACCAAATAGACAGCCTTATCGTAGGCTGTATTCCACGCTTTAGCCGAAAATATTGCAGCGATAAGCAACGCCGCCAATACAATCTTTCTCATAACTATTTCTTACCCGTTTTATACTCTTTATCTGTAAAAATATCGTTCAAGACACCCGCCAAGCGATATGCTGCATAGAGCATCTGCTTATCGACAATCTGGTGTACAGTTTCGATCGTCTCTTTGCTCAACTTTGTAACCTCGGTATCCTTAGGGATAACTGTAAAGCAGTAGCGCGATACATCGGCAGTCTCCTGTGTCCAGTCGTAGCCTGTACCCTTCTGCACCTTCTTAGCCTTGCCCTTTGGCAATACGCCCATCCCCTCGCTATATCTCTCGCAGGTCCAACCCTTGCGACCATAAGCTGGCGAGCCGTCCCAGAAACTATGATAGCCATACTTTTGCCCCTTTCTCTTTAGGTTGTAAGAGAATGCTGGATGCTCCTTTCTATTCCAACGCACGTGTACGGGACAGTGGTGGTCGCCAATCATATGGATAAGGTACTGCAAGTTAATCTTCACCAATGAGTCAGGCATTGTCTTGTAGGCACCACCTGCCATCTCTTTGCGGATACGCTCGATATGATAGGCACCAGTCGTCGGTTTACCCTTAACTACTTTGTAGTTAGCATCTATATTTGTGCTGTGCCACTTATCGCACTCGGTATAGCCCTCGATCGAGCGATACTGATCCATCCACGATGCGTGGTAAGCAAGCGAGGCACGAAGGTAATGGTAACACTTCTCCTTAACTTCAGGTGAGAGGAGTTCCTCTGCTTTGTGGGCAATTACAGCGTGGCCGACATTAGCCCAAGCCAATGCGCGCTCGGTGATAAACACGGTAGCCACCACCACAAGCAAAGATTTCAAAAACGTTCTATTCATAATTTAATGGGTAATTTGTAGGTTAATTTTTCTATTTCGTAGCCTCGTTCATAAGGGCTGCAATGCGGAATGCAGCACGTGCCACACCTGCATAGAAACGCTCCTCCTCTTCGGCGTGAGCCTGACGAGAGAGCGAGCAAGATGGAACTGCCCAATCGTAGAGAGGTTTTACCAGCTTACCCATATCGGTAGCCCAATCACGAATTGAGCCCGCCATATACTGCTCCTTGTAGCGACCGTGACACACTTTCAAGTCACGCACGTGCATCTCTGCCGACCAATTCGAATGGAATACCGAGAAGCCATACGACCAGAAGTGACGCCACTTGCGATCGCGGAACTTCTCCTTCTTGCCATAGCCACCCTGCGACTGCTTGAAGGTGAAATCCTCCTGCGAATAGGGGAACTCCTCGAGCGCGACATTGCCAATGTTGTGCATCGAAATTGTAAGCTCGATTATCTTGTGCATAGCCAGAGCCACCTCTTCGGTACTCTTCGAAGCACGATTTTTCACCACCTCGACAGCACCCTCGATTTGAGCAATGGCACTCTTATCGTCCTTAACCACAGGCTTCATATCCATATCGAGCAATATGGTGAGCCAATCTGCCGACTCGGTCATCTTACCTGCCTTGCGAGCCTGCTCGAAGGTCTGTATCTGCTGACGGATATTCTCGCCGAGATACTTTTTCATCTCCGACTGTGCCGCAGGTGTCATATTCTCGAATGCAAGCAACAGTGCCGCTTGGTCGTAGACCCAATTCCAGGCCTGTGCCGACTGTACGCCCACGAGGAGGGCGATTGCTATAAATATCTTCCTCATACTCCCTACTTCTTGAAAATCTGATTCATAACATAAGCCAAGCGATAACCCGCCTTGATAGCCTCCTCGTCGCAGATTCGACGCATCTCCTCGCGGCTCTTCTTCGAGTATTTCTGCACATTCGACCCCTTTGTAGTGAGCTCGAAGGTGCGCTCGGCGTTCGGAAGGCTCGTTACCGCCCATTTATAAGGGGTTCCCTTACAAATCTTTTTTATCTCCTTCTCCGAGAGAGTAGCCATCTTGTTGGCATAGTAGGTCGCAGTCCACTTCTTGCGACCATAGGTTATAGCGGTGTTATCCCAATACTTGTGGAAACTCTCCTTACCGCCCTTATTATTGGTGAGGTGGTAGTAGTATTGCGGATGCGACTTCTTGGGCCAAACATTATGGCAAGGACAGTGCATATCTGCCACAAGATGAATAAGATAGAGCAGATTGAGTCGTACCTCCTCATCGGTCATATTGCGATAGTTCTTCATCGCCTTCCAGATGCGGGTGGTCTGGTATGCCGCACACTTATCGTTGGTCATATCCACCGCACCGCTCTCGTCCATCCAGTTGCTATGCCACTTACCCGATGGACGATATGGGTCGGTATAGCGATATTGATCCATCCAAATCGCATAGAATGGCAACGAGTGGTTCAGGTAGTGGTGAATCTTCTCGCGCGCCTCGTCCGTGAGGTTACGCTCGGCGATCTCGGTTATGGCCGAATGTGCGAAGCCTCCCCACGCCATAACTCTGTTTGTGGCAAATAGAGCCACAAAGGCCAAAACAACAAATAATCTCTTCATAATTTTTCGAAGCTCTTTTATTTCAGAATCTGATTCAGAAGCGCAGCCAAGCGATAGCCCGCCTTTGCCATCAGACGATCGTGAATATACTCGTACTCGTTCACACGCTCCTGTGTGAGAATGTGATTCTCAGCAAGATTTTCGGCATAGATGGTGCGATACTCCTTCACAACATCCTCGACCCAAGCCGAGAGCTCGCCCTCGACAAACTTTGCACCGTAACGGCTATGATATAGATCTATATCGTAGGCATACATCTCGGGCGTAAAGAGATAGTGTCGGCCAGGGAAGTAGGAGTTCCACATTGCACGCCACTTAACCTTGGTATAGCGAGCCAATCTACCTTCTCTATTGTTCCAACGGCGCACTATATAGTTCTCGTTCGAGAATATATTATCCTTGATGCGAAGGCTTGGCACAGAGTGTAAATCGGCAATAGCCTTAGCAAGCGAAAGGAGGGCTTCCGTATCGTTCTTATCACCACGAAGGCGCTCGATGCTCCTCTCCACGACAACCAAAGCGTCGTTCTCGTGGTTGCGTAGTGGCACAAAAGTCTCATCTACCGAGAAGGTCATAGCCTCCTTATCCGAAATGATGGCTGTAGCAAACTCGCCACCAAGACTCTTCTGCACCGCGCTCTTCACCTCGGGCGAAAGTCGCTTCGAGGCAAGCGTCATAATGGTTGCGTAGGTGGTCTTATTCCAAGCCCCAGCCGACACGGTCAGCACGAGCAACGAAAGTGTCAATATAATTCGTTTCATAGCGTTTACTCCTTGAAAACATCGTTAAGAATATAGGCCAAACGATAACCTGCATAGGCCAACTGCTGATAGGTTAGCTCCATAAGTTGCTCACGCTGATTTTCGCTAAGCTTGGCAACATCGGTGTCGCGAGGTATCAACTTATAGGAGCGTAGAGTCTCCTTCGTAATCTCGGCAAGCCAGTCGTTAGCGTCGCCTTTACAGATCTTTGCACGCTGCTTGGCGTTGTAGGTATCGACCTCCTCGATCCAAGCCGGAAGTTTGCGCTTAGGGTAGAATATCGAAGTTATACGATCCCACAAGGCGTGATAGGAGATCTTCTTGCCGTTGTTGTAGAGGCGATAACGATTATACACCGTAGTCTCCTCGTAGGTAGGTTTATCCTCTACAGGTATCGCCACGTGCGCAGGGCAGTGCATATCGCCCAACATATGAATCAAGGCACGAATCTTGAATGCCACCAAAGAATCGGGCATACTCTTGTAGGAGCTACGCAACTCGTTGTGGAACTCGTTGATGCGATATGCCGCACTCTTGCGGATATGCTCTGGGTTCATAATCTGGTCGCGGAAATCGCCTGTGTATTGGCGGTTAGGATAGGCATAACCGATATGCCAATGAGCCGTACCCTTGAATGGCTTGCAATAACGCCAATGGTCGAGGTACGACGCCTCGTAGGCAAGTGTATGGTTGATGTAGTAGTGACACTTCTCCTTTGCCTCGGGGGTAAGATGTATCTCGGCAACATAGCCGATGA
>JAZLDJ010000145.1:0-4257 GCA_045614685.1 Alistipes sp. | reverse complement strand
GGCTCTTTTTATTTGTAATTTTTGTCACATAGAACCACTATGCTCCGCAAATTACAATAAAAAATAACCACAAAAACAACTATAAAATAACTTTGTAAACAAGTTCAAAACAACCTCAGATTTATGAATGACGATTTCAGGTTTCTCGAACTTCGCAAGCCTTGAAATCCCTTATTCAAAATCAACCGCATTTGTTGTGAGGTCCCGATTATTCGGGGCTTTTTTTATTTATATATGTGTAGAATGAAACGACTATTATCTGTTGTACTGACTCTATTTTTTGCCCTTGGCGCAGCTGCGCAATCTACTACTGCAGCGTTGCAGGGCTTTGTGACCGACAAGGAGGGTACTCCCTTGGTGGGGGCTACGGTGGTGGCGACACACCTCCCAACCGAGACTATCTATGGTACGGTGACCGACCGCAATGGCGAGTATCGTCTGCAGGGTCTGCGCGTGGGTGCTCCCTACGAGGTGGAGTTCTCGTTCGTGGGTTTCGAAACACGCAAGGTGAGCGATATAGCCCTCGCATTGGGCGAGAAGAGACAACTCGACGCTTCGCTAGCGGATGTGCAAGCCATTGACGCTGTGGTGGTTAGTGCTGACGGCTTTGCAGGTGGTCGCACAGGCTCGGGCAAGGTGTTCCACCGCGACATCATCGAGCGCACGCCTACCGTGTCGCGCTCCATCGACGACATCACGCGTCTTGCTCCGCAGGCTATGGTCTCGAAGGATGGAGGTATATCCATCGCGGGTATGAACTCGCGCTACAACTCATTCCAGATAGACGGAACGGCATCGAACGATATGTATGGTCTCACCTCGACAGGCACAAATGGCGGTTTGGCGGGTGCTAACCCCATTCCACTCGATGCTATCAGCGATATTCAGGTGGTGACTGCGCCCTTCGATGTGCGTCAGGGTGGCTTCTCGGGCGGCGGCATCAACGCCATCACCAAGTCGGGAACAAACACCTTCACAGGTAGTGCCTACGCCTACTACAACGACCATAACTTCTACGGACGTTCGCCCCTCAGTGGCGAGAAGTTGGCCGAGCAGCGTACCCAAATCTATGGCGTATCGCTGGGTGGTGCTATCGTCAAGAACAAACTCTTCTTCTTCCTCAATGGAGAGTTCGACCTCGACTCGTCGCCCTCGTCCTACTATGTTGGCTACAATGGATGCAACATCTCCGAGGCCGATGCCAAGGCTATATCCACGCGTTTCCTTGCCCTCACGGGCTACGATGGTGGAGGCTATGGTCCGCAGACGCTGAAGAAGCGTACCGCTTCGGTATTGGCGCGTCTCGATTGGAATATCTCCTCGCGTCACAACCTCTCGCTCCGCTACAACTTCCTCGATGCTCGCAAGGATGAGTTTGTCTCGAGTGCAACCTTGCTCCGCTTTAATGGCGAGGGCTACACCTCGACGGCCGATACCCACTCGTTGGTGGCTGAACTCAACTCGCGCCTCTCGGACAAGATGTTCAACGAGGTGCGCGTGGGCTACACTCGCGTGCACGATGGTCGCGATGCTATGAGTGGTGCGCTCCATCCCTATGTCGAGATTCAGAAGATGCGCGATGGCGACAATACGTCGGTCTATATCGGAACAGACCCATTCGCCATTATGAACGACCTGGTACAGAATACGGTGACCATCACCGACAACTTCTCCTACTACGCTGATGCTCACACCATTACGGTGGGTACTCACAACGAGATTTTCAACTCGTCGTGCCTCTATATGGCCAATGCCTTGGGTGCTTACACCTACAACACGCTCGACGACTTCCTGAACGACAGAGCGCGCAAGTATGTGCGTAACTACGCCGTGGGCGACCCTGCAACCAATATCACATCGGCTCAGTTTGGACTCTATGTGCAGGATGAGTGGAGTGCTTCGCCGCGCTTCTCGATGACCTATGGCCTCAGGGCCGATATGCCTGTCATCTTCGGCACACCGCCCGCAAACGAGGAGTTCAACGCGCTCGGCATAGCCAAGCTCTACGATGTGCAGACCAACCAAGTGCCGCAGCCGTCGCTTATGCTCTCGCCGCGTGTGGGCTTCCGTTGGCGCATCCACGAGACGACCAACTCGAAGAGCCTCCTTCGTGGTGGTGCAGGTATCTTCTCGGGACGTATTCCATTTGTGTGGATTTCGAACTGCTTCTCCAATAGCGGTATGACGCAGCGAGGCTACACGCTCGACAGCAGCAAGGGTCAGCAGGTGCCAAAGTTTGGCGCAGAGCCTACAGGCTCGGAGGGTGTGTCGTCGAATCCGATGATTAACATCGTGGCAAAGGATTTCCGCTATCCGCAGGTTATGCGTGCTACGCTCGCCTTCGAGCAGTCGTACAAGGGCTGGGAGTTTATGGTGGAGGGTATATTCACCAAGTCTATAAACGACCTCCTCATCGAGAATATCACCGCGCAGGACAAGGGTCAGTTGTTCCTTGCGGTAAACTCGGAGATGGCCTCGGAGCAGAACACCTCGACCTACTACGACACCTCGTTGTCGAAGCACTACTCGTCGATATATCTGCTGAAGAACACCTCCAAGGGCTATGGCTACTCGGTGAGTGCCTCGGTGGCAAAACGCTTCTCGTTTGGTCTCGACCTCTATGCCGCCTACACCTTCGCACACTCCTTCTCGGTGATGGATGGCATCTCGGCACAGGCGCTCAACACTTGGAGTCGCAACTATGCAGCCGATAGCAACCGCCCCGAGTTGAGCTATTCGTTGTTCGATGTGCCTCACAAGGTGACCGCTTCGCTCTCCTACACCAAGCGCTATGCCAAGGTGTTGGGTACGACCATCTCGTTGCTCTATCAGGGCTATTCGGGTATGCGCTACTCGCTCACCTACGCCCCGACTACCGATGTGAATAACGATGGTAGCTATGGCAATACCACCATCTATGTGCCTACGGCAGAGGAACTTGCCGCTATGCAGTTTGTGTCGGAGGAGGATAGAACAGCCTTTGGCGACTATATCGAGGCGACCCCAGCTCTGCGTCGCTCGCGTGGAGCGTTCTTGGCTCGCAACGCCATGCAGACTCCGTTCGAGCACCACCTCGACCTCCACATTGCGCAGGATGTCTACTTCTCGGAGAAGAGCTCTCGCAAGGTGCAGATTTCGCTCGACGTCATCAACCTCGGCTCGCTCCTTTCGGCCGATTGGGGCGCAAGCTACTACACTTCGAAGTATCGCCTCTCGCCCGTTGAGGTCTCGTCGTACAAGGCCGATGCCAACGGCTATCGTGTGCCTGTCTATCGCTTCGTCGGTGGTACAGTCTCGCGCAACGACCTCCTCTCGCGCTGGCGTATGCAACTCGGCGTGAGGGTGGTGTTCTAACGATTTAACCTTTTTACCTTTTTTACCTTTTTACCCCCCCCCGTTAAAAGGGTAAAAAGGGTAAAAAGGGTAAATTTGGTAAATAGAGAAAAGCAAGAGTTACTCTCTACACTCTCGCTTCCAACGCATATAGCCCGCAATGGCAAGGGCGGTGTAGAGTAGGTAGAGAGCAGCCGTGAGGGGTATACCCTTATATAGATATAACCCTACGGTGATGGCATCTACCACGCACCACACGAGCCACTGCTCGACGTATTTACGCGATAGCATCCACATAGCCACCATAGACATTGCCGTAGTCATAGAGTCGAAGAACGGCACTGTGCTATCGGTGAAGCGTACCAATATATAATATAAAATTATATGTAGTACGCCATATACTGCCACCAAAGGTGCCACCTGTCGTAGTGGAGTATGGGCAATACGCAATCTATTATCTTTGCGCTTATGCCCTACAATCCAAGCCGTTAGGCCATACAAACCTGCAACTACATAGTATAGTTGCATAGCACTGTCGGCATACAAGCCCGACTTGTAGTAGAGTATGCCGTGCACGCAAGGCATCAGCATACCTACCACCCATAACCACGTGTTAGCACGGTACTCCAACCATAGGTAGAGTAACCCAAGCATAACACCTACAATCTGTAATATTATCTTTAGTTCCATAGTACTAAAATTGTTCTAATTGGCTCTTTTTGCACGAATCGTCGGACGCCAAATTCCTCACATAGCTTTACTATGCTGCGGATTTGTCGCCTAGCTTCGCACAAAAATAGCACAATTATCTTCAATTTTTATTTTTGTATTGGCTCTTTTTGCACGAGTGTTGCGGATGTCCTTTGGCGTCGGGCTTACGCCCTCTGTGGGGTTTATAGGGGCAAACCTTCGGTTCTAGTGGGG
>JAZLDJ010000144.1:0-2096 GCA_045614685.1 Alistipes sp. | reverse complement strand
TCGCCCTCCTTGATAGTCAAGCCGTTAATCTTAATAGTACGAGCCTTGTAGTCGATATCCAACTCACCAGCACCCGATACACAGCACTTACCCATACCACGAGCAACTACCGATGCGCCACACAACCCTAACGGCTCGTCGTATGGTATCGAGGGTATCATCTCGAAGAATGGACAGATTCTCGGTAAGATGGGCCACACCGAGCGCTACGACGACTGCTTGTTCAAGAATATCGCAGGCGAGAAGCGCCAGAACATCTTCGCAAATGCAGTAGCATACTTTACAAAGTAAAGAATGCAAAATTGAGTAATAAAAAATAATTCTGAATTTTGAATTTTGAATTTTGAATTGAAAAACTGATAAGTTTTTTATATGAGTGTTTTAGGAGTTTATGGCGTAGAGCACGCCTCATCATTGGTCTATTACGGACTCCACTCGATGCAGCACCGAGGTCAGGAGGGCTGCGGAATGGTCAGTGTCGATGCCGATGGCACAATACATCGTCACCGTGGATACGGACTCGTACAGGAGGTCTTCAACGAGGAGAAACTCTCGAAGATGACCGGTAATATGTGTCTTGCACACTTGCTTTATACCACCGCTGGAGGTGGTCGTAACACCGATAATATCGAGCCGCGTATGTTCCTTCACCGCACAGGATCGTTTGCTATCGCACACAATGGCAACATTGTGAATGCCCAGCAGGTTCGCGACTACCTCGAGTCGAAGGGAAGCCTCTTCCAGTCGAATACCAATGCCGAGCTGTTGGCCCACCTCATCAAGAAGGAGGCCGACGAGCCACGCATCTTCACCATTATGGAGGCGTTGGATATGTTGGAGGGCTCGTTTGCGTTCGTTATTATGACGCAGAATCGCCTCTATGCGTGCCGCGATAAGCACGGTATCCGTCCGCTTGCCATTGGTAAGTTGGGCGATGGCTATGTGGTGTCGAGCGAGACTTGCGCCTTCGATGTTATGGGTGCGGAGTTCTTGCGCGATGTCGAGCCAGGCGAGATTGTAACAATCGACGAGAAGGGCTTGCGTAGCCGTAAGTATTCGCTTACGAGCGAGCATAATATGTGCTCTATGGAGTATATCTACTTTGCACGTCCCGATAGCGATATCGATGGCTGCAACGTACACGCCTTCCGTAAGGAGTCGGGTCGTCGCTTGTGGCACGAGGCACCAGCAGATGCAGATATCGTGGTGGGTGTACCCGATTCGTCGTTGTCGGCCGCTATGGGTTATGCCGAGGCGAGTGGTATTCCATACGAGATGGGTCTTATCAAGAATAAGTATATCGGACGTACCTTCATCCAACCTTCGCAGGCATTGCGCGAGAAGGGCGTGAAGATGAAGTTGTCGGCTATCCGCTCCATTGTGGATGGCAAGCGTATTGCGCTTATCGACGACTCTATTGTGCGTGGTACAACCTCCAAGCGCATCGTGAATATGTTGCGCGAGGCGGGAGCCAAGGAGGTGCATGTTCGTATTGTGAGCCCTACTATGAAGTATCCGTGCTGTTATGGCGTGGATACCACCTCGCATGACGAACTCATCAGCGCAAAGCATTCGGTGGAGGAGGTTTGCGAGATTATCGGAGCTGATACTCTGGCATTTATGTCGGTCAAGCAGTGCTTAGCATCATCGAATGGCAAGTGCCAGAAGATGTGCTTCGCTTGCTTCGATGGCAACTACCCTACACCTATGACACACGATATTTCGGAAATTAACAAGAAAAAATAGATACAACTATGGCAGTAAATTACGAGAAAGCAGGCGTGAACCTCGAGGCAGGTTACGAGGTTGTTCGCCGAATCAAACAGCACGTATCATCGACCAATCGTTTGGGTACGATGGGTAACATTGGCGCCTTCGGAGGTATGTTCGACCTCGCAGCGCTCAATGTTAAGGAGCCTGTATTGGTTAGCGGAACAGACGGTGTTGGTACAAAGTTGAAGTTGGCGTTCGCAATGGATAAGCACGATACCATCGGTATCGATGCCGTTGCAATGTGCGTGAATGATGTATTGGCACAGGGTGCCGAGCCTATGTTCTTCTTGGATTATGTGGCTCTCGGTCACAACATTCCTGAG
>JAZLDJ010000143.1:0-7542 GCA_045614685.1 Alistipes sp. | reverse complement strand
GTTCCACCGTACAGATATAGGACACAAAGCGTTCAAATAAAATCGTTCTGATTGGTAAATTTTGCACCTTGCTTCGGACGCCAAATTCCTCACATAGGCATACTATGCTGCGGATTTGTCGCCTAGCAACGCACAAAATTTCTCCAATCACCTCCGATTTTTAATAAAGGTGAAATATGGGAAATATCATTGACGGAAAACAGTTGTCGTTGCGCCTCAAGGGCGAGATGGCTGAGGAGGTGAAGGCGTTGGCTGCAAAGTATGGCCGAGTGCCGTCGTTGGCGGTAATCTTGGTGGGCGAAAACCCTGCAAGCCAGTCGTATGTTCGTGGTAAGATTAAGGCTGCCGAGGAGGTAGGTATCCGAAGCGAACTTATCACTATGCCAGCCGACACTACCGAGGAGGCTCTCTTGGCGGAGATTGGCCGCCTCAATGCCGACAAGGATACAGATGGCGTGTTGGTGCAGTTGCCATTGCCGAAGCATATCGACGAGGAGCGCATTATTGACGCTATTGCGTTGGAGAAGGATGTGGATGGCTTCCACCCTGCCAATGTGGCTAATTTGTGGCTCGGAAAGCCTTGTATCGTGCCTTGCACACCTAAGGGTATTATGCAGATGATTGCCGAGTGTGGCTTCTCTGTTGCGGGCAAAAAGGCGGTTGTTGTGGGCCGTAGCAATATCGTAGGTAAGCCTATCTCGAAGTTGTTGCTCGATGCAAATGCAACGGTTACTATCGCACACTCTCGCACAGCCGATTTGGGTGCTGTGTGTCGCGAGGCCGATGTTTTGGTGGCTGCCGTAGGTCGCAAGCACCTCATCACTGCCGATATGATTAAGCCAGGTGCAATTGTCATCGATGTGGGCGTGAATCGTGACCCTGAGACTGGCAAGTTGTGTGGCGATGTGGCTACTGCCGAGGCACAGGAGGTGGCATCATACATCACTCCTGTACCAGGTGGCGTAGGCCCGATGACCATCACAATGCTTATGAAGAATACTATTGAGTGTTACTTAAACCGAATTGTTAAATAAACTAATATAACTAACTATGATTGAAAG
Organism: Alistipes sp.; assembly: GCA_045614685.1. Lineage (GTDB taxonomy): Bacteria > Bacteroidota > Bacteroidia > Bacteroidales > Rikenellaceae > Alistipes. The sequence goes on along the minus strand of JAZLDJ010000143.1, from coordinate 6,481 downwards.
ATATAGTCGTAAGGTTATGCGCGACGTGTGGACCGAGCACAACAAGTTTAGCGCATACCTCAAAGTTGAGATTTTGGCCTCGGAGGCTTGGAGCAAGTTGGGCGTAGTGCCAGCCGAGGATGTTCAGAAGTTGTGGGACAACGCATCGTTCTCGATTGACCGCATCAAGGAGATTGAGGAGCAGACTCGTCACGATGTTGTAGCCTTCCCCCGTGCCGTATCGGAGACTCTTGGGGAGGAGCGTAAGTGGGTTCACTATGGCTTGACTTCGACCGACGTTGTAGATACTGCAAATGGTTATTTGCTCCGTCAGGCAAACGAGATTTTGGAGAAGGATTTGGAGGAGTTCTTGGCAGTTTTGAAGCGTCGTGCTTTGGAGTTCCGCAACACCCCTTGCATCGGCCGTACTCACGGTATCCACGCTGATATCACCTGCTTCGGCTTGAAGTGGGCTTTGTGGTACGAGGAGATGAAGCGTAACATCGAGCGCTTCCGTACTGCAGCTCGCGGTGTAGAGGTTGGTAAGATGAGCGGTGCTGTAGGTAACTTCGCTAACATTCCACCAATGATTCAGGACTATGTTTGCGAGATGTTGGGTATCGACTCGGCAAATGTTTCTACACAGGTTATTCAGCGTGACCGTCACGCCTATTATATTGCTACGTTGGCAGTTATCGCTTCATCGTTGGAGCAGATGGCTCTCGAGGTGCGTAACCTTCAGCGCACCGAGGTGCACGAGGTCGAGGAGGCTTTCGGCAAGGGCCAGAAGGGCTCGAGTGCAATGCCTCACAAGCGTAACCCAATCTCGTCGGAGAATATCTGCGGTTGCGCTCGCGTGATGCGTGGTTATATGGCTACCGCATGCGAGAATGTAGCTTTGTGGCACGAGCGCGATATTTCGCACTCGGCAACCGAGCGTATCATCTTGCCTGATGCTACCGAGTTGTTGGATTATATGCTCTGCCGTTTCAAGGGTATCTTGGACAACCTCGTAGTATTCGAGGATGTGATGATGGAGAATATCTATCGCACTCGCAAGGTAATCTTCGCTCAGCGCGTGATGAACGCCTTGATTGACAAGGGTTTCTCGCGTGAGGAGGCTTATGATACCGTGCAGCCTGTGGCTATGCGTGCTATGGCCGAGCGTGCCGACTATCAGGAGCTCTTGGCCGAGAATGAGAAGGTGATGGCTAACCTCACTCGCGAGGAGTTGGATTCGTGCTTCACATTGGAGTACTACCTCAAGAATGTGGACTACATCTTCCGTCGCGCAGGTATTATCGAGTAATATATCGCAATGAGAGAGAAAATCCGTGCAGATATTGCGCGGATTTCTCTTTTTTTATTACCTTTGTAAGGTAATAAGCCGAATGTTAAAATTATGAAGAATTTGTTTGTATTATTAGCCATTTCGTTGGCGTTTGTCATCCCTGTAGGATGTGCTACAGTAGATGAGCCGCAGCCTATGCCGAAATTCTCGGTTGCTACCCTACCTGCTATAGATGGTGTAACCACCGAGTGTGTAGCCGAGCGCGAGGGCGACGAGTGGCAGGTTGCCGTAAAGGTTAAGAATACAACCTCCGAGTCGGTGACTATCAAGGTGGCGCTTACTGCCGAAGCTCCGTTTGTGGCAGATCATTACCTCTTCCCTGGCATCAACTACAATGGCAATGGCTATGGCGAAGGTTTGGACCTTCCGCAGGTGTATGGCTCTAATAATATGGATATTCCGTTCCCTCAGGGTTGGGAGTATAAGGGCGAGCCTTGGGTATTCGCCTACGATAGAGGAACAATTCCGTCGTGTACTATCTCGGAGAATAGCGAGCACTTTTTTGCTCTCTTTGCTTCGGATAAGGATGCCGCTTCGTATGTGAGTTCGTGCTCGATGGAGTGCAATGAGGATGGCTCGTTTCGCCATATAATCTATTGGCCGGTGACCGAGGCTCCGCTTTGCTACTCGGATAAGAAGAAGTTCTCGGAGCGCATCGACAACTACATAACTCTCGCTCCGGGCGAGGAGTTTGCGGCTACGGCTTACGCTTTGCAGGGCAAGCCAAAGTGGCATAAGTATGCCTTTGCCGATGTGTTTAAGGCGGCGTGGCGCAAGATTAATCACGATGTGCCGTCGCAGTGGAGCGTAGACGAGGTATTGGCATTTGATAAGAAATATCAAGATTGGAGCCGTTGTCAAGACGAGAATGGCTATTGGTTCGAGGGTATTATCGACGATATGAAGTTCCGCGCAGGTTACTATGGTACGGGCCTTTCGGAGGAGGGTCATCCGGTATCATACTACGAGAAGTATCCCGAGCGTAACCATTGGTGGAAGGATTATGTAGCAGAGTCTAAGCACCTCAAGAAGAGTGAATATGTCAAGGGCTATGGTCGTGAGAGTGGCTTTGCGGGCCAGTCGTTCCAGGCGGCACGCCTTGCCATCGAGTATGGCTTCCGTAACAATGTTCCGGAGGATGTCGAGTGGGGCGAGAAGTTGCTACAGAGCTGGATAAAGAGTCGTCGTTACGAGAATGGCATCTTTAAGAGCAATCGTAACAGAGGTCACGATAATAGAGATGCCTCGAACTTGGGCTGGGCTATTAGTGAGTTGTCTCGAGTGGCTATTCTGCTCAAGGAGCACGGTCGCGATGGCTCGGAGTACGAGGCTGCTGCAAAGCTTATTGTGGAGATTGTCCTAAAGGGTGTTCGCGAAGATGGCGCTGTAGGCTCGGTATGGAATGGAAATACAGGCGAGGTTGTCACATATAATGGCGATGGTGCTGGCTTTATGCTTATGGGCTTGGCTCGCTATCATGCACTTACGGGCGATAAGCGAATCTTGCCTATCGTAGAGAAGGCTATGAACTACTACTACTCGCAGGATATCAACCACTTCCGCTGCTTTGGTGGTGCTATGGATTGCTCGAGTATCGACAAGGAGGGCGTTCAGCCATATTTCACCGTAGCTAAGTATATGTATGAGTATACGGGCGATGCAAAGTATCTCGATTATGCTCGCAAGGCGGCGTGGTATTTTGCTTCGTGGCTCTATATCCATAACCCTATTTTCGACGAGGATGACGATTTGACCGTGTTCAACATCAAGCCTGCTGGAGGAAATATTGTCGGCGTTGAGCACCCTGCCGTAGACGAGTATGGCGCGTTGCTGATTAGCGAGTACCTTTGGTTGGCAAAGGTCGATAACGAGCCTTTGTGGCGTGAGGTTGCCGAACTTATTTGGCGCAACGGAACGCAAGGCTTTGCCTATGAGGGTCGCACCGTATGGCATGGCTTGGAGCGCCCAATCGGCGGAAAGGGCGAGGCTATATTCCCTTCGGAGTGGAGCAAGTATGCTTCGGTTGGTCGCAAGCGTGGAAGCGTGAACAACCACCTCACAGCTTGGGGAGGTATCTATCGAACAGCCTCTATTTACGAGTTGTCGGAGGAGGATTTGCAGTGGCTGAAGGATCGAACAAAACCTAACAAATAATAATCCTAAAACATTAAAACAATGAGAAAACTATTTTTGACATTCGTGGCGCTCGTAGCAGCGTCTGTGGTTATGGCTGCCGAGTGTGTGATTATTCCACGCCCTGCATCGTATGAGCCTCAAAATGGCAAGTGTGTATTGACTCCAAAGTCGGTGGTATATGCGGCAGATAAGTCGCTTGTACGCCCAGCAACAATGTTTGCTTCGTATGTGAAGGCCGAGAACGGGCTCGACCTCGCAGTTGTGGAGTCGGCGCCAAAGGGTAAGGGTGCAATCTCGCTCTATCTCGATAAGGGACTCGCTGAGGAGGGCTATCTGCTCGAGGTTACCAAGGCGGGAGTTGTCATCAAGGGAGGCAGCGAGAAGGCTGTATTCTACGGCTTGCAGAGCCTTCGCCAGGTGGTGCTCAATGCAAAGCACAAGGGCGTAAAGGTTGCAATTGATTGTATGACAGTAAAGGATAAGCCTCACTTTGGCTATCGTGGCGGTATGCTCGATGTTTGCCGTCATATGTTCAGCGTAGAGGATGTCAAGAAGTTTATCGACATCTTGGCTATGCACAAGATCAATCGCTTCCATTGGCACTTGACCGAGGACCAGGGCTGGCGTATCGAGATTAAGAAGTATCCAAACTTGGTTAAGGTGGGCTCTGTACGTAAGGAGACTGCGGTTTATACCACAAATCCAAAGAATGGTCGCACCATGATTACTGGTTACGATGGTAAGCCTCATGGTGGCTATTTTACACAGGATGAGGTGCGCGAGATTGTACGCTACGCTACCGAGCGATATATCGAGGTTATCCCAGAGATTGATATGCCTGGTCATATGGTGGCAGCATTGGCTTCGTATCCGGAGCTTGGTTGCACACAGGGCCCATACGAGGTGCGTAAGACTTGGGGTATTGCCAAGGATGTGCTCTGCGCAGGTCGCGAGACTACCTACGACTTTGTCGAGGGCGTGCTCGACGAGGTTGTGGCGTTGTTCCCTTCGAAGTATATCCACATCGGTGGCGACGAGTGTCCGAAGAATCGTTGGAAGGAGTGTGCTCACTGCCAGGCTCGCATCAAGGAGTTGGGCTTGAAGGATGAGCACGAGTTGCAGAGCTACTTTATGAAGCGCGTAGAGAACTATCTCAACACCAAGCATGGTCGCAGCATCATCGGCTGGGACGAGATTCTCGAGGGTGGTGTATCGAAGACCGCAACCGTTATGGCTTGGCGTGGCGCTAAGCGAGGTGTGTTGGCTGCAAAGTTGGGCAACAAGGTGATTATGACCCCTACCCACTTCTGCTATCTCGATTTCGCAAACACTTCGGACCGCGTGAAGAATGGCGAGCCTATCTGTGGCGGTAGAAATGGTAAGCGTCCACTCACACTGCGTAAGGTCTACTCTTTTGATCCGTATGCCGATCTCACTACCGACGAGCAGCGTTGCATTGTTGGTGTTCAGGGTAATCTCTGGACCGAGTATGTGGCAGATTTCGACCACGCACAGCGTATGACATTGCCTCGTATAGCAGCAATTGCCGAGGTGGGTTGGACATTTGGCGATAAAGACTACGACGACTTCTCGCGCCGTATGCACCTTATGCGTAAGTTGTACGACAAGTGTGGCTATAAGTATGCGCCATACTTCTTTAACGGAATTGAGTAATTCCTGAATTTTGCATTTTGCATTAAATTAAATGAGTATCTCTTCACATACAATGCGCACTATCTCCATGCCTTTGGGTATGGTGATAGGTGCCTTGTTGTGCTATCCTATCACAGCATTTGACGAGTTGACAGGTGGTGTCTCTACCCCACTTTTTATCTTCTCGATGCTGTTTTGTACCTTCTGTCGCGTGAATATTCGCGATATGAGGCCAACGTGGTTGCACTTTTGGTTGATGATAGTGCAGATTGTGGGTGCCGTAGCATTCTACTTCGCACTGCTTCCGCTGGGTGCTACCATTGCGCAAGGAGGTATGATATGTGTGCTTGCTCCTATGGCAATGGGTGCAGTGGTCATTGCGGGCATGCTAGGCGCAAAGGTCGAGACAATGGCTACTCATAGTTTGGTTTGCAATATCATAATTGCCTTTCTAGCTCCACCGTTGCTCTCTACGTGGGGAAATGGTACTTGCACGGTAGCTGAGATTTTGGCGCGTGTAGCACCGCTTCTTATAGCTCCGTTTGTGGTGTCGCAGCTATGTCGATGGCTCACACCTAAGGCTGCGCATTGGATTGGCTCACACGCTCTTATATCATTCTATATATGGCTCTTTTCGCTGGTTATTATTGTGGGTAAAACCACACATTTTATCATCCAAAATGGCGTGAAGGATATTCACACAGAGCTAATCTTGGCGGCCGTTGCTTTGGTGGCTTGCATAGCGCAATTCACTATGGGACATTGGCTTGGTCGACGATATGGTGACGAGCCAGCGGGAGGTCAAGCACTCGGTCAGAAGAATACGGTGTTGGCTATATGGCTTGCACAGTCGTTCCTCAATCCGTTGTCGAGCGTGGCACCTACGGCATATATAGTGTGGCAAAACCTTGTTAATTCATACCAAATTTATAAGAAACGATGAAGATAGGCGATATAGAGTTTCGTAAGGAGGCGTTATTTCTTGCCCCAATGGAGGATGTTACCGATCCGTCGTTCCGCTACATCTGTAAGCGGTTTGGTGCGGATATGGTCTATACCGAGTTTATCTCGTCGGACGGCTTGATACGAGATGCGTGGAAATCTCGTGCCAAGCTGAATATCAACGACTTCGAGCGACCTGTCGGCATTCAGATATATGGCAATCAGATTGAGCCTATGGTCGAGGCTGCCAAGATTGCCGAGACGGCCAATCCCGATATTATAGATATCAACTTCGGCTGCCCGATGAAGAAGATTGCGGGCCGAGGTGCCGGCTCGGGAATGATGCGCGATGTACCTCTTATGGTCGAGATGACACGCCAGATTGTCAATGCCGTGAAGAAGCCCGTAACCGTAAAGACC
>JAZLDJ010000142.1:0-29118 GCA_045614685.1 Alistipes sp. | reverse complement strand
TAACTAATAGTTATCATCGCACAAAGATAGGTATTTTTACCTAAAAAATAGTATGTTTTGGCGAAAAAAGCGAAAAACTTACATTTTGTGTCTGTTTTGGTATGGGCGAATTCTTGAAAATGGCGTAAAATTGTATTTTTTTATGATAATCGATACGAGTTATTAAAATTTTTTTATAACTTTGTATTTAGGAAAGGTTTGAGCAATTCGACATACGATATTTTTTTTGGTCGATTTTGGAACTCGTTTTATATCAGACGAGTTCTTGGTTTTTAACCCAAAAGAGTGTCCGTGAGCAAATAAGAAATCAATAAAATATTAATAAAATAGACAAGCGCCAAGGAGGGTGGCGATCCCTCACACTCGCAAGCGCAGCTGGCAATGCTCTTGACACTTGTCGGAAAGGTCATCGGAGGTCGGCATCTCCTCCATCAGTCATACAAGGTTGCTCTGTTTTTTGGCTCAATGCCCGTTACTAACTAACTACTAACTTTCTCAACCCCATACCCGGCATAAGCCGCTGAGGATATTCGCAGGACTTAACCACTTCATCGCTCTCCTCTTTATGCTCGTGATGACCCTATACCCCAACAGCGAATCAATCTCGCTGACGTGGGATGGCATTTAATGGCATTCGGGCTTGCGCCCTGAATGGCATAGAATGGCAGCGCAGTCTAACGACTGCTTAATGGCAAAAGCTGTTGTTACAATTTGCCATTCAATGTCATTAAGCAACCAACGGGAGCGAATGCCATTCGTTGTCATTAAATATCATAAAAATAGCGCCGTCTTCTTTACTTGCCACCCAAGAAGATTTAAAGGGAAAGGTGAACTATTTATCCCTCGGTGCTAGAAACATTGCCGAATAGACTTTCGCAAGGTTCCACAGTGCATTATTCCCTGCTAAATGCTACTCCTCTACATCCAATGTTTTTCAAAAAATGGTTACCGAGCCGATTTCTAAACTCCTTAACTTTCGTTCTAATCCTTCCCAAACATACACTGTTATTCCGGCGACTAATCAATGAGTAAATTCGAACTCGGCAACCGCCCCGACAGTCGTCACTTCTCGATCGCCCCAATTGCGGTCAATATCCGATTGTCGAGATTGGTGTCGGATGCTATAAGGCATCCATTAATGTTTGTAATTCCTCTTTTATATTGCTACGATACCAAATTTTATCATCTTCATCAACAGAACTAAACCTCTTTGAAGTTAGTGCAGAGATTAGGCTGCCAATAAAGTATGTACCTCCAATGATTGCCCAATTCTCACTATAACCATTATTGCCATATCTACGCAAAACATCCAATCCTGCATCAATAACACTCTGTCTATACACCTCAAATGGAATAATTACTCCATATCGTCTTATGTTGATGCCATATCTTTCAAATTCGTGGTCGAGATGTTCTATCTCGATATGAACAATTTGGTCGTCTCGCCGTGTTTCAATGGTGGTTTGTTCACCTCGAGTATAATTGTACAAAACAAACTTATCGTATCCGTGAAATTCAAAATGGTTCAACGATTTTAGCATAGAATATATAAACTCTTCACCATCGTATGCTACATTGAAAATTATCTCCATATCATCAAAAAGGAGTTTGACAGTTTCCATACCTGCATGCTCCATATCCATCTTGATTACGAAGGTGCCAACCTTTTTTACATCTGTTTCTTTCACAACTCTCATAGTTAAACTTATCTTATAAAAGTCGGATGTTCCGATGTCCCCTAAACAGCGAAAGAATCTCGCTGAGGTTAGGAAACCCCAAAGCCAAACGCCCGAAACGACTCCGACACTCAAAATGTCAAACTACCCCTTTATTACAGCTATTGGTGACAGTTCAACTATCGGCATAACCAAGTCGCGCTGATTCGCCATAACCACATCTATATCTTTGTAAGCGGAAGGTGCTTCGTCCAAGTGGCGTTGCTCGCTAATGGAGTGGATGATACCCATCGAATTCATCCTATCAATTTCGCTCTGCAAGTCGAGCACTCTACACGCTTCTCGTCGACCCAAGACACGACCTGCGCCATGCGAACAACTCATAAAGCTATCGGGGTTCCCTAAACCTCGCACTATGTACGACTTGCTACCTTGCGAGCCTGGGATAATGCCTATTTCGCCTTTGTAAGCTCGAGTTGCCCCCTTTCGGTGAATAATCAAATCCTTGTCGCCAAAACTCTCCCACGCAGCGTAGTTGTGAGCGATATTTATCATAGGCTCGAACTTTACATTGTGGAATACCGCACTGAAAGCCTCGCATACTCGTTGCATTATAACTTTACGATTGGCAAGTGCAAAATCTACACACCACCTCATCTCGTTCCAATAGTTTTGACCTTCGGGTGTCTCGATAGGCATAAACTCTAATCCCTCAATGGTTTCGGAGTACCATCGCTTATTCAGTTTCTTGGCAATCTTGCCATAACGCTCAGCCACTTGTTTGCCGATATGTCGTGAGCCTGAGTGAATCATAGCCCATATCTCGCCTTCGCTCGACCTCTGAATCTCGATAAAGTGATTTCCACCGCCGAGCGTACCAATCTGATGACGAGCTGCGGTTATCAAGGTGCGTACGTAAGGCAATTTATCCATATCGTGACCAACGGGGAGGAGCGACTCGTCTTGTAACTCCTTGTGGTGGTCGAAGCCAAGTGGTACGGCGCGACGAATCAGTTCTAAAACCCTCGCTATCTGCTTGCGGTTGATATTTTCCACTCGCAACGAGGTCTTTATAGCGCACATTCCACAGCCAATATCCACGCCTACAGCATTTGGTACTACAATGCCCTTTGTTGCCAAAACTCCACCAATGGGCATGCCCAAGCCGCAATGCACATCGGGCATCAGCGCAATATGACTATAGGCGAATGGAAGCGAAGCTAGATTTTGCGCTTGCTTCAACGCTTGCTCTTCTATCTTGTCCGACCACATCTTTATCGGAATCCTATTTTCGGTAAATACTTTCATTGGTGTTTTGTTTTAATGTTAAAACGCTGCCCGACTCTGAGTGGCGCTTAGTCGGGAGCCTTTCGGCTTGCCGGACCTTGTTCCTACGCACGGTGTTTCTGCTCACAAAATTATAGGTACATCTTTCTCTCTCCAAACTTTTCGTCTCTGCAAGCCTTGCAGAACGTGGTTGTTTCCGACTGCAGCTACTTAAATTGAATCTGCTCTGGATACTTTCCGAGTACGAAGAGTGTTACAGGGCAAAGCCAAACATTGTTGAAGCCACAACCCTTGTAGAAGCCACCTTCGATGGTAGAAGAGTAGGTTTTTGTAAGGAGATTCCAGCCCTGCTTCTGCTTCTTGCCAATGTAGACCGAGAATGTAATTTGGTTATTATCCGCACCCAACTCTCTGTATTTGCCATCGATAAGTTGCGAAGCTTGCCCAACCATAAGTGTTCGCGGGAACATAGATTTTGGCCAACCAAGGATGTGACAATACCACTGTCCATCTATAAACTTGAAGGTCACCTTAACCCTCTTTGTGAACAAAAGTGAAAGCTTCGCTCTCAAAAATATAAAAAATAATCTCATAGTTTTTAAAGTTTATTGCGTAATTCTGACGCAAAAGTATATGCAATTTTCGAGATTACCAACTAATTTGCGTAAAAAATACACATTTATTTTTTGAGAATTAAAAATTCTCATTTATATTTGCATCGGAATTACACATGAAGTGCAATGGAAAAGAGAAAAAAATACTCTTATGACTATCCCCACCCAGCGGTTGCCACCGACAGCGTGGTATTTGGATTTGATGGCGAGCGATTGCAGGTATTGCTCATCGAGCGCGGTATAGAGCCTTTCAAGGGTTGCTGGGCATTTCCTGGAGGATTCTTGCGAATGAACGAGAGTGCCGACGAGGGCGCCTTGCGAGAGCTGAAAGAGGAGACAAACTTGGATGCGGAGCGCTTGGAGCAGTTTCACACATTCTCGTCGGTAAATCGCGACCCGCGCGAGCGTGTTATATCCATCGCCTACTTTGCATTGGTAAAGATTTCGGAGGTGAAGGGTGGCGACGATGCCAAGCGCGCGCAGTGGTTCGACATCGAGGATATTCCGCAGCTTGCATTCGACCACGACCTTATTCTGCGTATAGCCCTCACGCGCCTCAAGGAGAAGATACACTTCGAGCCGATAGGCTTCGACCTATTGCCCGAGGTCTTCACGATGAGCGAGCTTCAGAAACTCTACGAGGCAATCTTGGAGGTTAAGTTCGACCGTCGCAATTTTGCCAAGAAGATGAATGCCTTGGGTATCCTCGCACCTACGGAGGAGCGCCAGGCCAACACCGCATCGAGAATACCTGTTAAATATCGTTTCAACAAGACAAAGTACAACGAGCTTAAGCGCAAGGGATTCCGCTTGGAGTTCTAACCGCCATATACATAATAAATAGGTCTGTCTAACATTTCGCTAGACAGACCTATCGTTTTATAATTCGTCAACTGAATTACTCCTTAACCTTTTTGCCCCAGTTGAGGATTGGCAACAAGAACGAAATAACCGAAGCACCAATCCAGAAGATTGCAGCATCCGAGAAGTCGTAGTGCTTAATGGTCTCACCAACCTCATTAACGGTCTCGGTGACATTGCTGTTAATCAAGTAGCCACTAACCTTCTCCTGGATACTAGCTGCAGCATAGCTGAGCATACCCACGATACCAAGAGCAGCACCTGTAGCCTTACGTGGAACGATATCCACTGCCATCAAACCACCAAGGAATGCAATCAACACGCCGATAGCCACACCAAAGAGTACCATTGAGGTTATAGTTACCCAATATGCCGAGCCACCATAGATAAACAATGCGTACGACAACGAAAGTAGAATACCCGACACAAAGGCAGGCATCTTGCGGTCACCCTTGAACAATTTATCGGACATCCAACCAGCCAATACTGTACCTACAACTCCGGCCCACGCATTTATCGATATAATGGTCGAAGCCTCCAACAGCGAGAAGCCCTTCTCCTCCTGCATAAAGAGCACGCCCCACGAGTTGAGCGAGTAACGCGAGATATACATAAACGCCGATGCGAGAGCCAAAATCCACACAGCAGGTGTACGCAAAGCTATTCGCTGAGCCTCCTTAGCCGAAGTGGCACTGGTGTCGGCCTTCTCCTTGGCAAACTGCTCAATCGAAGGCAAGCCCTTGCTCTCAGGCGTGTCGTGCATCATAAACATTATTATGAGTACACCAATAAAGCCGGCAATAGCTGCGCCATAGAAGCCCCACTGCCAACCTGCTGTAGCCACAATCGATCCTACGAAGACAAACGAAAGACCTTCACCAATGTTGTGACTTGCCGAGAAGAATCCGTAGTATGTTCCACGCTTAGAGAGTGGATACCAACGCGATAGAGCAATAATTGCTGGTGGCGCACCCATAGATTGAGCCCAACCACTCAAACCCCACAAAATAGCGAAGGCGATAAATACCGCTGTCGAAGGCATAAGGGTACCACCAATATAGAATCCAGGCGTACCGAGCATACCCACAACACCCATCAACAAACAAGCTATAGCCGAGATGATAAGTCCGCTAGCCATAAATCGCTTGATGTTACTATAGTCGGCAAGGAAGCCATTTACAAACTTTCCTATAGCATAGGTTGCCAACGACACCGCACCGATTGTACCTAACTGGTCGGCATCGAGCATTCCGCTATCGATAATCGGCTTCTTCATTACATTGATTGCCGCTCGGCATACATAGTAGAAACTATAGCCGAGTGTTCCAGCTATAAATGACTGGAATGCAAATGAGCGATGCACCTTATTCTGCAACTCCTCGCTCGAAAGCAGAGGCTTGCCGTCGCTCATTCCGTAGAATGCTTTGAATTTAGAAATCAATCCCATATTATTATCTTTTAGTTAGTCTATTTCAATGTGTGACGGCCCTTCGACTCGAGGTACTTAATAAGCATCTCAGGACGGTCGGTCTGAATCATCGAGGTACCATACGAGAGAATCTTGCCATAGATTTTATCCTCGTTGCCTACCGCAGCATCGTCGTCGTAGCCATTCTCCTTACCACCGCAGAGCTTGCCCCACAAGGTGTTAATCCAGAGTCGCTTACCATTCTTAATCACCTTATTGAAAACCTTCTTTTCACCCTTGAGTGTGCCATCCCAGCACATCTCGACAGCGATAAACGGAAGGTCGGTCTCGAGGTAGCCCTGGAACATAGCCTCGTGCTTTGCCCACGACTTGGTGTTATAGTTTACAATAGGCATATAGAGCATATTAACATCGTGCTTTGCGAAGAATTTCTTCATATATGGAGCGGTCTTGCTACTCTTCATAATCACCTGATTGGCCATATTGCGAGCAACGAGCATATCCATAATCTGGTCGTAGTAGTTCACCGCCTTGTCGAGGTTAATCATAACACGGCCCTTGCAGACGTCGAGAGCCTCCTCCAAGGTTGGCATCTTGTAGCGTGTCACGGCATTGTGGCCAGCACGCAAGCGGCATTTGCGGATAGAGTCGAGTGTGAGCTCCTTGATTGCACCCTTACCATTTGTTGTGCGGTTGATGGTCTTGTCATGGCAAATCACCAACGCACCATCCACAGTGCGGTGAACGTCCAACTCCACGATATCGACACCCATCTTGATAGCCGACTCGATAGCCTCCAGCGAATTCTCGGGGAAGTTACGCCAATCGGCACGGTGTGCAATCACAAATACATAGTCCGACTTTGGGTTATTCAGCTCGCGCAACAACTTGTCGGTGCGACTCTCGGCCATAGCGGTGAACGCCACAACAACGAGAGCGAGTGATAAGATTAATTTTTTCATAAAGTTTTATGTTTATTTGATCGTAAATTTACCCTCGAGTGTAGCGTTAGAGTCGGCACCAACCCACACCTTGAAGTCACCCGCATCGGCCTTGAAACTCATATCGCGGTGGCAATATGCCAAGTCCGAAGTTGGCACCTCGAATGTAATAACCTTCGACTCGCCAGCCTTCAACGAGAAGCGCTCAAAGCCCTTCAACTCGCGTACCGGGCGTGTGGTCTCGGCAACAACATCGCGAACATACAACTGCGCCACATCGTCGCCATCGTACTTGCCCTTGTTGGTAACCTTAACGCTAACCTTAACCACGCCACCGAGCTCAACCTCCGGGGTCAAAACCTTCAAATCCGAATACTCAAACTCGCTGTAGCTCAAGCCATAACCGAATGGGAAGAGTGGTGCATTGCGAATATCTACATAGCTCGAACTATATCCCTGCGCCTTGAATTGGCTCTTGGCAGGACGACCTGTAGTCTTCGAGTTGTAGTGTACCGGAATCTGTCCCACGTGGTATGGGAATGTCATTGTGAGGTGTCCCGAAGGGTTCTTGTCGCCCGACACAAGGTCAGCAACCGCAGGGCCCTCCATTGTACCTCCGTGCCAAGTCAAAAGCACTGCATCGGACTTCTCAACCTCGTTTCGAATATCCATTGCACGACCTGTAGCGAGGAGCACAACAATCTTCTTGCCCGTCTTCTTCAAGGCGTCGAGCAACTCTTGCTGATCGGCAGGCACTGTAATCTCAGCGCGCGAGCGCGACTCGCCACTATGCCATCCCGAAAGGCCCATCGAGAGGAGAATAACATCCGACTGCTCGGCAATCTTTACGGCCTCCTCAACGCCACCTTCGATAAGTCCGTTCTTGTATCGGCCACACTCACACGCCTTGGTGTAGAGCACATTCTCCTTACCAAAACGCTCCTCGAGAGCTGTGCGGATAGTGATTGAGTGGTCGGCCTCGCCCAAACCTCGCCAAGCACCAAGCTGGTCGAGTTGAGAGTCGGCAAATGGACCGATGAGGGCAATCTTCACACCCTTCTGGAGTGGCAACACGCCATTGTTCTTGAGCAATACCATCGACTCGGCAGCCACATCGCGAGCAAATGCCATATTCTCGGGACGATAGTAGGCGTTCTCTTGGTTCTGTGAGCCATATCTGTAAGGATCCTCAAACAATCCAAGACGATACTTGATAACTAAAACCTCGCGGACAAGCTCATCCACAAGTTTCTCCGAGATGCGACCCTCCTTTACGAGTTGCTCGCCATAAGCGATGTAGTCGCCACCAACCATATCCATATTGAGGTGGGCCTTCAACGCCAACTCGGCAGCCTCTTTACCATTAGCGGCTACGCCGTGGATAATCATCTCGTGTACTGCATTCCAGTCCGAAACCACAAAGCCTTTGAAGCCCAACTCCTTGCGAAGAAGGTCATACAAGAGCCATTTGCTACCCGATGCTGGCACGCCGTGGAAGTCGTTAAACGACGACATAACCGTAACAGCACCCGCATCCAAAGCCGCCTTATAAGGTGGGAGGAAGAGGTTGCGGAACATCAACTCCGACATATCTACGGTATTGTAGTCCTTGCCTGCCTGTGCTGCTCCATAAGCCGCAAAGTGCTTGACGCAAGCAGCGATAGTCTTATCAGACGAGAGGTCGTTGCCCTGGTAGCCACGCACTGTTGCTGCCGCAATCTTTGCTCCGAGGTATGGGTCCTCGCCTGCACCCTCCGATACTCGACTCCAACGTGGATCTACCGAGATGTCGCACATTGGCGAGAAGGTCCAATGGATACCCATAGCAGCACTCTCCTCGGCTGCTACGCGAGCTGCACGCTCTACCGATGCGAGGTTCCACGAACAAGACATAGCGAGGTTCTCGGGGAAGATGGTCTTACAACCGTGTATGATGTCGTATCCAAAAATGAGAGGAATACCCAAGCGACTCTCCTCTACAGACATCTTCTGAAGACGCAAAGCCTCTTCTCGCTTACGAATCGAAAGGAACGAACCAACCTCGCCTTTGCGTACTGCGCTCTCAATATCACGCTTAACACCCTCTGGGCCGGTTACTACACCCTTGCGAGTAACGAACTGCTCGAGCTGTCCAAACTTCTCGCGCAAGGTCATCTTTTTGATCAAATTGTTGGCAAACTTGGTAGCCTCCTGCTCCTCCTTTGCACTCCACGCCTCGGCTGAACCCGCAACAAGGGTCAAGGCGAGCAGTAGTATCGAAATCTTTTTCATATCTTAGTTTTTTTTAGTTTTGTGGTATTGGGGTTGTGTATGTGTGTTTTGTACGAATAGTCTTGTTTATAACGGGCAGAATCATAGGCTCGAGCACCTCCGCATAGCAGAGTGTGTTTGGATGCACCTCATCCTTGTGGTACTTACGGTTCATGCCCTTACGCTCGTCGACAAGTGCCGAATGGAAATCGACATACGGAATTCTATGCTCGTCGGCATAGGCCTTAATCATTGCATTAAGACGGATAATCTCCTCGGCAGGCTCAAAATCGACATTCGGACGCCAGCGGAAGCTGTAGGCAGGAGTTACCGAGCAGAGGATAACCTTAATCTTGTGGAGCTTGGCCAACTCGCACATCGAGATGATATTGCCCAAGATATTCTCGTGGGTGATTTTGCCATTGTTGCGTGCGATATCGTTGATACCCGCCATAATCACCACTACACGCGGATTCAAATCGATAACGTCGCGACGGAATCGCACCAACATATGCGAAGTGGTCTGACCGCCAATGCCACGGCCCACAAAGTTATTCTTGGTAAAAAAGTCGGGATTTCTCTTTGCCCAACCCTGAGTTATGGAGTTGCCCATAAAGACCGCATCGGGACGCACACCCGAGGCCAAAAGCTCAGCATTGAGTTTCTCGTAGCGATAGAACTTCGCCCAATCTTTCTGTGTTGGGTCTTTCTTTTGCGCATACGCGGGCACGCATACGCACAAAGCAAAAACAAACGCCAAACTAAGCGTTACAAATCTCTTCATATTAGGAATTTAAGTTAACAGATACTCTTTGCAAATCGTATAAAAGGTAAAATTTCAAGGCGAACAAGGTGGCGAAAGCGCAGCATAGTAGACCTATGTGAGCTTTTCGCCATCCGTAGTTCAACGCAAAAATTGCCCTTTTAGGCGGTTTGCTTAGCCTGCCAAACAAGAGCCGAAGCACCAAGAATAGCAGCATTCTTATCCTGCAACTCGCTTGGAAGAACCTTCACCTTATTCTTGAAGGTGATGAGCATATTCTCCTCCATATAGTGCTTGATAGGGCCAAAAATCAAGTCGCCAGCCTTGGCAAGACCTCCGAAGAGGAAGATAGCCTCGGGCGAGGTGATGGTGACAGCGTCGGCCAAAGCGTAGCCGAGCTTCTGACCTGTAAGACGGAAACACTCCTTAGCAATAGGATCGCCCTCGGCTGCAAATTTCGAGAGCATAGCAGCCTCGAGCTGGTCGAACGAATACTCGCGGATTGGCGAAGGATCATTCATTGTAGCCATCAACTCGAAAGCAGTACGCTTGATACCACCTGCCGAGGTGTATGACTCCAAACAACCTCTACGACCACAACCGCACTGACGACCACCGCGCTCAACGATTACGTGGCCAAACTCACCTGCAAAGCCATCGTGACCATAGATCATCTCGCCATTGGCAACGAAGCCCGAGCCGACACCTGTACCGAGGGTAATCATAATGAAGTTCTTCATACCCTTTGCTCCACCATAGACCATCTCGCCGATGGTTGCAGCGTTAGCGTCGTTGGTGATATATACTGGAACACCGTCGAAGTGCTTGCCCAAATCCTCCGAGAAGTTGAACATACGCTCCTCCTCTTTTGCTCCGGCAGCAATCTGCTCATCGGTGTACTTCCACATATTCGACGGAATCTCGACTGTACCTTTGTAGTAGTTGGCGTTAGGCGCACCCACACCAATACCCAACAACTCAAACTTGAAGTCTACACTATCGAGCAACGAGTGCATCGCTGCAGCCAAATCCTCGATATAGCGAGGATAGTCGTCGAAGTGGGTATATTTACGGGTGGAGATAGCCGACTCAGCAAAGATTTCGCCACTCTCATCCACAAGGCCAAACGCGGTGTTCGTACCACCGATGTCAATTCCAAATACAAGTTTTTTCATAGTTGTAGTTTTATAGTTTGTTGATTTATGTGCTAAATATCGTTCAAATGTACAACTATTTTTCGATACTGCAAAATTTTAGCCGCAGCTAATGCATAAATTTTGACTTTCAGTCACATCTGGTAGAATTTGTTTGCCTATTACCAATTTCGTTACTATATTTGTGGTTTGAAATGATAAATTCAGACAAACACAATGAAACGTTACGTTCTACTAACCCTCGCCGTATTGGCGACTTTGTCGCTTTCGGCACAGACCTCACGCGAAGAGATTGATGCAAACCCAAGCATCGTAGTTCCTACGATGACCACCTACACAGGTGAAATCTTCACAACCGAGAATATCTCTGTGCCTAAGGGCTACAAGCCGGTATTCATCACTGGCTATATGCGCCACGGCTCGAGATTCGAGTCGGATTCATCCTACCCTCTCGACACATACCGCTACTTCACCGAGGCCGACAAGGCGGGCTTGCTCACCCCACTTGGCAAGCAGGTTAAGGAGTTTATGATATGGAACTACCGCCACCACGAAGGTCGTATTGGCGACCTCTCGCCTGTGGGATTCGAGCAGCATCGCAACCTCGCAAAGCGTTACGCCAAGCTACTCCCTGCGCTCTTCAAGGGCGAGGCGAAGGTTCAATCGGTAGCCTCCACCTCGTTGCGCGCTGCAATGAGTATGGTGGGATTCAACCAGGGACTCAAGGAGAACAACCCTCGACTCAACAACTCGATGGAGGCATCGGAGCGCACCGTGGGCATCATACGCCCACAGAAGGCGGCCAACAACAAGCTCTACCCTGCCGAGGAGGAGAAGATGTACAAGACGTTCCTGAAGAGCGAGATCAATGCCAAGTTGGTATCTTGGGGCTCTCGCCAAGATTTGAGCCACGCCCACAAAGCACTCTTCACCGATGCGGAGCGATTCTTCGCGATGTTCCCCGAGAAGAAGCCATTCAAGATTATGACCGACATCTACAAGCGTTTGGCATTTGCACAGAACTTCGGCAAGCTCGACCGCACACTCATTGACGAGGTCTTCACCGCTGACGAGCGCTACATCATCTACAAGCACGAAAACTGCGCTTGGCACTACCGCTGTGGCTCGGCTGCGCACCCAATCTTAGCTAACAATATGTGGCAGAGCCACATCTTGGTAGACTACATAGTCGAGCAGGTCGAGGCTCACATATCGGGCAAATGCGATGCAAATGCACACTTCATATTCGGTCACGACCTCAACCTCATCCCATTGCAGAACATATTTGGCTTGGAGAATATGCCACTCTACTTCGGCAAGGGTAACGAAACGGTAGATTATGTGGCAGAGCATTGGCGAGGCTACAAAATCACTCCAAAAGCGGCCAACATTATGTTTATCATCTACCGCAACAAGGAGGGTAAGATCTTGGTACGACCACAGCTGAATGAGCGCGACGTGGAGTTGCCAATCAAGAGCGTAGCACCACACTTCTACGACTGGAACGATATAAAGAAGTTAGCCTACTCGCGTATCGCCGAGCTCGACAAAATCAGAAAAGCAAAATAAAGGTTATGAAACTATACACCAACGGCGAGATTTTAGCTCTCTTCGAGCGCCACATAGCACTGATGCCTACCCCCGAGGAGCCACAACGACTCTATGCGCCCATCAAATATGGATTGGAGATGGGCGGCAAGCGCATCCGTCCGACATTGCTGATGCTCGCCTACAACCTCTATCAGGAGGATATCGAGCGTGCTCTAACACCCGCTATGGCAGTGGAGATATTTCACAACTTCACACTCTTGCACGACGACATTATGGACAATGCCGCAGTGCGTCGTGGTCGTCCGTCGGTACACGCCAAGTGGGGCGAAAATGTAGCAATCCTTTCGGGTGATGCTATGCTGATTTTGGCCTACAACCATCTGCAACGCACCAACTCGGAGCGACTCTCGAAAATCTTCGAATGGTTCAATAAGATGGCGGCAGAGGTGTGCGAGGGTCAGCAATTCGATATGGACTTCGAGACCCAATCGAAGGTGTCGGTGGTAGATTATATGCGAATGATTGAGCTCAAGACCGCAGCTCTCTTGGCTGGCTCGGCCATCATTGGAGCCATCCTCGCAGGAGCATCGGATGGCGATTGCAAGCGTCTCTACGACTTTGCTCGCGAGGTGGGCTTGGCATTCCAGCTACAGGACGATTTGTTGGATAGCTATGGCGACGAGCGCCTAGGCAAAAAGATTGGTGGCGACATTCTCGAGGGTAAGAAGACCATCCTGATGATTGAGGCCTTCTCTCGTGCAAACGAGGAGCAGCGCGAGGTATTGCGCACAACCCATCTACGCGACGACTTGAGCGATGCCGAGAAGATTTCGACAGTGAAGGCTCTGTACGACGAGTTGGGCGTACCTGCACGAGTAGAGCAGCAGATTTCGCAGAAGTTCCAACGAGCACTCTCGATTCTCGACACCCTCGATGTAGCGCAGGAGCGCACCGCAGAGTTGCGCCGCTACGCCGAGAACTTGATAGGCAGAAAGAGTTAAAGAATTAAAAAATAACATTAACAATAAAATCGGAGGCGGTTAGGCTATTTTTGTGCGTTACGCAGTAGCGGAAAGCGCAGTTTACTAGGCGTAAATGAGCATTTACGCTACAAGTAAGGTGCAAAAAGAGTCAACCGAAACGATTTTCCAACACAATGAAAAGAGACGATATAGAAATAATGGCCCCCGTGGGCTGCTACGAGTCTTTGCACGCAGCAATAAATGCTGGCGCCAACTCGGTATATTTCGGTATCGGACGCTTGAATATGCGTTCGGCCTCGGCAGCCAACTTCTCGGAAACCGACCTTGAGCAGATTGTAGAGATAGCCCATAAGGCTGGCGTAAAGACCTACCTCACAATCAACACCATCATCTATGATGATGAGATGCAGGTGATGCACGAGGTAGTCGACAAGGCTAAGGCTGTGGGTGTGGATGCCATTATCGCATCGGACTTGGCGGTCATCACCTATGCCTACCACGCAGGTGTCGAGGTGCATATCTCCACGCAGTGCAACATATCGAACTCGGAGGCTGTGAAGTTCTTCTCGCAGTGGGCAGATGTTGTGGTATTGGCGCGCGAGCTTTCGCTCGAGCAGATTTCGGCAGTGCACAAGGCCATCGTCGAGCAGGATATTCGTGGTCCAAAGGGCGAGTTGGTTGAGATTGAGATGTTCGCACACGGAGCGTTGTGTATGTCTATTTCGGGCAAGTGCTATCTCAGCGAACACGAAACCGCTTGCTCGGCAAATAGAGGTGCTTGCCGCCAGATCTGTCGCCGCAAATACACCATTCAGGACAAAGATACGGGAGCGATGCTCGACATCGATGGTCGTTATATTCTATCACCTAAGGATCTCTGCACGGTAGATTTCCTCGACCAGTTTATCAATGCTGGCGTTCGCGTATTGAAGATTGAGGGTCGCGCACGCGGTGGCGAATATGTCAAGCGTGTTGTGGAGGCCTACGACAAGGCTCTTCGCCTTATCGAGGCTGGCGAATATACACGCGAGAATGCCGAGGCACTAAAGGAGAGTTTGTTGCGCGTATTTAACCGAGGTTTCTGGGGTGGATATTATGCACATAAGGGTTTTGTCGAGCACACCAACGCTTATGGCTCGTCGGCCACCCATCGCAAGGAGTATGTCGGCAAGATTACAAACTACTTCAAAAATATCGGTGTAGCAGAGATTACCGTCGAGGCCTCGACCTTAGACGATGGTGACGACATCCTCATTATGGGCGAAACCACTGGCGTAGTGGAGCAGCAGGCAAAAGGTATTGTTCTGAACGAACAAATTGTCAAAGGGGTAAAACAGGGCGACGTCTGCTCTATCAAGACCATTAGCCCCGTCCGCCGTGGCGACAAACTCTACAAGGAAGTACCGCGATAGAGCAACATTCCACGTCAATAGAACAAAATAGGAGTCCTTTTCGGGACTCCTATTTTGTATCGGGGCTACTTCTTGAGGAAGCAGGTTTTCAGTACGATGCTGCTGCCCTCTATCTTGCAATCCACCTCTTCGGGGTTATCGGTAAGTCGGATGCTCTTAACCTTTGTGCCTCGCTTGATAACCATCGACGAGCCCTTGACCTTCAAATCCTTGATTACTGTCACGGCATCACCATCGAAAAGCTCGGCGCCATTGCTATCTTTTGCCACCTCTGCACCACCCTCGGCCGATGCAGCACCCTCCTCGAACTCATAAGCGCAGTCGGGACATACATACAACGAACCGTCGAAATAGACATACTCACCGCCACACTTTGGGCACTTAGTAATTTCGCTCATATTCTCTTATTTTATAAATAATAAAAACTCTTTTATTTCTTCGGCAGTTTGAACTCGATAACCACTGGGCAGTGATCCGACGAGGTGCGCACAAAGTCATCGCGGATGGTGTAGGACCTCTTTATTGCCGAGTATATCTTCTTCGTGCAATAGATATAGTCGATACGAGCCTTGCCTCGTGTAGAGGATTGAAACTCCGACGGATTCTTGTCGAAAATGGCATCGTGAGGATAGACCTTGAGCACCGCATTGTGCACATCGTAGTTGAATGTGCGTGGCTTCTTGCGATGAATCTCGTCGTAGAACTCCTTATCCTTTGGTGAGCGGGAGTTGAAGTCGCCCGTCATCACCCAATGTTTCTCGCCAGCAAACTCAGGATTGAGGATTGTCTGATCCATAATATACTGAATCTCCTCCAAGCGATATCTGTCACCGCCGCTACCCTTGGTTCGTGTCTTATCCTCCTTATGCCAAGCCTGTGGCCAAAGATGCAATACCACATAGTTTACACCAAGAATCTTCACATGAAGAGCTCCATGAGATATCTTCTTGCCACCAATAGTGCGAACAAACTCAATCGGATAGCGCGAGGTTATAGCCACAGGATAGTTGTCCTGATAGGCTCCTAATGCCGTATAGCTATGGCCCCAACGAGCCGCCAACTCGCCCATTTTGCCTGGAAGGTAGCGAGCTTCGTCGTTCTTCGGCACATTCTTCTTGTTCTTATCCCAATGTGTTGCAGCCTCGCACACAGCGAAGATATCTATCTTCTGCGCCTTCATCCACTGCACAAAGCGGTCGTAGTTGTTGAACTGATCCCACCACATTCCGTCCGCAATATTAAAATCCATAAAACGGACTGTCGCAGGCTTGGTCTGGTCCTTCGACTTCTGTGCATAAAGCGGCTGTGCAAGGCAGAGCAGCACCACTGCACACAAGAAACTCTTTAGTCTCATCTCTTTGTTCGATTAGTTGCCCGAAACTGTTTGTGTTGCCTTGGTATAGACAATCTTGTCGCCCCAAGTTGGCAAGAGGATGCGCTTCTTGTCGAAGCCAGTAATCTTGCCCGAAATCTTCAACAAGTCGTCGATGGTCCAACGCCACTTCACTACGTTGTGACCCAACTCCCACGCGTGCGAGAAGATAGCATACTGAGGGTTGAGCTTGTCGATTGCATTCTGAATACGAAGGCCCACAGCCGTGTGGAAGATGAAGAGGTCAGGACGCTTCTCCACCTCCAACTGCTCGTAGTTGTGAGCATCGCCCGTGTGGAAGATTACGGTATTGCCTGTCTCGTCACCACAATCTATCTCGTAGGTTGTGACAAACTTCTTTCCCCAATCGTTCTTGTTGTGGTCTACACGCTTGCAGTTGATGGTGATATTGCCAATCTTGATGCGGTCAACCTCGTCGACATACTCCCAATCGAGAAGTTTACCCTGCCAAACAACAGGCTTGCTCAACTTGAAGCCCGCAATAATCTTCGACTCACCCAAGGCGAGCTGATTTTGAGCGTGCTTATCGCAGTGGTCACCGTGACGGTGTGTTACCAACACAAACTCCAAATCCTTGGCAATCTCCTCGATGTGCTTGTGCACGATGTCAATACCAAAGGTGTGCGATGGAGTCTTCACAACATAGCCCATATTGTAGACGTTCCAGATTACTACGGTGCCTGCAGCAACCTTTGTCTTCTTAATCTCGCTGCGCACCTTGTTGAACGCTTGGCGATAGAAGTAGAGGGTACCCTGCAACTCCAAATCATCTACCTTAACCCAATCCCAGCAGTTGTAGAAGTTTTTCCAATCCTCAGTGCTGAAATTGTTCATCTCGCGCTGGATGACGTTCATAGCCTCGAGGCGTGGAGCCTGGTTCTCGTCGCAGCAAGAGGTGCTCTTAAGCACGGTCTTAACGGCCGACTTTAGCTCCTTGGTTGATGGTCGCTCGTAGGAGAGTACAGTCTGTGCATCGGCCGCAAAAGCAACCGATGCTACAGCTATAACTGATAAAACAAATCTCTTCATAATAAATTTCTTATAGTAGTTTTTACTTTGTATAACGAACAGTGAGGTATGCCAAGCCGCTCGACTTGTCGCCGGCAACGCCACCATCGTAGCTCATAGTCTCACCCGCAAGGTTCGAGCTTGGAATAAGTCGTACATAGACCTTCTCCTGACCAAACATCTCGTCTGGCAACTCGATATTCACGTGCTTGTAGCCACACAACTGCCAATATGCGGTATAGCTCCATTGTGCAACATCAGGCACAGTGTATTCGCCAACCTTTGTCCACTTAGCCTTGTCGGTAGACCACTCCACATTCCAGTAGCGAGGTGCGCCAATTGCACTATTGCAAACCGCAAACTGCATAGAGAGGTGCGAGCCCGAAGCCGAAGCAGTGGAGAACTCTGCCAACCAATAGTGGAACGATGAGCCATTAATCCACTTCGAGGCGGTCCAAGCACAGCCATACGAAGCGGCAATAGTACCACGCGAGCCTGAGCTGGTGTTCTCGGAGCCAATCTGCGGGCCATCAACCTTCACGCCATTTGCATCGACAACGCCACTTCCTACCGCCTGTGTATTCTTCGAATCGCCGAGGAAGTACCACGCTGCAGCGCTCGAAACGGTTGCTTCCGACGAGTGCGAGAGTGTTGCTGTGGCAGTCGAGTTGTACTGAGGATAGTACATCTTGTAGTAAGGGTCTACATTCACTGCGCAGTCGGTGCGGTCCTTGTTGAAGTATGCAAACTCGCAGATAACTTTGGTCTTCGACTCTGAAATGTTCGATGCCATTGCGATATCGCTCTTCGACTGGTGACGAATCTGGTAGCGACCGATATTACCGAGGTTGTAGATTTGGTCAAGCGAGTAGCCCTCAGCCACCATCTCGGCCTGCTTGATGCTATTCCACTCGAGGCGGTCGCACGCCTCGTGAACAATCACGCCAGAGAGCGTTCCGCTACCATAAGGCAACTTCTCGCCCGTACGACGATATGTGCAAGTGGTGTTTGTGATGGTGTAGAACGAACTACCGTGCGAGTCGCGCACGAGCAATGGGTACTGGCTGATACGGTTAGCGGTAAATATTGTTGCCACGCCACCGCCTGTATAACCCTCGTTGAGCGGAGTGAGCGAGCCCTTCTTGATAGGAAACTCACAATCCTTGAGTGTTACATAGGTGTATACATCCTCGTCGGTAAGCTCGCTGAAGAACTTCTCCTTGCGAGGAATCGACGAATCGGAGCCCGACTCAACCGAGATGATATTCGCCGCAGTAATCTCGTTGATATAGTAGCGAACAGGGTCTTTGTCGGCGACATTTGCGCTACCCTCCTTACCGAAGTAACAGCCTTTGAGGTTGAGGCGCACCTTGTCGTAACGCTTCAGAATATTATCCTTTGCAGCCTTGAACTCCACCATAAAGCCGTAGCGACCATCCAAACTCTCGAGGTAGACGATACGCTTGGTGCCGGTGTAGTCGATTCGCATAGATGTAATAGGGGTATTCGGACCTGCGTTTCCAAACTCCACGTCGCTAACAACATAGCCCTCGATACAGACATCATCCACGATGTCGCGCTCGCCCTTCTGACGCATCTCGGCAAACGAGAGGATATTCTCGGTGATGCTAACCTCCTTATCCTGGGTCACGACAATCTCGGTCGAGATGGTCTCGTTCCAATCGTCGGTGTAGGAGAAGTGGATGGTAGCCTTGCGGACACTCTTTGCATTAGGGTTTGGATCGACATCGAAGTTCAAGGTGTTGTTCACACACTCCATATTCGAAATCCAATTCGAGGTGCCATCTACGCCGTAGTCGGTCTCGATTTTCAAATCGTCGAAGTCGATACTGCTCTTCAGCAAGGTCGAGCACTGACCTCCCTGATAGTCTACAAGCATCGAGCGATTCGACACCTCGAGGGTGCTATTAGTGCGGCCTGTCTGCTTGATATATACCGAGTCGACACGATTCTCTGCCGAAAGGGTAATGATAGCCATACGGCGTGTGCCTTCGTTACGGTGATAGGCTGCAATGAACGAGCCGTCGCCATTGAGCGAGAGGGTCTGATGGCGGAGGTCGCTCTCCTCGGTGCCGAGGCGAATCCAATCGTTACCCTTTACAACCTCAACGGTGTAGGGCTGCGAAGCGTAGACATCGATGACCTGTTTTCCGCCCTGATAGTCCACCGTGAAGATGTTGTCCTCATCTACGGCACCCAACTCTGGCGTGTAGACCTTGTCGCCCTCATCAATCTCGCACGAGGTGAAGAGCGCAGACAGGGCGATGAAGAAGATGGTGAGTAATCTTTTAAATATGCTTTTCATAGCCAATGCTGATTACTTATTATACTTGATTGATACTGCTGCAAGGTATAGACCTGTGGCCAACGACTTCGAGTTGAAGGTTGCTCCCTCAGGGGCTGATACCGTTGCACATATATTGTTGTAAGGGGCAAGACGTACGTACGCCTTCTCCAAGCCGCACAACTCGGCAGGCAAGAGGAATGAACGCTGTGCCAAACCGTGTGTTGCGAATGCAGGACAGCTCGAAGTCCACCAAACAAATGGGTGGATGTCGATCTCTGTACCCTCGATAGCGGTGTAGGTTACACCATCGGTCGAGTACTCCAACTTCCAATTTGCAGGGAAGTTGATACCCACACCCGAAGTAGCCTGTGAGCCTGCCCAATAGGCAAGATTCATCGATGCGCCTGCGCCCAAGGTCTTGGCGTTGAACTCGAAGATTACACCCTTGAGGTTACCCTCCTCGTCGCACCAATTTGACGAGAATGCGCACGATGCGTTAGCAATCTGTGTACCTGTCGAAGATGTTGAGTAGGTCAAGCCGTTGAAGTTAGGACCAAGCACAGGCTTTACGTCCAACTCGTGGTAAACCTTACCCTCGCCCACCTTAGCCAATGCTGCATTGCCGTCGAGCAGGAGGTTCGAGTCGTTCCAGCACCACTCGGTGTGTGTGGTCGAGAAGTTATCCTTCTCGTCGTAGTTGAACATCAAGCAGCTCTCATCGTATGGACGAATCACGAATGCACCCATCACTCCAAGACTTACGGTCTCACCATCAACAACTTTCGGATTTGAGCCATAACGAGATGAAATCTCGTAGGTGATGATACCCTTCACATCGCCCGAGCCGCAAGGTGCCTCCTTGCCGTTACGTACCCAAGGTGCCGATGCGTAGTTGAACATCATATAGATGGTGTTACCATCCTTATCGCGCAACATTGTAGGGTAGTAGTCGCAAGCGTAGCGATAACCGTCGGTAGTGTTGTAGAATGCACCCTTGTTGTAGACAAGCTCCACATCCTTCAAGGTCACGATGCGATAGTAATCATTGCTCGAGAGCTCCGAAATCTTACGCTCCGCAACAGGAACATCCTGCTCGGTGCCTGTAACAATCGATACGATATTACGCGAGCGAATGTCGCTGAGCATATAACGTCCGTTGCCCAACTTCTTTAATGTGGCACCATTCACACGAATCTGTGCCTTCGAATACTGTGTGAGGATATTATCCTTGGCAGTATCCATACGGAGAACAAGTGCGTGCGCGCCGTCCTCGCTCATAAAGTAGTTTGTTGCGTCGTTATTGTAGGTGTCTGTTACGGCAAAACTGCTACCCGACCAAGCACTCTGTGTATTCATTGCGGCGTTGGTGTTCTCAGGGAAGCTGAGTGCCACGCCCGAGAGCTTAATTCCGCTTGCCTCCTCTTCGCCCTCGGTTGTAATAGTCCAGCTACCGTCGCTATTGCGGTCGGTGGCAGCCTCAAAGCGAGCAAAGAGATCCTCCCAGCTAATATCAACCGACGATGTGGTTGTCTGGGTGATGTTTACGTATGAAGGGCCATAAACGAGCTTGGTGTGAGGGTCGGTGAAGGTGATACCCAAACGAGCCGAACGCTCCTTGCCTGTATCGTTGGCCGCAACGTTGAGCGCGAGCTGCTCGCCCACCATCTTCACGTCGCTAATCCAACCCTCTTCGCCCTCGTACTGAACCTCGTCGAGTACGACGTGCTTGTAGAGGTCGTTCGAGATGTTTGCGTCGAGTGCGAGGTAGTAGGTTGTAGCCTCCTTCTCGATAATCATATCACCATCCTCTGCACGGAAGCGGAATACGATATCTTCACCACTCTGCACAATCATAATACGCTTGGTTTCGCCCTTGCTGTGAACGAGAACGAATGCGCGACGAATGGCCTCGTGGTTAGTCTTGTAGTTGAATACGATATAGCCGTTGCCATTGCCGCTTGTGTTCGACAATGTTGCCCAATCGAGCTCACTCTCCAACTCGGCACTCCACTCGCTATCCGAATAAACCGAGATACGGGTTGAGCCTTCGCTATCCTTTGTGAGGTTGATGCAATGCTCTTCGGAGTCATCGTTGTTTACACCGAAACCTTCCCACTCAAATTCGCGATTACAGGCCGAAAAGAGGGCGAGTATCGCTGCTATGGACATTAAATATTTAAGAGTCTGTTTCATAGTTTACAAAATCCGTTAGAGTATTACATATTGTACTTTTCGTATGCTTCGTTGGTCAAAACACCACCCGAGAGCGCTACCTCCTTATCAGGGATTGGATAGTACTCGTGACAAGGAAGCATCAAATTCTTGAGTTTGCCGAGGTCGTTGCAGTTGTAAACCTGGTCGAACCAGATGCCCCAACGCACCAACTCGAACTTACGCTGGAACTCGCCAACAAGCTCTCGACCATGCTCCTTCTGAATCTCATCCATAAGGGCAGCCGAACTCTTGAAGTTTGCAGGGTTCAACTCGCCAAGACCTGCGCGACGACGAACGCGGTTGAGATACTCTACAGCCTTGTTGCGGTCGCCCTTCTCGAGGTGGCACTCTGCCGCCATAATCAATGCTCCAGCATAGCGGAATACCTTGTAGTTGTTACCATCGGCGGTCGACTGCATATTCGGACACCAGAACTTGTCGCCCATCCATGGACGGCTCTGGTTGGTCATCTTTGTAGACTTGCCAAACCATTGCCACTCGAGGTTGTTCGTCACCTCGTTGAGCGACTTGTAGCCCCAAGCCATGTTCACCTTCGAACGGTGGTCGAAGACTCCGCTTACGAACTCTGGGCTATTCTCGTCGAGCTTGTCGTAGTCGGTATAGAGCTGCAACTGCTCGTAGAAGTAGCGGTTAGGGCGGAAAGCAGTGTAGGTACGAGCCTGTGTACCCAACTCATCGATAATCAAACCATCGTAGTAGGTTGCTGCGGTCTGACCTTCGAGTACGGTGTCGTCATCCTGAGTAGAACGGGTTGGAGTGAAGAAGCAGGCAACATTTCCATAGACCTTCAATCCATCCTCGTCGTAGAGGTTTGCAATCTCGAAAATAGACTCACGAGTATACTTGTTGCGGAAACGAATATCCGAAATAGGATATTGATTCAAGTCGCCATATATAGACTCGAGATGCTCGATTGCAGTCAGTGCCTTTCCCCACCAATCGGTACTACCAACGCTATCCTTCGAGCCATTCCACATAGCGAGCTTTGCACAAACCATCCAACCAAAAGCGGCACCCATTCGGTAATCCTCGCCCGAAACGGTATCGTAGGTACGCTCCTGCTTTACGCCTGGCTTTGTCAAGAGGTCGAGCAACTCGTCAACAATGTAGCCGCGGGTCTCGATAGCCGACATACGCGGAATCTTTGCAACGCGGTCCTGATCCTCCATTGTCTCGACTGGAGTGGTGTAGAATGGAACATCGCCAAAGAACGAGGTTAGCAGATAGTAGTACATTCCTCGCAATGATGCACCCTCGGCCTTCAAGGCGTTGTACTCCTCCTCTGTGATGTAGCCGTCGGTGTAGGCGCGCTCGATAGCGGCAATGACGTTGTTGCATCGCATAACGCCGAGGTAGCCCTGAGTCCACACGGTCTTACCAAAACGAGGATTCGCAGGCGAGATGTCGAGAATTGCGTCGTAGGTACCCGAATCGCAATACATAAGGTCCGAAACTGCCTCCAAGGCGAGCATAAACGTACCATTGTATATCGAGCGGAATGGCGCATAGCAACCATTCAAACCTGTGATACACTGCGAATAGGATTTATAGTATGTCTGAGTCTGATAGTTCGACTGCATATCCTCCTCCAAAGTACAAGCGGAGAAGAGCATCACAGACGAGAGCACGACAGCTACAAGTCTGATAGTATAAAGCTTAAACTTTTTCATCTTTCTTTGCATCTTTGAAGGTTAGTAACGAATCTGAACACTGAAGATAAAGGTTCGTGCCTTTGGATAAGCACCATTGTCCATACGACGGATTGTAGATCCACTCGCATTTGTCGAGACGTCAGGGTCGTATCCGTTGTAGTTCTTCCACAAGTAGAGGTTCTCGCCACTTGCGCTAACGGTAATGTCGCGCAAATGCTTGGTCTTCTTGCGCAAATCGAAGGTATAACCCACCGAGATATTCTTCAAACGGATGTACGACGCATCGTATACCATTCGCGAACTTGGCAACTCATCGTTGTAGTAGGCTGCCGGAATGTTCGACTCTGGATTTCGTACCGGATGCCAAGCATCGAGCATATAGCGATACTGGTTGGTATAGGAGCTACCCGACATCCACAACTCCGAGAGGTTGTAAATCTTACCTCCGAGCGAGTAGTTGAAGTATACGCTGAGACGGAACTTGCCGATGTGGAAGGTGTTCTGCAAACCTCCGTAGATGATAGGGTCTGCCGAGCCGAGATATACAAGATCGTCCTCGTTGAGGGTACCATCGTGGTTGGTATCTACGTAGTAGGCATAGCCTGGCTTGTAGGTGTTCGACGCACGCGATACATAAGCCTTGGTCTCCTTGTTGCGGTCAATCTCCTCCTGATTGTGCCATACACCTGCGTGCTTGAATCCCCACAATGCATTGAGCGGATAGCCATTTACATATCCGTACATCATATAGGAGTTGTTCGTAGGTGTCGAATAGGCTGCAATAAAGTCGGAAGAGCCTGTGTCGAGCACCTTCTGCTGGTTGTGAGCAATTGTCAGTGTGGTGTTCCAGCTGAAGTTCTTAGTTTTGAAGTTGTGCGAAGTTACGCTAAACTCAACACCCTTATTCTCGGTTGCACCAATATTGGTATAGCGCGACGAGAAACCTGTCTGGGTTGGCAACTGCACCGAAAGCAACAAGTCGGTAGTCTTCGAGTAGTAGGCCTCGAGCGAGAACTCCAAACGATTCTTCAAGATAGCGAAATCTACAGCGGCATTGTACATCGCGGTCTTCTCCCAAGTGAGGTCCTTACTCTCCAAGCGCGAAGGATAGACAGCCAATGGCTGATTTGTACCAAAGAGATAGCCACTGGTAGTACAGCTCAACGCCTCCATCGAACGGTAGTACGAGATGGCGTCGTTACCCGACATACCAGCACTGAGTCGCAACGACAAATCGTCGAGCCAGTGCGCTCTCTTCATAAATGGCTCCTTCGAAATCATCCACTTGAACGCTCCCGAAGGGAAGAATGCATACTTGTTGTTTGCGGCGAAGTTGGACGAGCCATCGACACGCGCAGTGAATGTAAAGTAGTAACGCTTCTTGAAGTTGTAGTTGAAACGTCCGAGGAACGAGTTACGAGTACGCTCGTTGAGCGAAGAGGATGGAACGAGGTTATTCTTGTCTGGAATAGCCGTCATATTGTTCCACTTGATATCGTCGCTCAAGTAGCCTGTACCCTTCAACGAGAAGTTGTTCTGCTTGAACTTCTCCACCGTGAAACCTACCATCAAATCCACAGCGTGCAAGCGACGGAATGTGTGCTTGTAGGTCAAGGTATTCTCGTTTGTGAGGCGATACTCATCGGTCTCGGCACGATATGCCACAGCACCTTGATTGATTGCTGCGTAGGTCGGACGAGTCGATGGGTAGAACTCGTAGGTGTGTCGCTGGAACACATAGTAGTTGAATCGCGAACGGAAGGTCAAGCCCTTGGCCAATGTAATGTTGACATTTGGCGACACGGTACACATCTTACGAACTGCCTCGTTGGTGATGAGGTGTGCATCCATATAAGGGCTATTGTATGGCTGACCGCCATCGAAACCTGTACCCCAAAGGATATTCACCGTATCGGTAGGCTTCTGCATCGGGTTCAAGAAGATTGCACCATTCCAGTAGTTTACACCACCGATAGTGACCTTGTTGTTGTCGTTGTAGCGATACTCATAGCTGAAGTTGATGCCGAATCGCAACCACTTGAACAACTCGTACGATGCGTTGAGACGACCTGTATATCGCTCCAAGCCCGAGCGGATGACGATACCCTGATTGTTGTGGTAGCCGAACGATGCAAAGTAGTTATACTTCTTTGTTCCGCCCGATACGCTCAAGTTGTAGTTCTGATACATACCTGTGCGAGTAACCACATCCTGCCAGTCGGTACCCTTACCATAGCTCTCTGGGTTAGGATACTGGTAGTTCGCCTCCGGGCGGTTTACATACGATGAGTTGTTCATCATATAGTAGACGTCGTTACGATAACGTGCAAACTCCGTAGCATTCATCACGTCGAGCTTGCGAGGCAACTGCGAGAAGCCAAGGTCGGCCTTGAATGTAACGCGAGGCTTTGCACCCGAATCGCTACCACCCTTGGTTGTTACGATGATTACACCATTTGCACCTCGAGCACCATAGATAGCGGTCGAAGATGCATCCTTCAACACCGAGATAGACTTGATGTCGGCAGGGTTGATGTCACCCAAGTCCGACACGCCGTCCATTACACCATCGACCACAATCAGAGGCTCGTTCGAGGCTGTAATTGAACGTGTACCACGAATACGGATAGAGGTTGCAGCACCTGGCTCACCCGTTGTCGACATGATGTCAGCACCAGCAACACGTCCCTGCAACGCCTGGTCGACAGATGTCACAGGCGCATCGGTAATCTCCGCCATATTTACGTTTGTTACCGAACCCGTGAGGTCGCTCTTTGCCACAGAGCCATAACCAATAACAACCACCTCTTCCACCTTTACATTATCGGGCGAGAGGGCGATATTGATTGTTGTGCGAGAGTTAATCTTCTCCTTCTTTGTGGCATAGCCCAGATATTGAATCTCCAACACACCTGTAGGTGGCACCTGCAGGGTGAATTTACCATTCAAATCGGTAGAAACGCCAATTGTTGTGCCTTCGACAGATACCGAAGCTCCGATAAGCGGCTGCTTATTCGTAGCATCTGTAATCGTACCTGTAACCGTGATTTTGCTCTGTGCCATAGCAGGTGTCGCAAACAACACCATGAGCAACACAGGTAACAAGGTGCGAACCGAAGACCTTAATTTATTTAGAAATTGTCCCATATTCACAATCTGTTTTGAGGGTTATTCGTAGAGAGAGAATTCTGCCAATACAGGGTAGTGATCCGAATATTTCCAAACACCTCTACCGTCGTTGATTGCCACACCATTTGGCGAGAACATAATCTTCTCTGTATGTGCAAAACCATATAGGAAGTCGATGGACTTTAGCGACTTACGCATGGCCTCGGTGCCATAGATGAAATCGATATACGACTTGTTGTAGCTATTCATCTCGGCCCACAAATCGTAGTACGAATTCTTTCGCACCTCGAGGTCGACATTCTTGCCTACGTTGCTATTGAAGTCGCCCATCATCAACCAATACTTCTCTCGGTAGTGCTCCTTCGAGTTGATGGTCTTCGAGAGGTAGTAGTTAATCTCGTTCATGCGGAAGGTGCTTGCATTGGCGATGTTGTCGGGCTGCAAGTGAAGATTTACGAGATTTACCGAAATCTCATCATTGAAATGGACCTTCACATGTATTGCACCGTGCGAGACTGTGGTATTCTCGTCACCGCGCAGACGCTCAATAATCTCGATAGGATACTTCGAAGTGATAACCACAGGATAGTTGTCCTTGTATGGGCCCATCACGACATACTTATGTCCCCATCGCGCAGCCAACTCTACCCAGCCCGAAGGGTTATCCCACTTAGACTCCACCTCCTTCTGGTCGGGATAAGGGAGGTAGCGCTTATAGTGCGAGAGGCTCTTGCCATCGATATCCCAGTGGGAGGCAGCCTCCTGAATACAGAAGATATCGGGGTTAATCTCGTTGATGTAGGCAACGAAGTTCACATAGTCGTCGAACTGGTCGCACCACATTCCGTCTTGAATATTCCAACTCAACAACTTGAATGTGCTGACAAACTCTGCCGACTCGCTCTCTACCGCAAGAGGGGTATCGCCCTCAACGAGTTTGGTACCGCACGCAGAGAGAACTGTTGTAGCCACCATCGCACAGAAAATGGCTGTCAGATGCTTTATTTTAGAACTCATCATCATCTTCCTCAGGCTTTAAAGTTTCGAACTGTTCGGGAGCAACAGGTTTGCTCTGCTGCACAACGGTTGTGGTAGAACGGAAGGTGTCGCCCCAAGCGTCGGTATAAGAGACCTCGACCTCGGCAATGCGAGCCTCCTCGCCACCGTTTGCATCGGCCGAAAGGTTAATCTCGGCACCATTTGCTGTCATATAGTGGCTGGTAACCCAGTCGCCCGTAACCTTATACTTCATATCCTCTGCTTCGAACACCGAGAGGTTGGTGTTTATAGGCAATAGGAACTCGGTGGTGGTGTAGTCGAATTCGTAACTCTTCTCCGTAAACTCCACCTTTGGTGTGATACCATTTTGGCGGAAGTAGATGGTTACCGAGGTATAGGCATCGCCCGTAAGAACCTTTATCACCGCCTGACGGCGCAAGCCACGACGTATGCCATCGAAGCCATTCTCGTCGTAGCACACCGTGAAGGCGCCAATGCCATAACCCGAGGTAGGGCCCTCGAATCGGCACCACTCCTGCGACTCCTCATCCATCGAAACGCTCCACGCACCTGGTGTGGTCACTCCAAACGAGTGCACTCCGGCATCGGGAGTAACAATAACGATTTGGTCGCTATTTTGTGTAACAATCTCCTCTTTTTGGCAGCCGCACGCCACGATAAGCACTGCAGCAAGGAGAATCTTTATCATCTTTTTCATATCGCTATTGTCTATTTTTTGATACAACGAACTCCCATTGCAGTTACTGGTGCCCAAGAACCCGTGTTAACTGTGCGTGCTCCAGCACCCTTACCCCAATAGATGAACAACTGCTTCGAATCGTTAGTTGTAGCTCCTGCAATATTGGCATTAGGGCTATTTACGGTTGTCCACAAACCATAGTATTGGCGCAAACCGCTTACAGCATACCACAAGAACTCGCCTTCACGCTCAATGTAGTAACCTCCCTTGCAGTTACCCTCGGCAGCCAAGTGCGCTGTAGGAGGTGTTGCTGTATTCAACGCCTTGAGGTCTTCAACGATAGTTGCTGTCAGTGGCAATTCGTAGCCATAAGGACACGGGTCGTACTGCTTGTGCTTCTCGTCCGAGTAGTTCCACGAAGCTTCGGCGTGCGAAGGGTCCATACTCCAGACCTGATTCCAATGACGATGTGTTGTGTCGTTTGTCTGACAACCGATAAAGAGCGGTGACTTTGTAGCCGATGCATTAGTCTCCCAGAAAGCCTGAGTGATGCTACTTGTAAACCTCTTTCCTACAGAGGCCGGAATTGCACCTCCTGCACCACCTGTACCACCTACGGTGATGAGATCTGCCGATGGGTAGTGGTAAGCCGGAGTATTCTCGGCCGACTGACCCAAACGAGTACCCCACGCCTCGTTGGTGTAGTTCTTTGCGTAAGGGAATGGCGATGGACGGCCCCACTGATAGAGCATACCGCCCGAAGCGAGGAAGTC
>JAZLDJ010000141.1:0-24876 GCA_045614685.1 Alistipes sp. | reverse complement strand
GATTGACCTCGCTCTGACCTACATCTATGCGCTTTGTTTCGCCCGTCTTGATATCCTGCACTCGTTGTGGTTTCGCCTTTGGTACCGCTGACGATGTTACCGCCGCAGCCACCGAAGAACCCTTCTTCGCTACAACCAACTCGTCAAATGTGTTCCACGCGCCACACGAAGGGCATTTTCCCAGCCACTTCGGAGCGTCGTAGCCACATTCGCGGCAGACATAAGCCTTCTTTGCATCAGCCATACCTTTTTATTTTGGGCTATTAGCCGTTAGCCATTAGCCATTAGCTTTTTAGTGAGTTTAATGAATTTAAGGATTGGCGCATCCTTGTACTCCCTATATTCCTTATTCTCCTTAAATTCCCTATTTTCTGCGCCAAAATCTAATTTATGCCTACACTATACGGGCAGTACATCTGCACGCCCTCGCGCGAAAGTTCGCGCTTGAGAGTCTTGTAGTACTCTGCAGCTTCCATTACCTCTCGGTCCAAGGTAGGGCTCTTTATGGTGCCAGAGTTGAGAGACTGTATAAACTCGGCAAAAGGAGTGAGCTCCTCCAGCACCTCCGAAACGCGGAAGTTGTCGATGATACCAGCTCTATCCGCTGCAACAGCTATAGCTTCGCGCAAGCCTCCATTGCCATCTACGAGGCCCAACTCTACAGCGCGAGTACCCGACCATACTCTACCCTGAGCAATATCCAAAACCCTCTCCATAGGGAGGTTACGTCCGTTCGAAACCCTCGAGGTGAATGTTTCGTAGACCTTATCCACCGAGCGGAGCAGAGCCTTGCGCTCGGCATCGGTGATTTTGCGCACGCCAAGGCCGAGGATATTCTCGCCGAAGTCGGCCGAGGAGTTGGTCTTCACCACGTCGGTAGTGATACCAAGTTTATCGTTGAGGAGGTTCTTGCCCTCAATCAACATTCCGAAGACGCCAATCGAGCCCGTGAGAGTGAGTTTGTCGCTCACGATAGCATCGGCGCACGCCGAGATGTAGTAACCGCCGCTGGCTGCATAGGAGCCCATCGAGACGATAACAGGCTTCTGCTGGCGAAGCAACTCCACCTCGCGCCAAATGACATCGCTAGCCAAGGCGCTACCACCTGGCGAGTTTACGCGAAGGACTACAGCCTTGATGTTGTTGTCGTTGCGAGCCTTTTGCAACACCTCTACAAGGTTGGCACTATAGACGTTGTCGTCCTCGCCCATACCATCGAAGATTTGGCCCTCGGCATAGACAATGCCAATGGCAGGTTTGTTATAGTCGACATTCAGAGGAGCAAGCATCATATACTCGCCCAACGAGATGATGTTGTATGTTCCGTCTTCACCGGTCTTCACACCATACTCTTCGAACTTCGCTGCCATCTCATCCTCGTAAATCAGACCATCCACAAGGTTGCAAGCGAGGGCATCCTCCGGAAGAGTAACCTTTAGCTTCTCGGCCCAATCCATAAGTTTCTTAGGGTCGATATGGCGGCTTTCGGCTATGGAGTTCACTATTACGCCCCACATATCGTCTACAATCATCTGCATCTGTGCACGATTCTCTGCCGACATCTCTTTGCGAATGTAAGGCTCTACTGCGCTCTTGAACTTGCAAGCGGTTGGACGGAACGCCTCGACCTTAAGACCGAGTTTGTCGAACGCCCCCTTCAAGAAGAGAGATGTCGAAGCCATACCGCTCCACTCGAAACCACCTTCGGGATGGAGGTATACCCTATCGGCCACCGAAGCGAGGTAGTAGCTTCCCTGCGAGTAGGTCTCGTTGTAGGCCACTACAAACTTGCCGCTCTGCTTGAAATCGACGATGGCGGCACGAATCTCCTCCAACGCACCTGTTGTAATGGAGCCATAGCCCGTAAAGTTGAGGTATAGTCCCTTTACGCGGTCGTCGAACTTTGCGGTCTCGATAGTCTGCAACACCTTCAAAAGGTGGGTGTTTGGAGCAAGGGTCATGGTGTTGATATCGAAGCCTGCCATAGGGTCTTTGGTCGGCGCCTCCGA
The DNA here is from genome assembly GCA_045614685.1 of Alistipes sp. Taxonomy (GTDB): domain Bacteria; phylum Bacteroidota; class Bacteroidia; order Bacteroidales; family Rikenellaceae; genus Alistipes. The sequence continues at coordinate 22,867 of JAZLDJ010000141.1, read as the reverse complement.
GATATTCTCTGCCAAGTCTATCTTCACGATTGTTTGCGGGGTTATAACCGGTATATCGGTTGGGGCAAACAGGTCGGCGATGTTAAGGAATACTATAAGATAGAAAACCCACGAGAAAATAGAACTTACCACAATAGCCAACAGGGCGGCACCAAATATTTTCCAAAAGTTTGTGCCACCGCTTCGCAGGTTTGTTGCAAGAACGGTAGTGTTCTTTTCGTTTGCGGTCTGATTATCTGTGTTTGCTACAGAGTTGTTATTTTCGCTAACAGCGCTACGATTCTCCTCCATAATATTGCTTTTTACTTAAATAAAACATTTTCTCACTACAAAGATATAAAAAAGATGTATATTTGTAAAGTCTAACCATTAAATAATATAAAGTAGATGAAAAAGCGATCCATCATTATCGTTCTCGTGGCCATGCTCTTTGGCTATGGCGAGAGCGTGGCGTGTACCTCGGCAATAGTTACGGCAGCAAAGTCTAGCGAGGGTGTGCCTTTGTTGTGGAAACACCGCGACTCGAAAAAGTGGAACTGTCACATTGCATACGTCCAAGGCGAGAAGTACGCCTACACAGCGTTGGTTTCGCTCGATGGCTACAACACCTACTGTGGCATCAACGAAAAGGGTTTTGCCGTGATGAATAATGCTACATACAACGTGCCACGTCCCGAGAAGAAAAAGGGAAAGGGTAGTAGCGCTGTGGTTGTTATGGCCGACATCCTCGGAAACTTTGCTACGGTGGAGGAGTTCGAGGCTTGGTTGGCTTCGCCCGAAGGCAAGCAGAAGCACCCTACAATCTACGCCGTGGGCGATGCAAAGGGTGTTGTGGCATACTTCGAGGCGGGTCAGGACTACTACAAACGCTACGACGAAGTGGTACTCGACAAGGGCTACGATGCTCGCGGAAACTTCTCGTTCTCGGGCTGGGACGACAAGCGCGGAGCAAGCGTCGAGCGCTACAATATTGCTATGAATCAGCTTCGTGCCAAGGCGAAATTTGCTCCTCACGACTTTGTGGAGTTTTCGCGCAACTATCAGAATATCAGCGGTGGATGTGTTCTCGACGAGCCAAATAGGGTAGTGCGCGACCACACCTCCATCAACCGCATCACCTCGGCCGCTACTACGGTTATGGTGTGCGACGCCGAGAATCCTCGTATGTTGGTTGCTGTGGGACACCCTGCCGCAACTATGGCGGTGCCAGTCTATGTCAAGGCCAAGCATGCAATTCCGCAGTGTGTGAGCGGAATGGCAATGTTGGAGCTCGGCAACGAGTTCCGCACAAAGGCTTACAAAAATATAGCAAAGGGCAAGGACGAACTAGACAAAGATATTATCCGCAAGGCGGTAAAGATCAACACCAAGTGCGAGATGCCGAGCCAGATGCCAAGCAATATCGACAAGTTCAATGCAAAGATTGACAAGCAATTTGCCAAGCACGCTAAGAAGGTGCGTAAGGTGTTGAAATAGAGTGAATAGAGTTATGAAAAAGAGTATATTATTAGTTGCTGCGTTACTACTCGTTGCCGAGTCGTTGGCGTGTACGTCGGCTATAGTTTCGGCCTCGAAGTCGAGCGAGGGGGTGCCATTGTTGTGGAAGCATCGCGATGCACCGAGCTGGGACTGCCACGTCGAATATATCGAGGGTGGCAAGTATGCCTATACCGCACTCGTTTCACCCGATCTTAAATACACCTACTGTGGCATCAACGAGAAGGGATTTGCCATTATGAATACCGTTTCGGAGAACCTTACCAAGTCGAAGAGCGTTTCGCAAGGCCCGGGTGCACTTTTTAATATGGCAGTAGCTCTCCGCGAGTGTGCTACGGTGGATGAATTCGAGTTGTGGTTAGCCAAGACGAATGGCGCTCGCCCCTATGTGACAAACTTTGCCGTGGGCGATGCTATGGGCGCAGTGGCCTACTTCGAGGTTTGGAGCGAGGGCTACAAGCGCTACGATGTTTCGGAGCACAAAGAGGGCTTCGATATTCGTTCGAACTTCTCATTTTCGGGCGATATGGTAAACATTGGGCCGAGCGTTCCTCGCTACGATATTGCAATGCACCAGATGAAGGGAAAAAAGAGCCATACTCCATACGATTTCTACCACTATTCGCGCAACTATATGCTTCGCGATGGGGTAGATGCACTCGATGCCGAAGGGGTCTTTGTCTGCAACGATATAACCATTCCTCGCTATATGTCGGTCGCTTCGGCAGTGATGGTGTGTGACGGCGAGAATCCGCGAATGTTGGCTATGGTGGGCCACCCCGTTGTGGGCGTGCCTGTTCCGGTCTACGTAAAGGCAAAAAAAGCCATTCCCGAGTGTGTAGGAGGCCGTTCGGCGTTGGCGCTCTCGGAGGCATTCCGTGCCAAGGCCTACAAGCAGATAGACAAGTTGCGCTACGAGACTAACGAGCCGCTGGTCAAGGCGTTACTAAAGTATGGCGCACAATATAAGATGCCACGTCGGATGCCACAGAACATCGAAAAGTTCAACGCCAAGGTGGATAGGTTCTTCGAAAACCACGCCAAAAAGGTTCGCAAAGTGTTAGACTAAAATAGTGAGAGGGCTTTCCGCAAAGCCCTCTCATTTTTTAGTTCAAATAAAAGACGATTCCCACAAAGTGGCAGATGACCGCCAGGTTGATAAGCAGGTGCCACACAAGGTGGTGATAGCGGAAACCCTTCTTGGCGTAGAATATAGCACCGAGGGTGTAGAAGATTCCGCCTACGCCAATCAGCGCAAGGAGTGGGGTAGAGGCGTTGTTCCAAAATAGCGGGAAGAAGATGACAATCATCCAGCCCATAACCAGATAGATGGTGAGGCTAATTGACGGTATAGAACGTTTTGCTAACGACTTGTAGAATATACCAAATAATACCATAACCCACTGAATGACAACGATTAAAGCGCCTTGCCAACCTCCAATCACGCAGAGTGCGACGGGGGTGTACGAGCCTGCAATGGCGAAGTATATCATTATGTGGTCGAGGATATGGAAAACGGCCTTGTGCTTCGACTCGGGCAACATTGTGTGGTAGAGCGTAGAGCAGAGCAACATCAGGAAGATGCTGAGTACAAATACCGATACACCAACCGATGCGAGAGTGGGGTTTGTGGGGTTGTGCAGAAAGGCCCAAACCGCCGAGAAGGGTAGTGCAAATAGCGCCAAAATAGCCATTGCTCCGTGCGAAACGGCGTTTGCCACCTCCTCGCCAAATGTCGGGATATATAGTGCTTTTTTGATTTTACTCTTCATCATCATTGCGATTTCCTCGGCACAAAGATAGATAAAATATCCATTCCAAAACCCCGTATTTATACGCAAAATGGTTTGTGAGAGGGAGCAATAGTGGAATGTCGCAAAAGTTTTCCGTTTTCCGCTTTAATCCTGCTACGCAGGCTTTTCCTCCTTCGCGCCAAGGCATAGTCTGCAAGCAGCCTCTGCGCTCGGCTTGGCGTCGGTTCCGTTTTCCCACTCCAAGCGAAAATCGAAAAACTTGAAAGTTTTCCGTTTTCCGCTTTCCGTTTTCCGTTTATTTCTCTATCTTTGTCGGTTAGTTAAGAATGTAACAGATAAAACAAAGTTTTATGTCAAAGGAATTCAAAAGATATTTGATCACTTCGGCGTTGCCTTACGCCAATGGTCCTGTGCATATCGGACACCTTGCAGGTGTTTATGTACCTTCGGATATCTACACTCGTTACCTCCGCTTGCGTGGTCGCGATGTAATCTCTGTTTGCGGTAGCGACGAGCACGGTGTGCCTATCACAATTAAGGCAAAGAAGGAGGGTATCACCCCTCAGCAGGTGGTAGATCGCTACCACAACATCATCAAGGATTCGTTCGAGAAGCTCGGCATTTCGTTCGACATCTACTCGCGTACAACCTCGCCAACCCACGCAAAGACCGCTTCGGACTTCTTCCGTAAGCTCTACGACGAGGGTAAGTTTGTTGAGCAGACCACCGAGCAGTTCTACGACGAGGAGGCAAAATCGTTCCTTGCAGACCGCTACATCAAGGGTACTTGCCCTAAGTGTAACGCCGAGGGAGCATATGGCGACCAGTGCGAGGTGTGCGGTTCGACCCTCTCTCCAGAGGAGCTTATCAACCCATATTCGACCCTCTCGGGTGCAACCCCAGTAAAGCGCGAAACAAAGCACTGGTACTTGCCACTCGATCAGTACGAGCAGATGCTCCGCGAGTGGATTCTCGAGGGCCACAAGGAGTGGAAATCGAATGTATATGGTCAGTGCAAGAGCTGGCTCGATGGAGGTTTGTTGCCACGCGCCGTAAGCCGCGACTTGGAGTGGGGTATTCCTGTTCCAGTTGAGGGTGCCGAGGGCAAAGTTCTCTATGTGTGGTTCGATGCGCCAATTGGCTATATCTCTGCTACTAAGGATCTTACGCCAGATTGGGAGAAGTATTGGAAGAGCGAGGACACCAAGCTCGTTCACTTCATTGGTAAGGATAATATCGTATTCCACTGCATTGTTTTCCCTTCGATGTTGAAGGCTCATGGCGACTATATCTTGCCTGAGAACGTGCCAAGTAACGAGTTCCTTAACCTCGAGGGAGACAAGATTTCTACCTCGCGCAACTGGGCTGTTTGGTTGCACGAGTACCTCGTAGACTTCCCTGGCAAGGAGGATGTTTTGCGCTACGCTTTGTGCGCTACAGCCCCTGAGACCAAGGATAACGACTTCACCTGGAAAGACTATCAGGCACGCAACAACAACGAGTTGGTTGCCGTTCTCGGTAACTTCGTAAACCGCGCTTTGGTGCTCACCAAAAAGTACTACGAAGGTGTTGTTCCTGCTTGTGGCGAGCTCACAGACTACGACCGCGAGACTATCGCCGAGTTGTCGTCTATTAAGGCTTCGTTGGAGAATAATATTGAGAACTACCGCTTCCGCGAGGCGTTGAAGGACGCTATGAACTTCGCGCGTATTGGTAACAAGTATCTCGCTGATTCGGAGCCTTGGAAGCTTATCAAGACCGATGCAGAGCGCGTTAAGACAATCCTTAATATTGCATTGCAGATTACCGCAAATATCGCTATTGCAATCGAGCCATTCATGCCATTCTCAGCTGCTAAGATTCTCGGAATGTTGGCTTGCGAGAAGTTTGGTTGGGAGCGCCTCGGAGCTATGGATTTATTGGCTGCAGGTCATCAGATTGGCGAGCCTACCCTCCTCTTCGAGAAGATTGAGGACGATGTAATTCAGAAGCAACTCGATCGTCTTGCCGAGATTAAGAAGCAGAATATGGCTGCAGAGGTGAAGGCCGAGCCACAGAAGGCTGAGTGCACATTCGATGACTTCCAGAAGATGGACATTCGTGTTTCTACCATCTTGGAGGCCGAGAAGTTGCCAAAGACCAAGAAGTTGCTCAAGCTCACCATCGACACAGGTATCGACAAGCGAACTATCGTGTCTGGTATCGCCGAGCACTTCACCCCTGAGGAGCTCGTTGGTCAGCAGGTTTTGGTGCTTGTAAACCTTGCACCGCGCGACTTCAAGGGCATCACCTCGCAGGGTATGATCCTTATGGCCGAGGATGCAACTGGTGCTTTGCGTTTGGTTCAGCCTAACGAGAAGACCAATAATGGTGCAATGGTAGGATAGTCTGAGTTTGTGCGATTGTTCCACGAGGAACATTTGCTAATAGATTGAAAATTAGGTTAGTGAGATGAATTGGGACGAACTTAGTTTCGATTTCAATGAGACGGGTGGCGAAAACCTCCGTCGATACTATAAGAATGGCGAGTGGAGTGCTCCGGAGTGGACAACTTCGGAGTACATCCCCGTCCATATGTGTTCGGCTTGTTTGAACTATGGTTTGCAGGCGTTCGAGGGCATAAAGGCATTTCGTGGCGTGGATGGCAAGGTGCGAATCTTTCGCCCTTATGCGCACGCTGCGCGTATGGCTTCGGGTGCGCGAAAACTCTGTTTGCCGATGGTTTCAGCCAATGATTTTGTCGTGGCTTGCAAGGAAGTTGTTCGTAGAAACCTTCAGTTTTTACCACCTTACGAGTCGCGTGCAGCGCTCTATATTCGCCCTGTGTTGTTCGGAACGCGTCCTCGTTTGACTGTGCGACCTTCAGGCGAGGCGGGATTTTGCGTCTTTGCAACCCCTGTTGGTCCATACTTCAAGGATGGAATAAAGCCGATTGATGCCGTCGTAAATCGCAATCAGGATCGCTCTGCGCCACTTGGTACGGGCGATGTGAAGGTGGGTGGTAACTATGCCTCGAGTATGCTTTCGTACGAAGAGGCGCACGAAATGGGCTATAGTGCCGTGCTATATACCGAGTCTATCGAGCATCGCTATATAGAGGAGTGTGGTGCAGCAAACTTCATCGCGATAAAGGGAGATAAGTATATTACGCCAAAGTCGCCTTCGATTCTTTCGTCTATTACCAACGATTCGTTGATGCAACTTGCAGAAGATAAGGGTTTTACTGTTGAGCAACGCCCTGTGGATGTTGCAGAATTGGCGTCGTTCGAAGAGTGTGGTGCATGCGGAACGGGTGCGATAATCACCCCTCTTGGTAATGTCTTCGACCCTGAATCGGGCGAGAAAATACACTATGGAGACGAGGTTGGGCCGGTGCTTCTAGACCTCTATAAGTCGCTTCAAGACATCCAATACGGTCGTGTTCCTGATATCCATAATTGGTGCGTTGTTGTCGAATAAATAGGTGATTTCTGCGTTACACTTGTTCTCGAAATCCTCACATACGCCCAAGTATGCTGCGGTTTCTTGAACTTCGCAAGCCTTGAACTCCCACTATTTATTCACCAATCAAGTTGTTGGTATAGAGTCAATTATAAAAGGATTGTTCCTCGTGGAACAATCCTTTTGTCTTATTAACCCTAACGACCCTAACGCCTTTAACGACCCTTAAAGCCCCTATCTGCCGAACTTCACCAAAAGTACATTTACGTCTGCCGGCGAAACGCCTGGGATGCGCGATGCTTGACCAATTGTGGTTGGGCGAATGCGGCTCAATTTTTGGCGTGCCTCGATGGTTAGCGACTGCATCGACGAGTAGTTGAAGCCTTCGGGTATGGAAATATTCTCCAATCGGTGGAGCTTTTCTGCCACTTGTCGCTCGCGCTCGATATATCCGCTATACTTAATTTCAATCTCGGCCTCCTCGATATCGGCGGCGGTGATGCCATTTTCGCTGACAAATTTCGAGAGCTTTGGCAGTGCTTCGACAAGTCCGGCGAGTGTGAGGTCGTTGCGAATTGCGAGGTCGAAAATCTTCTTGCCCTGCGAAATTGGTGCTAAATCTAACGAAATTAAATAGTTTTGAATTTCGCGTATTTTCACGCTTTGTGTGCGACAGTACGAAATAAGCGATTCTACGCGCGAAATTTTTTCGTTGAATTTTTCGTATCGCTTATCTGAAATAAGCCCCAATTTATAACCAAGCGGAGTGAGTCGGCGGTCGGCATTATCTTGTCGGAGCAAAATTCGATATTCGGCGCGCGAGGTGAACATTCGGTATGGCTCATCGACACCCTTAACCACGAGGTCGTCAATCAATACTCCGATGTAAGCTTCGTCGCGTTGCAATACGATAGGCTCTTTGCCTTCGACCCTCAACGAGGCATTGATTCCCGCGATCAGACCTTGCGCTGCCGCCTCTTCGTAGCCTGTTGTGCCATTTACCTGCCCCGCAAAGTACAGATTATCAATGAGTTTGCTCTCCAACGAGTGCTTCAGTTGCGTTGGTGGGAAGTAGTCGTACTCGATGGCATAGCCTGTGCGGTAGGCGTGAACGCTCTCCAAGCCCCTAATCTGGTGAAGGGCAGAGAGTTGCACCTCGTAAGGCAGTGACGACGAGAAGCCATTGAGGTAGTATTCGTTGGTTGTGCGACCCTCGGGCTCGAGGAAGAGCTGGTGCTGATTCTTGTCGGCGAAGGTGCGCAACTTATCTTCGATGCTTGGGCAGTAGCGTGGACCAATGCCCTTGATTGTGCCGTTGAAGAGTGGCGAATCCTCAAAACCCGTGCGGAGGGTGTCGTGCACATCTTGCGAGGTGTAGACCAAGTAGCAAGGCATCTGCTCGCGTACAGGCTCGGTCTCGTCCGAGAACGAGAACTTAGATGGGGCCTCGTCGCCTGGTTGTGGCTCGAGGATTGAGAAGTCTATGGTGCGTGCATCGAGGCGCGCTGGCGTGCCTGTTTTCATTCTGCCAGCCTCAACACCCTGATTCACAAGGCTTTCCGTAACTCCGAACGACGCTGCATCGCCCGCGCGACCGCCGCCAGCGTTGTTTCTTCCGCAGTGCATAAGTCCTGAAAGGAAGGTTCCTGCGGTGAGCACTATTGTCTTGGCTTCGAACTCTACGCCCATTTGTGTTTTAATGCCCTTTGCGCGCGGTTTCTCGCCTTCGTGGTCGAAGAGTATGTCTGTAACCGAATCTTGCCAAATAAAGAGGTTTTCGCGGTTTTCGAGGCGGTGTCGCCACTCGGCCGAGAACTGCGCCTTGTCGCACTGCGCACGCGGGCTCCACATAGCCGCACCTTTCGAGCGGTTGAGCATGCGAAACTGTATGGTCGAGAGGTCGGTAACTATGCCTGTTTCGCCACCTAAAGCATCGATTTCGCGCACTATCTGTCCCTTGGCAACGCCGCCTATAGCAGGGTTGCACGACATCGCCGCAAACTTGGTCATATCCATCGTTACCAGCAGCGTGCGACAACCTCTGCGAGCCGCCGCCGAAGCCGCCTCACAGCCTGCGTGACCTGCACCAATAACGATTACATCGTATTTTTGAGTCATTTCTTTTGGGCTGAAAATCGTTCCGGTTGACTCTTTTTGCACCTTACTTGCAGTGTGAATGCTCACATACGCCCAAGTATGCTCCGCTTCCCACTACTGCGTAACGCACAAAAATAGCCTAACCGTCTCCGATTTTGAATCAATGTAAAGTTTAGTCTATTTTGCCATTAGCCATTGGCTTTTTTTAATTCTGCACTCTGCATTTGCTCGAGCAAAGCGAGATACTTGTCCTCCTTCTTGTGCATCTGCTTCTCAGCGCGAGGGGTTTTATCCTTCTGACCGCAGAGGTGCAAAACGCCGTGAACTATCACACGAAGCATCTCCTGACGCGCTGTAGCACCATAGAGGCGTGCATTGTCGCGTACGGTCTCCACATCTATAAAGATGTCGCCCGCAATAAATCCCTCCTTCAGATTGCTATCGTCGAAGGTGATGATATCGGTGAAATAGTCGTGGCCGAGGAACTCTATATTCATTGCTCTGTGGCGCTCGGCCGAACAGAATACATAGTTTATCTCGCCAATTTCGTAGTTGCCCTCCTGACGTGCCACCTCGCGTAGCCACTTGCGCATAAGTCGCTTTTGTGGTAGGCGATAGTAGCATCCGTCGGTATAAAAGATAATATCCATAATGCAAAGATATAAAAAAGCGTTTTTATTGTCAAATTTAGTAGGCTCTAGCGCTGCGCGTACCTATCGAGAGCATCGCTATAAGCTCCGATACGGAGGCGTTGTAGCTCATTGCTAGATAGGGTGCAGGAGCATAACGATCTCGACACTCCACCACCTGCTCGGTGAGCTCTTCGGGCATTACGCTCGACATATCCATAAGCAGATGTGCATATCGTGTAGCGAGCGGAATCTCCGAAATGGTCGGAAATATAATCGGCGGAAAGAGTGTGTTCGACGAGATGTGTATATTCACAAAGAGCGTCTTGCCATCGTTTGTTCCGGTCTGCTTGAGACGATGGGCGGCATTGCGCAGAGTCTCGTAGTCGGCATCCGATGCCTCGCCATCGGTGATGTTGAATACAATCGGAGGAAAACTCTCTTTGTTTGCCTCGTTGTCGCACCATTCGGCCACAAGCGCACTCACCTGGGATATCATCTTGTACATCGGTGTAGCGCCCTGTGCTCGAGGTTTAACCCATAGTGACACCTCCTCGTAGAAGGAGCGAATTGTGCCATCCATAGTGGTGTGTGTCGATCGGAAGCTGGTGCGCGCAACGCTCTGCGAGGCAAATAGGGTAATGGGGTAGAACCTCAACTCGTCACCAATCAACGGATAGACCTTATCTTCCGAATAGCCGATAAGGGCAATGTCGTAGTAATTTCGGCAGACATCGTCGCGCTTCGAGCGAAGAATCAGCTCGTCAATCAGTCGGCCTGTAACCATAGCCACGGTTTCGGCCTTCGACAAATCCCACCCATCTCTCTCCATACGTCCGCTCATCGAACTCGATTGGTCGATGGCTATTACAATAGCTGCACGATGGTTGCGTGTAACCTCTTGCGAATACATAGATGGGGCTATTTTTTGAAGCAGTTGGCTGCCGAGAGGGTTACATCTGGCGATGGAGCATAAATGCCGAATACAATCTTGTACTCCATCTCCATTGTCGAGATGTTTACGGCCGAGCCTATGGTTCCGATGCGCTGACCCTTCTTCACATTGGCATCCTTCGCGATGGTGACAGCCGAAAGGTTGGCGTACGAGGTAATATACTCACCGTGAGCGATATATACGTCGAATTTGTTGTTTACCTTGTTGCGCTTCACGTCAACCACCTTGCCCTCGTAGATGGAGGTGACGGCAGCTCCCTCCTTACCCACAATTTCGGCCATATTGCCTTTGTAACGCTTTACGCGTCCGCCCACGACAGGTAGATTCAAGGCGGTGGTCTTATCCGAGAACGTAGCACCTGCCTTGTTACCCTTAATGAGTTTGCGGAGTTTTGCTACAGCGCTATTGAGCTTCTTCTCGTTCAGCTCCTTCGAGAGCATCACATCCCTCTCCTTCTTCGACATGTTGCTCACTTGGCGCTTCGCCTCCTTCACATTCTCGAAGAGCTTCGTGCGCTGATGGGTGAGATCGCGCTTAACAGCCATAAGCTCAGTTCGGCTTTTCGACAAGAGGGTCTTCTCGGCCTGCACATTCTCTCGAACGGTCGTAATCTCGGCAATTTGTTGCTGACGATGGTTGGTTGCTGAGCGTAGTGTTGCTATGCGTTGCGCAAGGTCGGCGAACGACTGCGACGAGAACATAAACGTTAAGTGGTTGTGATTTCGATAGTTACGATATGCCTCGCGCACCATATCAGCCACGTTCTGCTCCAACTCGCCGAGCTGGTCGCCCAACTGGCCCAAACGTTTCTCCGAGGCTGCAACGGCCTCTGTGAGATGCTTGATTTGTCGCTCTGTTTCGCGAATGATGTTGTTTCGCTCCTCGATTTGTCGAGTGAGGGCGATGATTTGCTGCTCCTTAGAAGCCTTGCCCTTTTTGAGGCGGTCGAGCTCCTTCTCTTCGCGGGCAATATTCTTTTCGAGATTGGCAATAATCTGCTTCTGCTGGTTGATTTTATCCTTTTGCGCCGGGGCCGATAGGACAAAAGCTACCACCATAATAATGAGTATGCCAAATCTCTTAAACATATAATCTTATCTCTTTTTATTTCCGTTTAGGAATCGTTTCTCAATCTCCTCTTTGTCGGCCCCGCGCTCCAACGCCTTGCGCCAATAGGTCTTGGCCATAAACTCCTCGCCCAGGGCGTAGAGAATGTCGCCATAGTGCAGAGGATATTCGGGCGATTTGCTTCTATCGAGCGATATGGCCTGCTGCATCACCTTCTTTGCCTCGGCATAGCGACCAAGCTTGTACAACACCCACGCCTTTGTATCGAGCGTAGTAGGGTTGTTTTGCGAGAGTTCGAGAGCTCGGTTTACCATTGTGAGCGCCTCCTCGAGGTTGCGACCTTCGAGGCTATATTCGTAGGCAAGGTTGTTCAATGCGCCGCTATTGTCGGCATTGTATTTCAGCGCCTTCTTATAGGCTTTGATGCAGAGTTTATGCTCGCCTCGCTGGCTCTCGAGTATGCCTATGGATGACCACATCTCACTGCGCGACTTGTCATCCTCGGCATATTTCAACGCCTCGTTCATATAGCTGATTGCCTCGTCATACTTCTTGTGCTCCTGGGCAACGTAGCTTCTGAGCTGCAATAGCTGTGTGTTTTTCGGATGGTGCTTCAGGGCAAGGTTGGCGTAGTATGCCACCGAGTCCAATCTGTTAAGACCGGATTCGAGGTGTATGATGTTTGTAAAATCCTCGACGACAGGAGTTTGCTGCTGGCTCAAGAATCGTTTGAGCACTTGTAGCGACTCTTCGTGTTGCCCCGATACGTAGAGGTGAACGCTATAGAGCCTGACTACACGACGATCCTCGGGGTTGTGGATGAAGAGCGACTTTGCAAGTTTGTCGTAACGATAGTAGTAATCTCCGTACGACTTGTGATCGTTGCTCCACTTATCCCACATCTCGATCTTCTCGTTCAGAGGGTAGTTTTTGTTTTTGAATAGCTCTTCCAAAACCACGAGGCACGCCTCTTTTCGGCCGGTCTTTTCGGAGTAATCGTAGAGCTCCAACCACGGCCCTGCAGCCAACGAATCGAGTTCAATGGCCTTCATATACGACGTTAAGGCCAAGGAATCACGCTTGGTTATAGCGTATATTTTTGCTAGTGTAAGGTGGTTCTGAACAACATATGGAGCCTCCTCGACTGCTTTGCGTGCGTCGGCCTCGGCCTCGAGTGTCTTGCCCAATTTCAACAAGCAGTATTGGCGCAAGCGACTAAGCTCGGAGATGCGTCCAAAGCGTACCTCGGCACTATCCACCACCGCCACCGCCTCGCTGTAGCGATTCTTGTCATCCAGCAACAGAGCCAGAATGTTGAAGTGGTTCGGATCGGTACTGTGGCGCACCATCTTCTGGAATACGGGTATTGCTCTATCGTATTTGCTGGCCGTGATTAATGCTCGCGCATAGTCCTCCAAATAGTGGTTGTTTGTGGTATCCGACAGATAGGCAGCCTCGGCATACCTCACCGCAGTTTCGGGCTTGTTGGCTATGCGAGAGTAGAGGTTCATTGCTGGGGCAAAGGTCGAATCTTGGTCCAACAACTTCCTCAATGCATGTAGCGTCTTGAGTGTGTCTTGGTAGATGGTTATCGACTTTATGGCCTCGGTATATAGCTCCGAAACACTCTTTTGTGGGGCCTGTTGACGCGACGCCCTATGCTGCGGAATAAATCCGCAACAGAACAAGGCAATCACCACTATAAGAAGCCCCTTTTTCATCGCGCCGAGGTGTTACAATACGCTGTCGAACTGGTGGAGGAAGCGAACGTCGTTCTCGAAGTAGAGACGCAAGTCCTTAACGCCAAACTTCAACATAGCGATACGCTCAACACCCATACCAAAGGCGAAGCCCGAGTAAACCTTCGAGTCTATACCATTGGCCTCCAATACGTTAGGGTCTACCATACCGCAACCCATAATCTCCAACCAGCCGGTACCCTTACATACTGGACAGCCCTTGCCACCGCAGAGGTTACACGAAACATCCAACTCAGCCGAAGGCTCGGTGAATGGGAAGAACGATGGGCGCATACGAATCTGGGTCTTCTCGCCAAAGAGCTCCTTCGAGAAGTAGAGCAACGACTGCTTCATATCGGCAAACGATACATTCTTGTCGATATACAAGCCCTCCACCTGGTGGAAGATGCAGTGTGCACGGTATGAGATAGCCTCGTTACGGAAAACGCGTCCTGGGCAGATTACGCGGATAGGTGGCTCCTGCTGCTGCATGGTACGCACCTGAATCGACGAGGTGTGGGTACGCAACAAAACATCGTCAGCCGAAGGCTCCGAACCCGCCTTCTCAACGAAGAAGGTATCCTGCATATCGCGAGCAGGGTGCTCCATTGGGAAGTTCAAACGCGAGAATACGTGGTTGTCGTCCTCAATCTCTGGACCATCGGCAACGGTGTAGCCGAGGCGCGAGAAGATGTCGATAATCTCCTGCTTTACGAGCGAGATAGGGTGGCGCGAACCGAGCTGCTCGGCCGAGCCTGGACGCGACATATCGTCGATTTGGGGGGCCGCAGCAGCCTGATTCTCGAGCAACTCCTTCTGCTCGTTAATCTTTGCCAAGATGCTGTTTTTTAGGGCATTGAGCTTCTGGCCAAACTCACGCTTAAGCTCGGGAGCCACCGTCTTGAACTCCTCCATAAGGGCTGTCATCTCGCCCTTCTTGCCCACCATTTTGATTCTGAAATCCTCAACTTCCGCCAACGACTTCGGAGCGAACTCCTCCACCGCTTGTGCGAGTGCTGCAATTTTGTTATTCATACTAAGTCTATCTATTTTATTCTAAAATTTCGCCTGCAATTTTGCAAAGGTAAACATTAATTCTCAATTCTCAATTCTCAATCCTCAAATTATTTAGCCTTTGGCTAATATTTAAGCCATCGCCACAAGTCGCGCAGTGTTGGTTTGGTGCCGTGCATAAAGATACCTATTCGGTATATCTTTGCAGCGCACCACACACAAATCGTGAATGTGATAAATAGGATTATCAACGATGTAGCCACCTCCCACGCAGGTATACCACTCGGGATTCGGGCCACCATCACTATTGGTGATGTGAACGGAATCATCGAGGCCCAAAATACGATAGGCGAATTTGGATCCTCCATCACCAATGTCGAGATGATAAATGCCACTATAACCGGTAGCGTTACGATGGTAGTAAGTTGCTGTGCATCTTGTAGTTGATCCACACTCGCACCAATAGCAGCATAGAGCGATGCGTAGAGCAAGAAACCTCCTATCAAGAAGAGCAATACCACGCCTATAATCATAGCCAAACTGCCTGTATCGAGTACAGCCGATATGGCAGTAAGCATATCGGGGTCGAGGTTTTGTTGTGCCGCAAGTGCCGAGACGTCGGTACCACTCTGTACGGCTTGTGCTCCGGCAAGCAGATTTTCAGGCATCAAGGCCGGCAGAATAGTCGAGCTGAACAATATGATCAATGCTCCCCAGATAGCCACCTGTAGAGCCGCTACAAGAGCTACGCCAAGAATCTTGCCCATCAACATCTCGAAAGGCTTGACCGTAGAGACCATTACATCCAAGATGCGCGACGACTTCTCCTCTATGACACTCTGCATCACCATCGAGCCATATATGGCAAGGATAAAATAGAGCAAAAATCCGAGTATCATACCTGCTGCCGAAGACGCTATGGCCGAAGTCGCCGAGCCCTCCTCCTCTGAGTCGGTGCGGTATGTTGTCAGATGCACCGTAGCGTCGACCTTGGCAAGTATCTCGTCGAGATTTTCGATATTATACTCTTTGAGTCTCTCCTTTTCGATGATAGATTCGAGCTGTTCGGCTATTCCGAGTTCGACAGACATCGACGACGAAGAGGTGGTGTAGAGTCGCACATCGCCCGAGTTTGTAACGATGTTGCTACCGATGTAGAGCACACCAAAACAGCCCTCATCGTTCGACACTTCGAGAAGGGTCTCATCCAACTCTTTGTCCGAAAGTTCGAATGTAAGCGTCTCATTAGAAGCGAGATGCTTGGAGACTATGCCACTTTCATCCACCACCTTTATGCGGTGCATCTCGCCCTCTGCAAAGGTCATAATCAGTGTTGGAGCTGCCCCTATTCCCAACATAAAGAGCGGCACCAGCAGAGTCGTAAAGATGAACGACTTCTTATATACGCGTTCGCGAAATTCCCTTCCAATTATAAGACCTATATTTCTCATTTTATTATTGGTTAGCTTATTACTTTTTGCAACCTAAATCGTTCCGGTTGGTAAATTTCCCACCTTACTTGTGTCGTAAATGCTCACATACCTCAAGTATGCTCCGCTTTCCGCTCCCTCTACTCGTGTTGGCAGGTGCGAATAAAGATGTCGTTCATCGAAGGGATGGTCTCGGTAAATTGGCGCATTTCGACCGTGTCGTTCACCATTGTAACCACCGCGCGGATATCTTCGTTGCGAGGAATGTGCACTTTGAGTGTCGAGAATCCGGTGGACGAAACCTCATTCTCTATCACCTCGCACACTCCGTGCAGACGTTC
Organism: Alistipes sp.; assembly: GCA_045614685.1. GTDB lineage: Bacteria > Bacteroidota > Bacteroidia > Bacteroidales > Rikenellaceae > Alistipes. Next base: position 6,902 of record JAZLDJ010000141.1, on the reverse strand, counting down.
ACAGAGAGTCGAATCATCACCCTTGTATTGTACAGCGAAGGTGTTTCCTCCGTGTGCTCGACGAATGTCATCGACCTTGCCCGAGAGGATGTTGCGCGACTTGTTGATAAGGGTGATATGGTCGCAAATCTCCTCGACTGACGACATGTTGTGTGTTGAGAATATCACCGTAGCACCCTCGTCGCGAAGGCGTAAAATCTCCTCTTTCAAGAGGTTGGCATTTATCGGGTCGAAGCCAGAGAATGGTTCATCGAAGATGAGCAATTCGGGGCGGTGAAGCACCGTTACCATAAACTGAATCTTCTGTGCCATACCCTTCGAGAGCTCCTCGACCTTTCTGTTCCACCAATCTTCTATTCCGAAACGCTCGAACCACACCTTCAGCCGCACCAAGGCCTCGTGATGCGACAGACCCTTCAACTTTGCAAGGAAGAGGGCCTGCTCGCCTACCTTCATCTTGCGATAGAGTCCGCGCTCCTCGGGGAGATAGCCGATGCGGTATACATCTTTCTGTGTGATGGGGCGACCATCGAAGAGGATATTGCCTTCGTCGGGGAGTATTATGCGGTTGATGCAGCGGATTAGCGTGGTCTTGCCGGCACCATTTGGGCCAAGCAAGCCGTAAACCGAACCTCGCGGAATCTCGATAGAGACATCATCGAGTGCGGTGTGTGCCGAAAAGCGTTTGGTGATATGTTCGGCTGTGATAATATTACTCATACTATTCCTTCAAAATTCGGGCAAAAGAGGCTGTCACGACACTGTCCGACACCCTCTTTCTCTATCAGATAAAAACCTATTTCTTAGAAGTGTACAACCTTCTCGCCCACAACGGCCGAGAGGAGATTGTTTGCCGCCGACGAAGCTCCGATACGGAAGAGGTCGGTAGTGAGCCACTCCTCGCCCAAAATATCCTCTACGATGGTGTAGTAGAGAGCAGCATCCTCAGGGGTACGAACACCACCTGCTGCCTTGAAACCCACCTTCACACCGGTCTTATCGTAGAATAACTTGATGGCGCGACACATCACTACAGCAGCCTCTGGGGTAGCTGCAACGTCGATTTTACCAGTCGAAGTCTTGATGAAGTGGGTACCTGCCATCATCGAAATCAACGATGCGTCGTGGATCAACTGCGACGACTTCAATGCACCAGTTTCGAGGATAACCTTCAAAATGGTATCGTCGCCCATCTCCTGACGGATAACCTCCACCTCATTGGCAGCCTCGTCGTAGTTGCCGGTCAAAACCTTGCCTACGTTCATTACGATATCCACCTCGTCGGCACCGTTCTCGATGGCCATAGCCACCTCCAACATCTTCACCTCGAGGAAGGTCTGCGAAGCAGGGAATCCCGCAGCAACGCTGGTGATACGCATAGGCGAGCCATCAACAGCCAAGCCTACGGTCTCCACAAACGATGGATAGACGCAAATCGAAGCCACGTTTGCCAAATCGGGATATTTAGTGTAGAAATCTACTGCACGCTGTGCAAATGCCGACACCGACTCCACCGAGTCGTTGCAGGTGAGGGTGGTCAAATCCACAGCCGAGAGGGCAAAAGCATAGACCTCTTTGCGGTGGTTACGCACCGAGAGTTCCTTGATGCGAGCAACCTCTGCCGACACCTCTGCATCGGTCAATGCAGGTGCAAATTCCTGTAATTTTGCTTTATATTCCATAGCTTTTTGTTTTCAGATTTTGGTTTTCGCCTATTTGATTCCGCGAACATTCTTCTCCCAAGCCCAAGCCGAGCGGAGAGTGTCGTCGAGCGAGCGCTCTGCCTTCCAGCCGAGCTCCTCGTTAGCGTGAGCTGTGTCGGCCCAGATAGCCACAACATCGCCTGGACGGCGAGGTGCAACCTTGTAGTTGAGCTTCAACTCGTTTACGCGCTCGAAGGTGTTCACCAACTCCAATACCGATACTGCACGACCTGTGCCAACATTGAAGATTTCGTAGTTCTCCTTGCACTTTTCGTCGATCATACGCTGGATAGCCACTACGTGAGCCTTTGCCAAGTCTACAACGTCGATGTAGTCGCGCAAGCACGAACCGTCAGGTGTGTTGTAGTCGTCGCCAAATACCGAGAGGCACTCGCGAACGCCAGCAGCAGTCTGGGTGATGAATGGAACAAGGTTCTGAGGTACACCACGTGGAAGCTCGCCGATGAGAGCAGATGGGTGAGCACCAATTGGGTTGAAGTATCGAAGAGCGATACCCTTCAAGCCCTCGCCACCATATGCTGCCACCGAGTCGCGCAAGATATCCTCGCACATCTGCTTGGTGTTGCCGTACGACGATGTAGCGGGCTTACGTGGGGTCTGCTCGGTTACAGGGAGCTCGTCTGCCTCGCCATAGACTGTTGCAGATGACGAGAATACGATGTTGTGACGATCGAACTCGCGCATCAAGTCGATGATGTTCATAAACGAAACAAGGTTGTTGCGGTAGTACTTCATAGGGTCTGCTACCGACTCGCCTACAGCCTTGAATGCAGCGAAGTGAATTACTGAGTCGAACTCGTACTTCTCGAATACCTCGCGCTTGAAAGCCTCCTTGTCGCAGCAATCAACGTTGATGAAAGGAACATCTACGCCAGTGATTTTGCGTACACCCTCAACGCCCGACATATCCGAGTTCGAGAGGTTGTCTGCAACCACCACATTCAAACCAGCGTTAATCAACTCTACAGCGGTGTGCGAGCCAATATAGCCTGCACCACCCGATACTAAAACGGTCTTTTTTCCCATAGTTGTATAGTGTTTATTTGTTTGTTTCTGCGTAAAAGCCTTTCGATAGTAGGCGCACATACCCACTATTCCATGCAAAGTTAGGAAATATTTGCCAATTTTGTATCAAGATTTCCAAAAAAATGGAGTAAATGTTCGTTGCACAGAAAAATCGAACGATTTTGCACCTGCCACGACCGGGTCTATGCGCCGTGGCGGATGGGTTTCAAGACGGATGTGCGCGATGGAGCAGAAAAGAGTCTGTTGCAACAGCCCAAATTGCAAAAAAGTATGTTTAGATGCACACAACTACAATAATCATACTGCTTTAATTGTTACTGCGTTATCCATATTTCATCGCAGAGCAGTTGTTAACAAAAGTGTTGACGGTTGAATTTTGCAGATTACAAAAATAAAGGTGCCCAAATTGGACACCTTTATCTTTTATTAGAGGGTCTGCCAAAGGCTATTAATTCACCTTCTTTGCAGCCTCGTTCACGAGCTTGTTAATCTCTGCAAGGAATGTAATCCAGTCGTAGTTCATATTGTTGAACTCCTTGTCCAAAGCACGGAACTCGGCGAGCTTAGCCTCGACTGCAGCAAGAGCCTCGCAGTTCTCGCCACACTTCTTGCGCAAAGCGTGAACCTTCTCGTAGAGCTCGATACCGTCGATGAGACGCTCGAAGCGAACCGACGAACGTGCGCCAGGGTATACCATATAGGTGTCGCCCGAAGCCCAACGGCGGAATCGTGAGTCGTACTCAGGACGTGCTGGCCACGAGTTGTAAGCCCAACGCAACATACCGTCGTAGTCGTGTGCCAAGGCGTAGAGACCGAGCAACTCAGCCTCGAATGGCTGCGAGTTGGTGAAGACGTTAGGGAAGAGAGTGCTGCAACATACGTAGTATGTCGAAACGTCGCCATTTGCGCGGCGAGCTGCAATCTCCTCTGGAGCCATCAACGAGTGCTTCTGACCTACGCATACGTCGCGCATATTAGTGTAACGCTTGTACGAGTCGTGGTTGTCGGCCATTGCAAAGCCCAACTCAGGAGCATACTTCTTGATGAGAGCTGCGGCTACGTCCATATCCTCAGGCTTACGCTCGTCGATTGCCATATTGGTAATGTGCAACCAACCCTTCTCCTTGAGGTGCTTTGCAAAATCTACGAGGAATGGGCCCCAAGCCTTCTCGTACTCAGGCTCCTGTGGAGTGGTCTTAATCTGACGAAGGCGGTTATCCTTAGCGTTCGAGCGCATATCCTGGTAGTCGAGTATGCACTGACCCCAAGGCAACATCGAGTAGCAGTTGATTTGCTTGTCGATGCCGAGCTCCATCATATACTCCACCCACTTGTCGAAGATGGTATAGTCGTACTTCCACTCGTCGTTGTCGTAGAGATACCAATAGATCATTGGCTCGTAGTCGTCGAAACACTGATAGCGCCAAGGGTCGCGGTTGAGGGTACAAGTGATAACCTTCTGACCTGCGTTGGCCAACATCTGCATCAACGGACGCATAGTCTCGAAGTGCTCGTCGCTCCAAACCTCAACACCTGCTACACGCGCTACGGCCGATGGGTGCTGCCACAAATCGAGGTGGAATCCCCACTCCTTAGGCTGTGCAAGGGTCTGATTCACAACCTCTAACTGCAAAGGAAGCTCCAACGAGCCCCAGCCCTGGTGCGAAATCTCGACGGTAGCCTTGTAGAGTCCTGGCTTTGCGTCGCGAGGAACATCAATCGAGATCCAGATAGGACGAGTGGTCTTTGCGCTGATGTCCATAGCCTCGAGGTTGTCGAGCATATCGGCCTGCAAAATTGCAGGGTGGCCGTTTGGACGACCGCAGCGGCACGACTCATCGACCTTGTCGGCTATGGTGTAACGCACGAAGTGCGCCTTAGCAATCGAAGCAGGAAGTGTTGCGTTGCTCGACTCGAATTCCGAGATTTCGCATACCACAGCCTCCAACCTCTCCGATGTCCAAAGAAGCAGCTGTGCCGATGTCTTCTCGCCACGCCAAGCTGTTGCAGTGTAGCTCTTTGTAAGGTTTTGTGGCACCTCGCTACGGGAGTAGACCAAGTCGGGAGTTCCCCAACCGATGTTGCCACCCTTTACGTTGCCCCAAGCCTTAGCAATTGCTACCGAATCCTCCTTGGTGCGAACGGTCGGATCCTCCGCCTCGGCGAATGTCGAGGTGTTGGGTCTGCTACAACCCACCATAGCCACTACTGCAATAGCAGCCAATAGTAAAAAGTTCTTTTTCATTTCGAATTGTATTTTGGTTTAGTTAAGTATCTCTGTGCAAAAGTAGCAAAGAATTGTTAATTTTACAAAAAAACGGTGTGCGAAATAAAAGTTTTAATGAAATTAAAGCCGAAAAAATAAAAATAATTCATATATTTGCGCAAACTATGCATATAAGCACCATTTATTAAACTTCGTTTAAAATAAAATCAACTATAAAACTAATTTGAAATGAAAAGATTACTCAAGAATTTCTTGATTGTGGCTGTCCTCTTCGCGTATGCGTGTGCGACAGACACAACCCAAGACCTCGGTGTCAGTGTTGGCAACGATGGTTTGACTCAGATCTCCCTTTCGCTCGAGCAGTCGCGTACTCAGCTCGGTGAGAAGGCTGGCGAGTTGTACCCACTCCTCTGGAGCGAGGGCGACCAGATCTCGATCAATGGCGTGGCATCGACCGCTTTGAGCGCAGATGCTGCAGGTGAGGCAAGTGCAACCTTCTCGGTGGCAGGTAGCCCTGCAAAGCCTTACTGTATCGCTTACCCTGCAGCTGCAGCTGGTCAGGTGGTGTTTGCCGCTGAGCAGACTCACACCGAGGGTACCTTCGCAAGCGGCGTAGCTACAATGTATGCCTATGCTGCTGATGGCTTGGGCGTAACGCTCAACCACCTCACAGGTGTCTTGAAGATTGGCGTTACAGGTAGCGCAAAGTTGGTGCTCGCGCAGATTTCGAATGTTAACCGCAAGCCTATCGCAGGTGCATTCGACTTCGATTTCGAGAAGGGCGAGGCTACCGCTACCGCTGCATCGAAGGAGGTTATCAACTACTCGTTTGGCGAGGGCGTTCAGCTCTCGAGCGAGCCAACCTACATCCACGCAGCAGTTCCTGCAGGTGAGTATGGCGAGTTGTATGTAACATTGTACGATGCCGAGGGTGGTGTGATGTACGCTACCATTAAGACTGACGAGACCAAGCCGCTTGTTGCCGGTAAGGTTCGTGAGTTCTCGAACTCGATTGTCTATGTAGCAACCGACGCTTTGTTTGTAGTCAAGGATGCTGCATCGCTGAAGGCCTTTGCCGAGCAGGCAGCTACTTTGGAGAAGGATGTTCTCTTTGTTGCCGATGTCGATATGACAGGCGAGGCTTGGACCCCAATCGAGGGCTATGCTAAGACTGTTCGTGGTAATGGTTACGCAATCAAGGGCTTGACCGCTCCATTGTTCGGTGTTACAAACGCTTCGATCAAGGGCTTGCACCTTCGCGATGTAGTTCTCAACTCTAACAACGCACCTCGCTATGGTGCTTTTGCTTGCGAGGTTGTGGCTATTTCGGAGGAGGTTCCTGTTATCGAGAGCTGCTCGGTTAGCGGTACTTTCACCATCGAGAACACAGAGTATACCGGTCTCGCACATTCGGTTTCCGGCCAGAAATATTTGAACAACGACGCTAAGGCTTCGGAGATGGCTTATGGTGGTATTGTAGGTCTTTCGCGCGGTATCAACATCGTTGACTGCGTGAACAATGCGGCTATCACAGTTAAGCAGATTGCGAAGATGGAGAACGATGTTGATGTTGTTCCTTCTATTGGTGGTATCACCGGTAACGCTTTCTATGTGAAGGTTGGTGATGTTGAGCTCAACACTCACCTCTCTGGTTGCGTGAACAACGCGGATATCCTCTACCAGGACAAGAGCTGTAACAACGAGACTTGGCGAGTAATCCCTGCTGTAGGTGGTATTTCGGGTGGTACATATCACCACACTACTCTTGTTAAGGGTGATAAGGAGGAGTTCGCAACTTTCCACGACTGTAACAACTATGGCGATATAACCTTCCAGGCTGTTGGTGGAGGTCAGGCTCAGGATACTCAGGGCCACCCTAATACACACGTAGCAGGTATTGTTGCTCGTGGTGGTTATATGGGCGC
>JAZLDJ010000140.1:0-11355 GCA_045614685.1 Alistipes sp. | reverse complement strand
TACAAGAAGCTCTTCGGCAAGGATGTGAAGGTGCGTGCTATCCACGCAGGTTTGGAGTGCGGACTCTTCCTCGAGAAGTATCCACACCTCGAGATGGTGTCGTTTGGCCCAACACTTCGTGGCGTTCACTCGCCTGATGAGCGTCTCGAAATCGCTACCGTAGATAAGTTCTGGAAGTTACTGATAGAGGTAGTCTCTACTATTCAATAATGCCGTTATTGGCAATTCGTACGAAGTATCGGTTGTGGGCGTAATCTACTACGCCAACAACCGATATCTCGTTTGTGGGGATGTCGTTCTCGGCATAGATGCACGAAGGTAGAGTGCGGATGACTAGGGTGTCACCCTCCTCGTCTACGAACGAACGATAGGTGGTGACGACCTCTTCATCTACCACGTCGCACCACTTCAGCCCTCGCTCTTCTTGACATAGACGGATGTTGCGGAATAGGCATAAGGTGCTGATATCGCTTGGCGTAATCTCCGAAATGCGCTTTGTCGAAGGCGCAAAATCGGAGCAATAGCCCGTAGTGCGAATATATCGATTTATCATCTCTTCGGCTATGTTGTCCAACGGAAAATCGCCTGTGGGCAACGCTCCAAGCGATATCTTGCCACCTGTGCGGGCTAATATAAGACCGCTACAAAGTACCTCCACCTCGGAGAATATCTGTATGGGATCGTCGAAGGCCGAGTGCTCGATGGCAATCTCTATGCCTCCACTCTCGTCCACCACTACAATGCTCTGTGGGAATTCGCCAAGCCAATTATTCGCAACCACCACGCCGCGTATGCGATAGTCGTTGGAGATGCGGTAGTGGTCGCCCTTGCAGAGCGACTTTAGGTACGCTATCGATACCTCACCGCCGTCTGAACTATAGTTTTGTGTGTTCGAGCAGGAGGTGATAAATAGCAGACTAATCGATATTGCTAGCAACCGCAAAATCATGGTCGAATCTAGGTACTATAACAAACTGCTTATCTTGGTCGGCAGCGACTCTCTCGAGACGCAAAATGCCTATTAGCGAGGTGGCCGTGAGAGATGGTTGCAGTGTGGCGTATTCGCTGACATATGCAAACACAACATTGCCGCCCTCATCTACGAAACGGTAGTGCTCTTGCTCCTCACCAAGTGGTGAATGGGTCAAGTTGACGATGCGTACCAATCTGCCACACAGAGTATTGTCGAGCTCTGCTAGGGTGTAGGTGGTAGGCTCGATGTTTGTAACGCTGGTGCTACGTATTATGTGCCTATCAATCATCTCCTGTGAGGCTATCTCGCGCAGCGAAGCGTCGTAACTCTCGGGTGTAAGACCTATCTGCACAACCCCATCCTCTATGGCTACCGCCAATCCCTCCAGTCGTATGGCAACTTGCAGACCTATAGGGTATTGGGTGTGGCTATTGTGCAAGCCGAGCAGAATCTCGGCTGCACCGCTCTCGTCCTCGATGCAGAGCGTGCGGTAGAAGTTTCCCTTTTCGTCGGATGAGGTTATGCGTCCCACGCAGACACCATCGGGTGCAACGTGGAAATTTCCATCCTTGCATAGAGTGCGTAGTTGTGCCAAGGTGCAGTTGGCTCTCTCCGTAAAACTCTCGTTTGCTGGTGGGTTGCTGTGGTTGTCGTAGCAACCACTTGCAATGCTTGCAAATAGGAGTAAAACAATATATATCGCTCTCATTTCTTCGAAAAATCTATCAAATTGGTACAAATTTAATAAATATCGCGAAATTTTTGCTATTTTTGCCCGCGAATAAAGAATAGAGATATGTTGCATTTTTTACAGGAGGAGGCACCAAAGCTCGGAGATTTAATAGTTCCCGATAGTCTGCAGAAGCAGAATTTTGCCGATGCAGTAAAGAAGATTGGCGAACTCACTCAGATTGACTACCGCCAGTTTATGACCGAGGCGGCACAAGAGATTGGTTGGATATTGCTCAAGATATTGCTCGCCTTTACCATCTATTTTGTTGGTAAGATGGTGATGAAGTGGGTGGTTCGCATTATGGATAGAGCCTTCGCGCGCCACGAGGTCGATGCCTCGCTGCGCAACTTCTTGCGAAGCTTGGCCAAGGCGCTGATGATGGTAATGTTGGTGTTGGCCGTAATTCAGACTCTCGGCGTGAACACCTCGTCGTTCCTCGCACTCTTTGCCTCGGCTGGTTTGGCTATCGGTATGGCCTTGAGCGGTACATTGCAGAACTTTGCAGGTGGAGTAGTGTTGCTCATCCTGCGTCCGTACAAGGTTGGCGACTATGTCGAGTCAATGGGACAAGCAGGTACGGTGGAGTCTATCGGTCTCTTCTCAACTTGTTTGAGAAAGCCCGACAACCAGATTGTCTATGTGCCTAACAACTCGATTTCGACCTCCATTATCGACAACTATTCGCAGTCGGAGACTCGTCGTGTAGATTGGTTGCTCTCCGTATCTTATGGCGACGATGTGGATGTGGCTCGTCGCGAGATTTTGGCTATGCTCAATGCCGACCCTCGCGTTTTGCAAGATACACCACCTGAGGTCTATGTCAAGACCCTCAATTCGAGTTCGGTGGATCTCTCCATCCGTGCTTGGGTGAAGAATGCCGACTATTGGCCGCTCTATTACGCTATAAACGAGAAGATGTATAAGGAACTTCCGTCAAAGGGCATAAACTTCCCATATCCGCAGATGGATGTTCACGTAAAGCAGAATTAATAACTAAATATAATACACTAATACTATGGAATTGAAAGATATTTTGGCAATTTCGGGACAGCCTGGTTTGTTCCGTTTTGTAGCGCAGTCGCGTAACGGATTTATTGTAGAGTCGCTTCTCGATGGCAAGCGTACAAACGCTTCGGCTTCGTCGCGTATCAGCGCACTCACCGAGATTTCGATGTTCACCGAGGGTGAGGATATTCCTCTTGCTGAGGTCTTCACAAAGATGTATGAGTACACCAAGGGTGAGCAGGGTCCATCGGCAAAGGAGAGCAACGACCGTTTGAAGGAGTTCTTCGGTGTGGTTATTCCTGACTACGACCGCGAGCGCGTACACGCTTCGGATATCAAGAAGGCTATCGCTTGGTTCAACCTCTTGGTTTCGGCAGGAATGACCAAGTTCGAGTTGCCTGAGGAGGAGTAAATCTCCCACTGAAGCAAAATAAAAGCGATGAGTTCACTAGAACTCATCGCTTTTTTAATCCCCTTTCTGCTGCCAGCTTCTCCATCAGCGCGTGGGCAGCATCGTAGTCGTTCGGAATCTCGCCATCGAGAATGGCATTCTTGATTATCTCCTTTATCTCGCCAAGCACGGCGCACGGCTCGATGTCGTACTCGCGCATTATGGTATCGCCCGTAATTGGCGGTTGGAAGTTGCGTATGCGATCGCGTTCCTCCAGGTCGCGCATCTTCTCGCGCACAAGCTCGAAGTTGGCGAGGAAACGCTTCACCTTGCTCTCGATGCCCGAGGTTATGTCGGCCTCGCAGAGTGTCATCAGTTTCTCCACGTCGTCGCCCGCCTCGAACAGAAGTCTGCGTACAGCAGAGTCTGTAACCACATCTTCGGCCAAAATTATTGGTCGGAGGTGGAGGAAGACGAGTTTCTGCACAAACTTCATGGTCTCGCCAAGGGGCAACTTCAGACGGCGGAAGATAGGCTGTACCATCTTCGAGCCGAGCACCTCGTGTCCGTGGAACGACCAACCGATACGAGGGTCGTACGACTTGCATTTTGGCTTGGCTATGTCGTGCATAATGGCGGCCCAGCGTAGCCACAAGTCATCGCTCTTACGCGCCACATTATCAAGTACTTTCAGCGTGTGCTTGAAGTTGTCTTTATGAGCGTGGTTGCCTCGGCGCTCCACACCGCAAAGGGCGTGCAACTCGGGGAATATAATCTCTAAAAGACCTGTTAGCTCGAGCAGTTCGAAGCCGATCGAAGGCACGGGTGAAGCCACAATTTTGTTCAACTCGGTGATAATGCGCTCCTGCGATACAATCTTTATGCGCTCGCGGTTACGCTTCATAGCCTCGAAGGTCTCGTCCTCCAACTCGAAGCCGAGCTGCGAAGCGAAACGAATGCCTCGCATCATTCGCAGAGGGTCGTCCGAGAAGGTTATATCAGGGTCGCAAGGGGTGCAGATTATGCAATCCTCGAGGTCGTACATTCCGTCGAATGGGTCTACCAACTCGCCAAAGGTCTTGCCATTGAGCGACCACGCCATAGCGTTGATGGTGAAGTCGCGACGACGCTGGTCATCCTCGATGGTGCCATCCTCGACGTGCGGTTTGCGCGAGTCGGGCGAGTAGGACTCTTTGCGAGCTCCCACAAACTCCACCTCGTAGCCGTCTGCTCGCAACATTGCCGTACCAAAGGTCTTGAAGACCGACACCTTGGTGTGCAACTCCTTTCCGAGAGCCTCGGCAATCTCTATGCCGCTACCCACAACCACCACGTCTATATCGGTGCAGGGGCGGTGCAAGTAGTAGTCGCGTACATATCCGCCTACTACATAGGCCTCCACTCCTCGCTCATCCACAAGGCGTGAAATTCTCTCAAATATAGGTAATTGCAGAGGATTCTTCATTTACAACTTTTAACTTTGCAATTTTAACTTTTAACTCTATCGCAAGCATCTGCGGTAGAGCTGAACTGTATTTTCGAGACCGTAGTAGAGTGCGTCGCTGATAAGTGCGTGACCAATCGAAACCTCGTCGCACCACGGAATTTGCTCGGCAAAATATTGCAGGTTTTCGAGCGAAAGGTCGTGACCTGCATTCAAGCCCAAACCGCACTTGCGTGCCTCCTCGGCAGTGGCGATGTATGGGGCAATTGCAGCCTCTCTATCAGCCTTATAGTTAGCGGCATACGCCTCGGTGTAGAGCTCCACGCGGTCGGCTCCGCAAGCGGCTGCTCCAGCCACCATCTCGGGCTTCGGATCTACGAAAATCGAGACGCGAATGCCCTTCTCGTGGAAACGCTTTGTAATGTCGGTCAAGAACTCCTTGTTGGCGATAGTGTCCCAGCCAGCATTCGAGGTTATGGCATCGACTGCATCGGGCACAAGTGTAACCTGAGCGGGCACAACCTCCAATACCAAATCGACAAACGAGCCGATAGGGTTGCCCTCGATGTTGAGCTCGGTCTTGATAACCTTCTTCAACTCTCGCACGTCCGAGTAGCGGATGTGACGAGCATCGGGGCGTGGATGAACGGTAATGCCCTCACCTCCAAAACGCTCTATTGCAAGTGCCGCAGCCACGACATCGGGAGTGTTGCCACCTCGCGAATTGCGAATTACGGCAATCTTATTTACATTTACGCTTAATTTTGTCATAAAAAATCGCTATATTTGCCAATGATTTTGCACACTTTGCGCCAAAATCGTTGTAAAGTTAATTAATTTCGCCGAAATAAGAGATGAAAATCATACTTTTTTCACGCAAAGGTATTGTGCCTCGTAGTGAGGATGTCGAGGCAATCTTCGGAGCAATAGAGTGTTACGGCTTCGATTACGCCATAAATCGTGCATTTGCCGAGAATGTCGAGGCTACCACTTCGCGTAGAATCGCACCCGAGCGAATCTACGATGGTGTTGTAGCTCCTCAGCCCGAGGAGGCTGTGATGGTCTGCTATGGTGGCGACGGCACACTCTTGGAGGGCGTGCATCGCCTCGATGGAGTGGATATTCCGGTAGTGGGAATCAATGGAGGTCATCTCGGATTTTTGGCTCTTGCTCCGCGTGAAAATATTAGGGAGGTTTTCGACGCTCTAGCATCGTCGAAACTTCACCTCGAGCGTCGCGATTTACTCTGCGTAGAGGGGCTCGGTAACGAGAAGTTTTATGCCCTGAATGAGGTGGCTGTGCAGCGTCTTGGTGCAACGATGATTTCGGTGGATGTCGAGATTGATGGTAACTCGGTTTCGACCTATAATGGCGATGGCGTAATTATCTCAACGCCAACAGGTTCTACTGCCTATTCGCTGAGCGCAGGAGGTCCAATTTTGGCCCCTTCGTGCCACTCGTTTTTGCTCACTCCGTTGGCTCCGCACAACCTCACAATGCGACCAATCGTAATGCCCGATTCGAGCGTGGTTTCGCTCCGCATCAATACCCGAAATAATGAGGCTTCGGTCTCGGTCGATAATCGCACTTTCAAGGTGACAAACGATACCATTTTGACCATCAAAAAGGCAAAAAGATATATCCGTTTGGCAGTTCCGCACAATATATCTTTCTTCGATACGTTACGCAATAAGATGATGTGGGGCGTGGATGTGAGATAGAGGCAAAATGCAGAATTTTTGATTTTAATTTTTAATTTCTAATTAAAGTTCGTATATTTGCGCCCTATAGGATAGTATGGAGAAGATTCCTGCGCATATTGCGATAATTATGGACGGCAATGGTCGCTGGGCCGAGGCTCAGGGCAAAGAGCGCTACGAGGGACACATCGAAGGTGTTGCCTCGGTTAAGGCGTGCATCAAGGCTGCCCGTAAGCGCGGTGTGCGCTATCTTACGCTCTATGCCTTCTCGACCGAGAATTGGGGACGACCACAAGCCGAGGTTGATGCTTTGATGCAGCTCTTCTGCAAGAGCGTAACCAAGGAGACTCCAGAGTTGGTAGAGCAGGGTGTAAGGGTGCAGATTATTGGTCGTCGCGACCGCTTCTCGGAGGAGGTGCGCGAGCGTCTGCTCCATATCGAGGAGAGCACAGCTCAGGGCGATAAGCTAACCCTTGTGTTGGCATTCGACTACTCTTCGCGTGACGAGTTGGTGAGAGCTTCGCGCTCGATTGCCGCTAAGGTAGAGCGTGGCGAGTTGAAGGCTGAAGCCATCGACGACAAGGTGATTTCGGCTCATCTCGATACGGCTAATATCCCCGATCCCGACCTCATTATCCGTACAAGTGGCGAGTGTCGCCTCAGCAACTTTATGTTGTGGCAGGCGTCGTACGCCGAGATGTATTTCCCGCAGACTATGTGGCCCGACTTCCGCGAGGAGGCCTTCGACAAGGCTTTGGAGGTCTATGCCGAGCGCAATCGACGCTATGGTCTGCTATAACTAGAGATTTGGAATGAGATTTTTAACTAAAATACTCTGCATACTGACACTCTCGCTGGCAGCCCTCTCGGCATCGGCGCAGAGTGTGCCAGCCATCCTTGCCGACACTACGGCGGTAAAGGACGACTTCGTAATGCCTAAGGATGCTCCATACTTGAGCGAGGCGGACGACAAGGTCTATCACATCCGTCGTGTAAATATCCACGGTGTAAAGCATATCAACCACGACATCATCCGTTCGTCGTCGGGCTTGGTGCCAGGAGACTCGGTATATCTCTCGGGTTCGTTCATTCAAAATGCTATGATGCGTCTTTGGTCGCAGCGCTATTTCGAGGATGTTCAGATTGGTGCCACCATCGAGGGCGATTCTGTGGATTTGGAGGTTATGCTCCGCGAGCGTCCACGAGTGATGAACTGGGCTGTGACAGGTGTGTCGAAGAATAAGTCGAAGGATATCATCGACGAGGTGCTCAAACTCAAACGAGGTCACGAGCTTTCTGACCATATCGTAGATAAAAACATAAAACTCCTCAAGGAACATTTTGGCGAAAAGGGCTTCCTCGACTGCGAGGTGGGTGTAAAGATAGAGCCCGACTCGGTGATTAAGCAGGCCGTAAACGTAACCTTCGACGTGAAGAAAAATCAGCGTGTTCGCGTTGGTGAGATTCTCTTCGAGGGTAACGAGAACTTCGACGATAAGCGCCTTGCTCGCACCTTCAAGAAGACCCACAAGGTGAGTGTGCTCTTTTGGCAGAAGACTAAGTTCAATGAGGAGGAGTACGAGGAGGATAAGGAGTTGATGCTCGATTTCTATAACTCGAAGGGTTATCGTAATGCAAATATCCTCTCCGATTCGATCTATCGTATGGTGGGTACAAAGAAGCCTCGACTTGGTATTCGTATCGCCCTTGCCGAGGGTAACAAGTACTACATCCGCAAGGTTACCTGGATTGGTAACTCCAAGTACGATACCGAGTTGTTGGAGAAGATGCTCTCGGTGAAGGCCGGAGATGTCTACGACAAGAAATCTATCCACAAGCGACTCGGTATAGGCAAGGAGCAGAATCCGGATGATATGTCGGTGGCTTCGCTCTATCAGAATGAGGGTTATCTGATGTCGCAAATCGAGCCATCGGAGGTTATCATAGGCAAAGATTCGCTCGACCTCGAGATTAAGATTTTCGAGGGTAATCAGTTTACAATCAACAACGTAGGCATCACGGGTAATAACCGCGTAAACGACGAAGTTATCCGCCGCGAGATATATACTCGTCCGGGCGAGTTGTACAATCGTTCGCTCATTATGCAGAGTATTCGTACATTGGCAGGTATGCAGCACTTCAACGAGGAGGCGCTTGTGCCAGACATCAAGCCAGTGTCGAACGACTTGGTCGATGTGAATTGGCCACTCGAGGAGAAGGCATCCGATCAGTTTAACGTAGCAGCAGGTTGGGGCTCGGGAACATTCGTGGGCTCGGTGGGTATTACGCTCAACAACCTCTCTATCCGCAACTTCTTCAAGAAGGGCGCGTGGAAACCATATCCTATGGGACAGAATCAGCGTCTCTCGATTTCGGGACAGACCAATGGTACCTACTACAAAGCTCTTGCACTCTCGTTCCAGGATCCTTGGCTCGGAGGCCGTAAGCCAAATTCGTTTACCATCTCGGGACACCTCTCGGAGCAGAATAACGCCTACTACATCTGGCAGTCGGCAACATCCTACTTCCGTTCGTATGGTCTCTCGGTAGGTTTCGGAAAGCGATTGTCGTGGCCCGATCCATACTTTACATTCTATGGCGAGTTGGCATATCAGCGCTATGGCTTGAAGAACTACCAGTCGTTTGTGATGACAAATGGTAATGCTAATATGCTCTCGTTGCGATTGGTGTTGGCACGAAACTCAACCGACCAGCCAATCTATCCACGTAGAGGCTCGGACATCTCGATGTCGTTGCAGATAACACCGCCATTCTCGGCAATGGACGGAAAGGACTACTCCAACCAGAACATGAGCGAGCAGGAGCGTTACAAGTGGAGTGAGTTCCACAAGTGGCAGTTCAAGGCTCAGTGGTTCCAGGCCCTCACGCCAAACAACAACCTCGTCTTGATGGCGAAGGCCGAAATGGGATACCTCGGTCACTACAACAAGCACAAGATTTCGCCGTTCGAGCGATTCCAGGTCGGAGGTGATGGTATGTCTGGCTATACAATGTATGGTGTGGATATCATCTCGTTGCGCGGATACGAAGATGGCGCTTTGGATCCTGCGGGTAGCAACTACTCGGTGGCATACAACAAATATACCGTGGAGTTGCGCTATCCTGTCATCCTCAAGCCGTCGTCGCAGATCTATGTGCTCGGCTTCCTCGAGGCAGGTAATGGATTCACCTCGTGGAAGGACTTTGCTCCGTGGAAGGTTAAGCGTTCGGCCGGTGTGGGTGTTCGCCTCTACCTCCCTATCGTGGGTATGCTCGGTATCGACTGGGGTTGGGGATTCGACCCACCTGCAGGCTCGACCAAGCCTAGCGGTAGCCAGTTCCACTTCGTTATCGGACAGAGCTTCTAACCCTTTGTGGCAATATATTTGAAAGATATTCCGTTTGATAAATAACTAAAACCTAATAGCTATGAAACGAATCATTTTAACCGCAATTATGGCCTTGGCAACCTTCGGTTTGGCTTCGGCACAAAAGTACTGTGTAGTAGATAGCGAGAAGATTTTCAAGTCGCTCGACGCCTATAATCAGGCTATGACTCAGCTCGACGAGTTGGGTAAGAGCTATCAGGCCGAGGTGGACAATAAGTATAAGAGCATCGAAACACTCTACAATAACTATATGGCGCAGAAGAACTCTCTCTCGATGAGTTCGCAGGCGAGCATCGAGCAGCAGATCTTGAAGAAAGAGGAGGAGGCTCAAAAGTATCAGCAGGAGGTATTTGGTGACGAGGGTTTGCTCATTAAAAAGAGAGTAGAGCTCATCAAGCCAATTCAGGAGAAGGTGTTTGCCGCAATCGACGCCTATGCCAAGGCAAATGGTTTCGAGCTTGTGTTGGACAAGGCATCGAACGCCTCGATACTCTACTTCGGTACAGCTATCGACCACACCGACAAAATTATTGAAGCACTTAAAAAATAAATAAAAGATTATGAAGAAAGTATTGGGATTAACCCTTTTGGCGGTTGCAATGTTGGGCGTTAGCACCGCATCGGCGCAGAAGTTTGCGCGCGTAAACTTGCAGGAGATTGTTGTTGCAATGCCTGAGTTCGAGCAGGCACAGAAGAATCTCGAGACCTTTGGTAAGGATTTGCAGGAGCAGATGGAGCAGATTCAGGTGGAGTTCAACAATAAGTTGGCCGATTTCCAGAAGAACCAGGCTACTATGGCTGCATCGGTAAAGCAGATGCGTCAGCAGGAGTTGGAGCAGTTGCAGCAGCGCTTTGGCGAGTTCCAGCAGATTGCTCAGCAGGATTTCCAGAAGAAGGAGGCAGAACTTATCGAGCCAGTGCAGAAGAAGGCTCAGGATGCAGTAAATAAGATTGCTAAGGCTAACGGCTATATCGCAGTATTCAACACCGCAGTACCAAGCCTTGCATACTTCGACGAGGCACAGCTCACCGACATCGCCGCATTGGTGAAGAAGGAGCTCGGCATCGTTGAGAAGCCAGCTGCAAAATAGTTTGCAAAATCGAAACAACAGAGGGCAGGTTCGACGAAACCTGCCCTTATTTTATTAGCTAAAGCTAAAAACTGTAAAAAAATCAAAAAAAACTCGATTTGAGATTGTCAATTCTCAATTTATTTGTATCTTTGCATCGTTAATAAATTAACAAAGGTCTAGAGGAGTCGGCTCCTCGAAGGTTAAAAGGCAATACAGAGTTTCTATAACACATAAATTTTATTAAAACTATGGCACAAATTAAGATTGGTATCAACGGTTTCGGACGTATCGGCCGTATGGTATTCCGTGCAGCTTGCACACAGACTGAGAAGTATGAGGTAGTAGGTATCAACGACCTTTGCCCAGTAGAGTACTTGGCTTATATGCTCAAGTATGACACTATGCACGGCAAGTTCGAGGGCACTATCGACTTCGACACAGAGAAGAGCCTCCTCATCATCAATGGTAAGGCTATCCGCGTAACTGCAGAGCGCAACCCTGAGGAGTTGAAGTGGAACGAGGTTGAGGCTGAGTATGTAGTTGAGTCTACTGGTTTGTTCCTCACTGCTGAGAAGGCTGAGGCTCACATCAAGGCTGGTGCAAAGTATGTAGTTATGTCGGCTCCTGCAAAGGATAAGACTCCTATG
>JAZLDJ010000139.1:0-4654 GCA_045614685.1 Alistipes sp. | reverse complement strand
TCGCGGCTCAACTCCGCCAAGACCTTATCCTCGCACAAGGCGATATTGATCTCGGTGGATGTTACATTTATGATTAACTCTCTATTCATCGTTAGTGCTTGATTACTTTCAATTGAGAGTTGAGAGTTGAGAGTGGAGAGTGGAGAGTTAAGATTTTCCAGCTCTCCAAAATCGGAGGTAATTGAGCTATTTTTGTGCGATGTTAGGCTACAAATTCGCAGCATACTCGCTGTATGCGAGAAATTTGGAGTCCGACACACTCGTGCAAAAAGAGCCAATTAGAACGATTTTCGTATTCAACGCAAAACCCTTAAATCTAAAAAATAGGTAATGCTAAGAGGCATTCAGCACTCTTAGCATTAAAACCTATGGAAGAAGTTTCTACTACTTCTTCTTGTGACGGTCCTTGCGCAGACGCTTCTTGCGCTTGTGCGTTGCCATCTTGTGACGCTTGTGCTTCTTTCCGTTTGGCATAGCTTTTATTATTTTATTGGTTTGTTATTACTTAATTTTCGATGCAAACGACTTTGCTGGCTTGAAAGCCGGAATATTGTGTGCAGGGATTGTGATAGTTGTATTCTTCGAAATGTTGCGAGCAACCTTCTCTGCACGCTTCTTGATAATGAACGAACCAAAACCACGAAGGTATACATTCTCCTCCTTCTCGAGCGAGCCCTTAACCTCATCCATGAAAGCCTCTACGATAGTCTGAATCTGAACCTTCTCAACGCCAGTCTTCTTCGCAATTTCGTTTACGATATCTGCCTTTGTCATAACCTATTAAAAATTAAATTTATATTGTCTCATTTTTTTGCGGTTGCAAATATACGTCTAATTTGCCAACCGAGCAAAAATTTTTCGTTATTTTTTACAAAATTAAGCAATTAGGCTCTATTTACATCTCGATTCTGCTGCCCAATCAGCCAAAATTATGCCTAAATTCGGTTGAAAGCGTTAGCAAAGCCCTCTACTGCCTGGTCGAGTCCGCTTTGAAGTTTCTTGCCAAGCATCATTCGCATCATCATATTCAACTCGGCATGCAGCACCAAACGGATGCGAGTATCGCCCTCCGACACCTGATGCAACTGAATCCAAAATGCAAAGTCCATAGGCACATTACCGCCGTCACCTACAATCTTAACGTGCTTGTTCTCAACCTTTTCCTCGATGCGAAGGCCTACGGTAAAGCCCTTAACCTTGAACGAGCAAGTATCCTCGGTGGCTTGCCACTCCTCGACCTTATCCTTTACGGCTGGGGTGAGCATCATAAAGTTGGAAATCAGCGGGAAAATATGCGCTGCCGGACGAAATATCTGTTGTTGTTTCGAAATGTACTCCTGCATATCTAACTCTTTTTTCTGTGGCAAAGATACAACTTTTCAATTATTTTTGTATATATTTGTAAAGTTTTTGATAGGCTACATTTTTTTTAAACAATACTTACTATGAAAAAAACCTTAATTTTACTTGTTGCTGTTATGATTGGTATCACAGCGTCGGCGCAGTACAAGGCGCCAAAGATCATTGCTCACCGCGGTTACCACAAATCGGAGGGTGCAGCACGCAACTCACTCAATGCACTGAAGGCTGCTCAAGAGGCAGCTTGGTGGGGCTCGGAGTGCGACCTCCAGCTCACCAAGGATGGCGAGGTACTCGTTATTCACGGTCCAAACCACAGCAGCGGTAAGCAGAAGTTGAATATTCACAAGTCGACCAAAGAGCAGGTGCAGGCCCTCTTGCTCACAAGCGGCGAGACCGTGCCTACACTCGAGGAGTATCTCGAGCAGATGACCAAGTCGAAAAACACCAAGCTCATTATCGAGATCAAAGACCAGCCTACCCCACAGCTCGAGACCGAGATCGTAGAGAAAACTCTCGCATTGGTGGCAAAGTATGGTCTTGAGGAGGAGGTTGAGTATATCGCATTCCGCTTCTGGGTTTGCCGCGAGTTGGCACGCCTTGCACCTAAGGGCACCAAGATTGCCTACCTCAACGGCGACTATAGCCCTGCATATTGCAAGTCGTTTGGCTGCGCAGGTATCGACTACCGCTACACCATTCTCAAGAAGCACAAGAATTGGATCAAGCAGGCTCACAAGTTAGGTATGTATGTAAACGCGTGGACCGTAAACAAGGATGAGGATATTCGCTGGTGCATTCAGAACGGCGTAGACTTCATCACCACCGACGATCCTGTATTAGTAAAGCAGATTATCGACGAGATGTGCAAATAGTGTAAACATATAAAACCGAAGAATACAAATGAAGAAGATATTTTTAGCACTTTTGGCCGCCACTGCAGTTCTCACCGCATCGGCACAGTATAAGGCTCCACAGATTGTTGCTAATGGAGGATTCCACAAATCGCCTGCAAGCGGAGCAAAGAACACAATGAGCGCACTCAAGGCTGCGCAGAAGCTGAAGGTATATGGCTCGGAATGCGACGTAAACCTCACAAAGGATGGCGAGGTTTTGGTCGTTCAGAGCGGCTGGCACCCAAACAAGAAGGCTAACCCGAAGGCCGATGTTCAGCGTTCGACCAAGGCTAAGATGCTCGAGACTCCTCACGCCAACGGCGAGAAGGTGTGCACCCTCGAGGAGTACCTCAAGCGCGCAGCTAAGAAGCCTGCAACAAAGCTTATTCTCGACATCAAGAACCAAGGCTCGGTAAAGCGCGAGACCATGCTCGTAGAGAAGACTTTGGAGATTGTAGCCAAGGCTGGCATGGAGGCAAACGTGGAGTATATTGCAGCACACGCTTGGACCTGCTTCGAGCTTGCGCAGAAGGCGCCACAGGGCACCAAGATTCACTACCTCGAAGGCAACTATGCACCTGAGTATGTAAAGGCTATGGGCTGCTCGGGCATAGACTACAACTTCGCTAAACTCAAGAAAAAGAAGGGTTGGATTAAGCAGGCACAGAAATTGGGACTCACCGTGAACGTATGGACCGTAAACAAGGACCAGGACGTACGTTGGTGCATCCAGCAGGGCGTGGACATCATCACCACCGACGAGCCTGTGCTTGTGAAGAACATCATCAAGGATATGTGCGGCAAGAAATAGTCTTTAGGATATGCAGTTCCGATTTGGCTTAGACGACAAACCGAGCATAGGAGCGATGATGCTCTACGGATTGCAGTGGCTGATGATATGTATCCCCGTGGTACTCACCAGCACCTTCGTTGCACCCGAGGGCGAGATGGTATTCTTCACTCAGAAGCTCTTTGCAGTGTGCGGTGTAGCCATCATCATACAAGTGTTGTGGGGCCACCGCCTGCCTTTGGTGGCGGGCCCTGCGGCAGTCTTGCTGATGGGTGTCATTGCTGCCCACTCGCAGGGACACGATGCTTCTACAATCTACCCTTCGATGGTGGTGGGTGGGGCGTTGGTCACACTCTTGGCTGCAGTCGGAGCAATGAAGTATATCCAGCGTATCTTCACACCTCGCATTGTGGCAGCCATCGTCGTGCTCATATCGTTCACGATGGCAAAGCCTATCGTCGGACTCATCTTTGCCGACAAAGCTCACGCAGGTTTGGCACTCGTTGCCACCATCGTGGGCATAGCCCTTATGGCTTGGGCAAACAAGGCATTCCGCGGAATATGGAAATCGGCTGTGGTGATTATCGCTATGGTGGCGGGCTCGCTCTTCTACTACTGCGTAACAGGCTTCCCGAAGAGCTTTGTCAGCGATAGCGTCGCACCTCACCTTTTCCTCGGCGAATACCACCTCGACGCAGGTGTTATACTCGCATTCCTCTTCTGCTATATTGCTCTACTTATCAATCAGATAGGCTCGGTGCAGTCGCTTGGTCAGATGGTAGGAGCGTCGGAGATGGAGCGACGACAGAAGCGTGGTCTTCTCGCCACCGGACTCTTCAACATAGCGTGCGGTGCAACGGGCGTTTTGGGCGTGGTCGACTACTCGCTTTCGCCAGGTGTGGTGGCATCCACTTCGTGTGCATCGCGCTACACCATCCTACCCGCTGCGGTGGCGATGATTGTGCTTTCGCTATTCCCACAAGTGGTGGGAGCCTTGCTCACTATCCCTCAACCCATTATGGGTATTGTCTTGCTCTTCCTGATGGCCACACAGGTGGCTGCAGGATTGGAAATTATCCACTCATCGAAGGCGGTGCTTTCGTTCCGTGACGGACTTGTGCTGGGTATTCCGATTATGATCACAATAATACTCTCGTTTGCCCCGACCGAGGCTATGGCGGCAGTACCATCGCTCTTGCGCCCGATTGTTGGCAATGGCTTTGTTATGGGCATTATCGTAGTACTCATTCTCGAGCACCTTGTCTTGCGCGAGAAGAGGAGCGCAAAAGAGAGTTGACACCATTGAAGGTGCCACAAAAAAGGAGTGTGCTGATTCGTAATGAACCAGCACACTTTTTGTTGAATCGTAGCGCTACTAAGCCTTCTCGGTCTTTGGAGCAGCCATACGACGCTCCTTGATGCGAGCCTTCTTACCAGTGAGCTCACGGAAGTAGTAGATACGAGCGCGGCGAACAACACCATACTTGTTGACCTCGATCTTGTCGATGTGTGGCGAGTAGAGAGGGAAGATACGCTCAACGCCTACGCCGTTCGAAACCTTACGGATAGTAAACATCTTGGTCTTACCTGTACCCTTGATCTGGATAAC
>JAZLDJ010000138.1:0-19694 GCA_045614685.1 Alistipes sp. | reverse complement strand
GTTGTGTTATCCTATTACGGCATTCGATAAATGGAGTGGCGGTATCTCTACCCCATTCTTTATATTTTCGATGCTCTTCTGCACATTCTGTAGCGTTAATATCCGCGATATGAAGCCAACGATGTTGCATTTCTGGCTTATGTTGGTGCAGATTGTTGCCACCTTTACGGTATATATGGTGCTACGACCATTTGGTGATACGGTAGCGCAAGGTGGTATGATATGCGCACTTGCACCTATGGCTATGGGTGCGATGGTGATTGCGGGTATGTTGGGTGCAAAGGTTGAAACAATGGCAACACATAGCCTTGTATGCAATATTGCAATTGCCTTCATTGCACCTCCGATTCTATCGGCTTGGGGCAATGGAACTTGTTCTATTGCCGAGATTTTGTCGCGTGTTACCCCACTGTTGGTACTTCCATTTGTGGTGTCGCAGTTGTGTCGATGGCTAACGCCAAAGGCAGCGCATTGGGTTGGCTCGCATACGATGATATCCTTCTATTTGTGGTTGGGCTCAATAGTTGTTATTATGGGAAAAACCACCCACTTTATTATTGAGAGTGGCGTAGAGCATATTCGTACAGAGATATTATTGGCTCTGGTGGCGTTGGTGGTTTGTCTTACGCAGTTTGGCATAGGACATTGGCCCGGCAGAAAATATGGCGATAGAGCCGCAGGTGGCCAGGCTCTAGGACAGAAAAACACGGTATTTGCCATATGGCTATCGCAGTCCTTTCTCAATCCGTTGGCCTGCATTGCTCCTACGGCATATATAGTGTGGCAAAATATTGTTAATTCCTATCAAATTTATAAACATCGATGAAGATTGGCGATATAGAATTTCGCAAGGAGGCATTGTTTCTTGCTCCGATGGAGGATGTTACCGACCCTTCGTTCCGCTACATCTGTAAGCGGTTTGGGGCAGATATGGTCTATACCGAGTTTATCTCGTCGGATGGCTTGATTCGTGATGCTTGGAAGTCGCGAGCAAAGTTGAATATCAACGACTTCGAGCGCCCTGTAGGTATTCAAATCTATGGCAATCAGATCGAGCCTATGGTCGAGGCTGCAAAGATTGCCGAGACGGCATCACCCGATATCATAGATATCAACTTTGGTTGCCCGATGAAGAAAATTGCGGGACGTGGAGCTGGTTCGGGAATGATGCGCGATGTGCCGTTGATGGTGGAGATGACCAAGCAGATTGTAGAGGCCGTAAAACGCCCTGTGACGGTGAAAACTCGCCTTGGTTGGGATGACGATTCGAAGAATATTGAGGAGATAGCCCTTCGCTTGCAGGATGTGGGCATTGCTGCGCTTACCATCCATGGTCGCACACGTTGTCAGCTCTATAAGGGCGAGGCCGATTGGACATTGATAGGCAAGGTCAAGAATAATCCGCTTATCAAGATTCCGATTATTGGCAATGGCGATGTGGATTCGGGCGAGAAAGCGCGCGAGATGTTCGACCGCTATGGCGTTGATGCTGTGATGATTGGACGCGCAACATATGGTCGTCCGTGGATATTCCGCGAGGTGCGCCACTATCTCGATACAGGCGAGGTTATGCCGCAGCCTAGCGTTGTGGAGCGCGTTGCGATTGCCAAGGAGCACCTAGCGAAGTCTATCGAGGTCAAGGGAGAGCGTGTTGGTGTGTTGGAGATGCGTCGCCACCTCTCGAACTACTTCAAGGGGTTACCGAACTTCAAGGATACACGAATGAAGCTGGTTACAGAGAACGACCCTGCTGTACTCTTTGCCACGATAGACTCGATAGCAGAGCGTTGGGGCGACTTCGACACGGCAGGATGTGTTCCTCCCCCACTTTCGCACGATATTTAACAAAAACTATAGATAAAAGCAGTTATGATTCTAAAATTTAGAATGTTGAGCGACGAGAACGACAATTTCGTTCGAGATTTCGAGGTCGAGCCGTTGATGACCTTGGCAGAGTTTCACGACTTTATAATTCGTTCGATTGGTTACGACGACTGTATGGCGTCGTTCTTCACTGCCGACGAGGAGTGGCAGCGTTGCCGCGAATTTACATTGATGGATATGGGCGATACGGGCTACGAGGGTGACGATGCTCCGCTTCCAATGGCTAAGACATCGTTGGCCGAGATTATCGTGGCGGACTATTCGCGACTTATCTACCTCTTCGATATGTTTGCCGAGCGTGCATTCTATATCGAGTTGGTAGGTTCATCCGAGCCAAATCCAGAGTTGTCGTATCCGCGTGTGGCATTCGAGAATGCTCCGGTGCCAGATCAGTACGATCCCGATGCTGTGGATTCGAGCGCAGGCTCCATCTTCGAGGAAATGATGGATGACTTTGGTGGTGGTTTCGACGACGATGGTGGCGATGACGAGTGGTAAACGACTTATCGTCATTGTAGGCCCAACAGGCTCTGGCAAGACCGATTTGAGCGTTGCTGTTGCCGAGTACTTTGCTGCGCCGATAATATCGACCGATTCGCGCCAGTTCTATCGAGGAATGGCCATCGGTACGGCTCAACCTTCGCGCGAGCAGATGGAGCGTGTAGAGCACCACTTGGTGGATTGCCTTGATGTTAGCGAGGAGTTCAATTGTGGTGCATACGAACGTGTGGCGTTGGATAAGCTTGCGGAGTTGTTCGCTAAGCACGATAATGTGGTTGCAGTAGGCGGTTCGGGTCTATATATCAAGGCGCTGTGCGAGGGTATGGACGATTTGCCCGATGCCGAGCCTGCTCTGCGTGAGGAGTTGCTACGCAGACTCGAGATCGAGGGCTTGGAGTCTCTTGTCGAGCAGTTGCGCGAGTTGGACGAGGTCTACTACAACGAGGTCGATAGATGCAATCCACAACGTGTGCTTCGAGCTGTGGAGGTGTGTCTAACCACAGGACAACCCTATTCGTCGCTGCGAAAAGGAGGCTCTAAAAAGCGCGATTTCGAGATTGTGAAGGTGGGTGTAGACTACCCTCGCGAAGAGCTCTATGAGCGCATAAATCGTCGTGTAGATATAATGATGGCGGAGGGCTTGGAGGCCGAGGCACGAGCTATGCTACCCCACCGCCATTTGAATGCCTTGCAGACGGTAGGCTTCAGTGAGTTGTTCGACTACTTCGATGGCACAATGTCGAAGGATGAAGCTGTGGAACTCATAAAACGCAATTCCCGTCGCTACGCCA
Source organism: Alistipes sp. (assembly GCA_045614685.1). Taxonomy (GTDB): domain Bacteria; phylum Bacteroidota; class Bacteroidia; order Bacteroidales; family Rikenellaceae; genus Alistipes. The sequence goes on along the minus strand of JAZLDJ010000138.1, from coordinate 16,518 downwards.
AGCGCCAGATGACCTGGTTCCGCCGTGACAAAGATATTCGTTGGTTCACAAAACCAACCCCCGCAGAGGTTATCGACTACCTCGAAGCCGAATAGCAATAATGGCAACCCCTCTCGGAGTTGCCATTATCATTGCTCATTCCCAAAACTAAAACTATGCAGGGAAATCTATAATAGTTTCGAACGCTGTAATTGAGTCTCCCTCGCGGATATCGCCAACTCTATTGCCGCTACCGGTGCTCTCGCAGTAGACATACTGCTTATCGTTATAGGTCAATAGACCCTTGCAATCCTCACCAATAATCTCCAACCACTCAGGCTTACACTCAACGGCTATAGCGGCGTGCTTAAACTCGCTAGAGAGCAGATAGACCACATTATAGCCCAACTGGTGAAGAATGTTGGCTGTAAGGAACGACTTACAATCGCAATCTCCCTCTCTATCGCATAGAGTCTCGTCAGGGAAGCGCATATACTCCATCTTGAAGCCAATGCTCTCGCACTCCTCGTCCACGCGATACTCTATATTTGGAGTCTGCACGAAGTTCAACACAAATTGAACAAGTTCGAGCTCCGACAAAGATGCAGATGCAACACGCTGCTTAGCATACTGCGCAATAGCGCCTACATTCTGAGTCAGCTCGGCATTGCCACCCAATACATCTATCATCTTTCGAATGTTCGACTCGTAGGTGTTGCCATCAAGGCCATAAGTGATAAATGGATTTATCTCGCGCAAATGGTCGATATAGTCATTGCTAAATTTAAGAGTGATATTTCCATGCAAGGAGTTACCCAGAGCCGAATTGAGATCCCAGTTAAAGATAACACTCTTCTCCTGAACGTGCTCAACAGGCAATGCAGACTCAGCCTCGAGAAGAACCTTCTCGTCGAAATCTCCTATGGTCATACCGCCGATAGACTTACCTATTCTGAATCTATCGCCCGTAGTCTCGCAATAGATATATGTCTTGCCATTCTCGCAGACCACCATATCGTCAGCATTTGCACCATACCAGCCATTTGCAATATTGCGTGGGTCGATCTCAATGCCTATAGCAGAATGGTTATGCTTGCGAGATGCAAGATACATCACGTTGTGGCCCATTGTATAGAACAACACCGCAGCAAGCAACGACTTACTGTTGCTATCACCCTCTTTATCATACAATGTTTCATCCGGATAGCGGATATAGTGCTCGTAGTTGTTAATAACTCGGCTCTCACGATTAGAGACGAAGCAGATATTCGGCTCCTGAACAAAGTCCAACGTAAACTGAATCTTATCGATAGGAGTCAAGCTATTCTTCTTGATTATATCGTTGATATATTTTGCAATATATCTGACACGAGCCGAGAAATTTCTATGCTCTATCAAGAATTGGAACATCTCGCGAATATACTCCTTGTCGCTCTTATCTTTTCGCTGAGCAAAGAATGGGTTACACTGACGCATATCGGAGATATCACGTGCAGTGAAATAGAGTGATAGGTTTCCACGAAGCTGCTGTGTGCTATAGGTGTGATCGAGCTCCCACTCGTAGGTTCGCATAATATCACCCGAAGGATTCACAACCTCTTCATCATCTTCCACATCGACATCAGTCTCGCTAAACGAAGTTGATATCAACCACTTTGCATTAGCACCCTTGAGCATCATATTCACTACAACGCCACACAAGATTGCCCATATAAGTGGAACAAATATCAAATCGGCCTCGAGAACACTAACCAAAACTGCGATAAGGCTCAATATAACAATCGCAATATTGAAGCCCTTCAAGCCGAGGTTCTTGTTGAATAAATCCAATCGTTTTTGGAACGAATTCGAACTTTCGATGCAATCAATTTTTATCATACGAACCAATGCCCATATTGGGAAATATGCCACCATCAACACAGTGAAGGCGATGAAGTCGTCTCCGAAAATTGGACGCTTCAGCACGAGTTCATAGACGAAATAGAGAACAAAATAGAGAGCTGTGTAAATCACAGAAGATAACAATGCCGTATCCTTCCAACCATAAGGCTGTGTCTTGAAGAACTCTGCATAACGACCTCTATTGAAATTGGTACTCAATGCAGCGAAAGCACAAGCTCGAGCCTCTGCAGGAAGATAGTCGTTTTTCGATAGATGGAAGCCTACATAAGAGACCGATGCCATCGGCTCCTTATATACCTTTTTCTTCTTCTCCTTCTTTTTCTCCGCCTTCTCTTTCTTCTCCTTTTTATCCTTTTTCGACTTCTTGTTCTCCTTAGCCTCAGGCTTCTCTTCGATTGGAGTCTCTACAGGGAGATTGTTCTCTGATTCAACTTTAGGCTCTTCTACTACAACAGGAGTTGCCTCAACAGCAGCTGGCTGCTCCACAGTAGGAATAGCCTCTGTTGCCTCGACTGCCTCGATTGCCTCGATTGCTGCATCTTTATCAGATGCAATATATAGACGCTCTACCTTCGCGCTCTTGTTAGCCTCTTGCTGCCCCTCACCTGGTTCAGGTGTTGGCTTACCTGCATAGACATTGAGTGTACATCTTAGCCACAACGAACGCCAAGTACGCTCACCATAAAGAGTAGGCGTATTTGGTGCCGAAGGTCGCGCACAATATCCGATTAACTCCTTCTTGCGTTTGCCTCGCTCCTGACGGTAGATATATCCATACTGGTCGATAATATCGTCGGGGTTAAAAGCGATATAGCCTGCCTGCTTGAACTTAGGAGTGACTGTTTCGTCCTCGATATCGGTAGTGGTAATCTCGACAAATCCGAGTTCTCGACCAACTCGCTTCTCAACGATAACTCTACCAACCGAAGGTAACGAACCACAACCAGGGAGATGCACCTCTCCGGCCGAGCCATCGTTATCCATCTCGAGATAGCCCATTGTGTTCATAATTGCACCTGGCCTTGGTCGCTTATGAATCCATACTTGCACTCGCGTAAGGCTCTTTATGTAGTATAGTATGACTATTACGATTAACGCAATTAGAACATACAACCAAATTATAGATTCCATATTGTAAAAAGTCTAATTAGTCATTTTGGTTCATAACTTCGCGGAAGATCTGTCGCTGTCTATAGGCTACATCGAAATGTCCTACCTCGAACAACTTCAACCATTCAATCGAGTTCTCGTCTGGACAAACCGACCACAACATAATCGAAGATAGTATCGGTGCTGGATATTCCTTATCCGCATCCTTCTCGTTCTTATTTGCGTCAGTATTCTTTGACTTATTGTTCTTGCTACGCTCCTCAGCCTTCGCCTTCTTTGCAGTCTCGTCCTCGAATACGCGCTCCTCACGAGTGTTTACATCGAAGTCCTCCTCTGGGAAGAGACGGTTTAGAGCCAAATCCTTATAGGTCTGCCAACGAGTAACGAAGAGGTAACGCTTGAATATCTCATCGAACTCCGAAAGTTGCTCCTTGGTTGTGTAGGTAGGAAGATATCGCGAAACCAACGATTTAATATCACGATTCATCTTCACATCAGCATACTCAGTATCGTTCTCGGATGCGAACTCACCATTAGTTGCAGCGTAGGCAATCATATACTCCAAGATGGTGCAATTGTCCGACTTCTTGCTATACTGCAAGAGTTTTTCGCCAATAGTAGGGAACTCTCGCGGAAGCATATTCTCCTTAATGCACTTAAAGAGTTCGGTATTGAACTGCATCTTCAAGTCCTTCCAATGTTCCTCCTTTCTCTTCAAAATTTCGTCGCGACCCTCGAATACATAGTCACCAATCTTCTCGTCGAAGCGTCTCGCGTGGCTATCGATAAGCGATACTCCGTCGAACAACTGCGCAAACTCGCTCTTGAACTTATTGAGCAGGATATAGTATTGCTCCTTGGTGATGCAATTCACAAGCACCGGTTTGTTGTTAATCTTTATCGACGAACACTTGATATCTGCAGGCGAAATCAGTGGCTCATCGTCGAACTCACCTCCATTGAGAGGCTGATTGAATTTTCCTTTAGGGAACAACAACTTCAATGTTGGATCTGGAGTGACTATATTCACCTCGTTGCGAATTCGCTTACAACGATTCAAATACTCATCGAGCAACGCCAATACCTTATCGTAGAACGATACAGCCTCCGACTCGATACGGTTAGCCAAACGAGCATACGCATCGTGAGTGTAATACGTCTTCAACAAGTGTATCAGGTTGCGCTTGTTACGCAGATTTATAAAATGGCTAATGAGCAGAGCTATAGCCGGAATTATAAAGAGTAACGTACCCCAAAGATATCTGTAGTCATATACATCACCTAAGTCGATAAGCTCTGGTGATATAGCATTCAATATTGGCAAAACAGCCAACACATTTATGATACCGAGGAACAAGCAACGGAAAATCACGGACAACAGAGTCTTCTCTTTGCTGAGCAACTCCTTCAATCTGCCAAGCACCTCCTGCTTCATTCCATTACAACCTGCGCCACTGTTCTTAAGGCGAATATCGTTTCTGTATGTATCGTGATAATCGTCGAACGAAGAGTCGTGCTTCTCGAGAATATCGTTCCAATATATGCTATTGATGGCTCGCTGAATATTGTTCTTCTCCTTCGAGACGGCCTCCTGCATATCTCTAAACTTATTCTCGATGAACGATAAGCCTCCGACATTCTTGTTTGTCTTCGAGAGAACACGGTCAATTGATGACGGCAACGCCATCTGACAATTCTTGAATGACGAAACACTATGTACCGAAATATTCTCGAGCTGACGATTTGTTGAGTCCTCAATTCGCTGCATTGTATCGCGCAGGAGTTCTGCAGGGAAGAAACGAAGATAGAACTCGTAGTACAAACGCTTGAGGTTGCGATGGAAGAAATCCGAAATTGGATGAGGATTTGGCTCCCTCATATCGTCACCATCGCTAATGTCTACGTCCGAAACTTCGAACTTGTTGACAAAGGTCTCTGCTGCGATGTCCTCCCTATGGTACAACTCAACTTCAATCTCTGTTTTTTCGTAGTCGCCATTCTCCTTGAAGGTCTTTAATATATTTGCAGCTACAAGGTTGGCGTCGTTTTTATCCTCTACGGTCATATCGAAATAGATGGATGTTGCTCCCATCGAGAAATAGAAAACATCATCCGAACCCGTTCCGCTGAGCAGAGGGTGGTTGATATCGCATGCCAAGTACATATTTACAAGGCACTGCACAAGATATTCGGCCAATTCGGCTGGCTTCAATCTGCGATATGTGCACTCAGTGCGGTTCTGCACATCCTGATACAACATCATATTGTCGTATCCACGCATACTGGTAATCTTGTGCTGAACCTCAACCTCCTTGAGCAAACGCAAAACGCGCATTCGCTCTTCTACTTTATATGCATTTATATTACAAGGCACATATAGCATTCCTATGATACTCATTCCCTGATGTATGTGCCCCGCAAGGAAACGTCCTTTTTCCTTTTCGAGTATTGCTGCAATTGACGGGAAAACCAATTGCGTAAACTCCTCGGTTGCATCGCCCAACACAACAATATTTATAGGCTGATAAGGCTTTGCATTCGAGTCGCGAAGAGCCATAACAAAAGCCTTGGCATCTTCGACTAATTTGTTTTGGAAATCGTATAGATGTTCAGCAGCCTCCTTAAGACGCAACTCCTTCTTTGCCTGTGCATCCTTGCGCAGTTGCTCGGTTGCCGCTGCGTCGCCCTTAACCTCAAGCTTTTCTATAAACCTAAAGTCGGTGATATCTTCATTCAGATCGCTCTTCGTAAACGAATCCTCAAACTCGTAACTACTGTAATACCAGTAGTTGCCCGTAATCTTTGCATTACGAGCAGCCTTCCTCTCTTCCTCACTATTAACATTGTCGTCTGAAAAGATTTTTGGCGCATTAACGGCATAGTCGTTTTCGCTATAGCATCCGGTATCTGAATTGCTACCATCATCATTTCTTTCGCTATTATACTCAGCTGCACCATCGCTCCAAGCCGCACTATATTTAGGACGTGGAATCAGAACGTGGTCAATCTGTCCGACGAGATGCAAAAATGCATCTCGTCGATCAGACGGCTTGGTTATATCTATGATCCAAAGAGGAAGCATATTATAATCAATTTAAGTTTAAAGTTTTACTTTATGAACTTGTGTACAGTATCGAACTCCTCACGTACGATTGTAAAGAGAACGTTATACAAGCGCTTCTCGCTAGTATTCTTAGCGTTGTTACGCTTGGTGCTGAGCTCCTTCAACAACTCGATGTGCTTCTCCTCGTAGTGCTTCTTGAAGAGCTTCTCACCACTAACTGTCTCGCCATTGATGTTACGGTTGAGACGGAGGATCGCCTGAAGGATAGCCTCGGTAGTCTCGCCGAATCGATAGTTATAGTAGAAGTCGCGGTAAGATGCGAACTGCTTAGGGAAGTCTGTACCCTCGATTTCCTTGAAGAGCTGACGACCATTGTCGTTCTTCTTCAAAATGATAGCACCGGTCAATGGGTGTACCGACAACGCCTCCGATGTTGCAATCATAAACGAAGTCGAGCAATCCGAATAGTACATAGAGTCGGTGTATGACTCGGTGTCGTACTCATCCTCATAGAAGAATGGCTTGGTGTACTCACGGAATCTCTCGAGCATCATCATCTTAGCGTAGGTACGATGCTGAGGCAATACCTCCTCTGGCAAGTCGTTCACGGTGATCTTATCAAGGAACTGAGCGAAGTCGTGGTGGAAGTGATATTTCTCGCGGAAGGTAGCCTTGTCGTAAACCATCTTGATAGAGTCGTAGATACGATAGTCTGCCAACGAGAGACCATACTTCGACTTGAGTACGAGAGCGGTATTCTCGCTATCGCTAACCTCGAAGCGGTGCTTAGGGTTACCCTTCTGGAAGCCCAACATCTCTACTGCGAGATCCTCGTTACCTGCAACGAATACCACGTGCTCCTCCTTCTTAACTACATCGATGCGGTTTGCATTGTAGCTGAAGAAGAGAGCAGGATTCAAGTTACGACGAACGTTGTCCTTCTCCTCGTTTGTCAAATCAGCGAAGAATGCCGAGATCTTCTTAGTCTCCCAACGCTCCTGAATCTCCTTGCTCTCGCGCATCTTTCTCTCGAAGATTGCGGTTGCCAATGACAAGAAGTCGTCAACAACCTTCTCATCTGCACGCTCAAGCAATGGATTACAGAAGTAGCGAGTCTCCTCAACATTAGTAACCTTCTTGGTCTTAGGATCCTCCTTCTTGGTGAAGATTTGGTACTGACCAGCCTTGATAGTCTGTACTACATCCTCGTTTACAGCGTTGTAAATCTCGTTGTCGAGGAAGCTCTGGAGGTCCTTACGAACTGCAGTCTCTGCCTCGTCGTGCTGTGCCGAGATGAGTGATGTGTACAAACGGCTGAAGATGTTGTCTGCAATCCAGCCATTACCATCGGCAATAGTTGTAAGCTGTGGCAAGTATACGGTAGTTACATCCATCGAAGCAACACCCATATCGCCAGCGAGCTTCTTGTAGAGGCCTACTGCACCACGGTTCATCTCCGAAACCTTATCCTTGAAGCTTGCGATGTGCTTCTTCAAGCGAGCCAACTCGTCGTTCTTCTCGTCGGTACAGAAGTCCTTCTTCAAGTCGTGAGCCCACTGTGCAACATAGAGCTTCTTGCACTCGGTTACATACTCGTTCAATGCCGAAAGATATGTTTGGATATCGTCCTTGTTGCTCTTTGTAATCTTCTCGGTCAAAGTAATTTTCTCTGCCTCGGCATACAATCCCTGCAACTTCTCCAATGTCTCCTCAAGAGCCTTCGCCTTTTTACCGAAATCGGTCTCCTCCTTCTGGAAGTCATCAGCCATCTTCTTGCGTACCTCGTCTACAGCTTCGTGTGCATATGTGAAACCGTTCGAACGAATCCACTTCTCGGCCTGTGACCAAATACCATTGATGATTGTCTTCTTGTACTCATCGCGCTTAGACGAAATCTTCGACTCGTTATCGATACTACGCTTAACATCCGAGAGAACACCCTGAACCTCATCCAACTTAAGCTCTGAAGCAAGCTTCTCAGCGTTAGGATCCTGCGACTCGAGAGCCTCGTTCAATGTATTAACAGCGCTGCTATTAGCTACGCGGTAAGCAATTGTATCAGGAATTGTGCAGTCGAGCTCGCGGAAGAGAATCGAAACCAACTCTGGGATATTCTCCTCCTCAACGTGTGCGTCCTTACCCTCTTCAGCAAGCATCCAAGTACGGAGCAAGTCTCTTCTGAAGCGGAAACGCATATACTTGTTGAACAACTCGTTTGGCTTCTGCAACGATACATAACCCATAGGTACAAGGAAGTCCTTGTGGTTACGCTCCATAATATCGTTCATATAGTTGTCGATATCGCTACGGAATGTTGCACCTGCCTTACCATTGTGCAAGTGGAAGAGCATCTCGGCAGTATTGCGGTACATAGTGCGTGTAGAGCCGAGGCTAGTTCCCTTATCGGTCTGAACATCGATTGGAATCAAGTAGTAGAATGGGCAGTAACGCTTGCTCGAGTTGATGAGCGAATAGTCGTTCTGGAATGCGAGACGGTGCATTACGGTGTTCTGCTTAGAGTCGTAGCTCATTGACTTGAAAGCCTCGAGCTCCGAGAATACACCAAATGCATTCAAAGCATACTTCTCCTCGGTTGCGTTGCTATCGATATATACCTTAGGCATATACATAGTCAACACGAGCTGAGGGTCACCATTACCAACTACCTGGTGGTGAATCTGATTCAAATGATAGAGGACATCGTTGAAGATACCTGAACCAGTACCTCCGAGTGTACTACCCACTACCCAGTAGTAGATAATGCAATCCTCGCCACCTACGGTCTTAACATCGTTGAGCGACGAAATTGCAGACTGCACCTTGCTGTAGAAATCGGCCAAAGAGTGTGCAAATGCAATACGGCTCTTCATACGGAATGCGCCCGCACCAAATGCCAATGGCTGATCAGGAATCTTGGTTGCCAACTCTGGCGAGCAAGCCTCGAGGATTCGCTTATTCATAAGGGTATGCGGCTCCTGCTTTGCCTCATAGTAGATGGCGTGAGGATTTGCGCGACCCAAGTTCACAAGGTCGGTCTGTGGGCTAATAAACGGTACCTTACCTTGCTCAAATGTAGCACGGTTACGCTTGTTAGCCTCGTCAATATCACGCTGATCGGTGTCGAGGAAGATGAAACGATACGAATCGTTCATCGCCTGCAAACGTGACTTGGTTGCTGTAGCCTCGGGGAATCTCTTCTCGTAGACCTTCTCTTTGATCTGCGAAACTGTCTGACAGCCTGAACCTCCGATGCCAATGAAAATGTGCTTTTCGTTAGCCATAGTCGTAAAGTTTTAAGTGTTTAAGTTTAAGTTAATTATAGAAATTTGTATAACAGTCAATACTAGTTGGTGAGCTTAATCTTCACGCTGTGAGTCTGCTCCGAAGCCGACGATCCACACTTAAGTCGTGCGCTATCGGTAATCTTGCCTCTACGGCTCTTACCCATTGCCACATATCCCGAGGTCTGCTGCCACTCGAAATGAGGTTTTACAAAGAGCAAGAATGGGCTACCGTTCTTCTTCTTCACCACGAACTGCCAATCGGCATCGTCTACTCTACAACGCGGAGAGCCTCCCTTACCGAAGGTCATTACTGCCGAAGAAGGCTGCTTTGGAATACGTACGGTATCATCAATCTGATTACCATAATTGTCGTAGAAAGTAACATTCGCCTTGAAGCAGAGCTTTCTGTTACGCACAATAGCGTTAATCACACCAATGATGTAGAGAATTATGAGAATGAGTAAGATAAGCGTAGTCTTGAACGAAAGGAAGAATGTGAATACCACGCCTGGTGAAGTTACACTTGTCTCAGGAATAGGCTTAACGGCCTCGAGCATCTCGAGCTCGTTATCGTAATCGGTAGGAAGTGTCAATCCCAAGTTTAGCGTAGCGTCGAAGTCGTGGAAACCATAGCTCTTGTGGCGAATTTGGCCCAACTCCACCTCGATAACACTATTGTTGGTTTCGGTGAAATTTTCGGTATTGTTTTCAAACTCGAAATCATCGCCACTGCAAGTAGTTTGGTTAATCTTGATTTTAGGATACATCTTGCTAGGAGTCCAGTTAATCTTGGCAACAACATTACCGTCAATATCCTTTTCGATATCCATCTTCACAGGGGCAGCCTTGTTAGCATCGTGAACAATAGCACGAAGCTTTGTAACCATAATCTCGCGCTTCAACTGCTCGAACCACTGCTGGATAACCTTTGTATCATTCGATGCTGATGCCACCTCGAGAGAGTGATCTTCGAACGAGAATACATGGTCAGAGAGCTGATCAAGGCAATAACCTGGTTTTGTTGTATCTACAGGCAACTGCAAAGCAATAAAACGCGAATAGACATCGCCTGTTGCTGACTTAATCGCGCTCTGCATCTTCTTCAGGTCGCTATCGTTAATTTTGCATTCTCCTGCACCTTTTTGGTCGTTTCGGAAGTCGGTGATGATAACGATAATGTTCACCTTATAGTCGCGGTTTGTCTGAATAACTTCTGCTATACCACGAACGGCCGAAGGTATATCTGTATGAGCCTTAAATGCCTTTGTATACGATGGGCTTGTGTACAAGGTTTTGATATTTGAACAGAGTGTATTTCTAACATTGCTATCGATTACACCTGAAAAACCAAATGCGCTTGTCTGAGCCTCTGTGCCAAATGGAATTACATCAACACGGTCGCCATCTGGCAAAGCTCTAAAGAATGGTGTGAGCGCCGAAGTTACCAACGGGTCGTACTTCTTCATTGTACCCGATACATCCACCGCAAAAATATAGTGGGCGTTGTATTTATTCAACTCCTCTTTAAATAAGTTGGTTAGTTTTGGGTAGGTGTTTTCCAGATAGGCTAATGGCGACTCAGATTGAGCCTTTGCGCCAAATGAAATTGCCAAAAACAAGAGTCCGACAATCAGTTTTTTCATAATATTTTTATTTTGGAATTAGTGAATGTTCTTACAAAATTAAACCAATAATTCTGAAAAAGCAATTTTTAGTGCTCTTATTTGGGCTTTTTATAGTAAAAAAAGGCGTTTTTATTGAAATTTTACAATGTTTAATAGTCAAGTTGAGTTGGTTTCCACCATTTCAAGACGCTCAGATAACACAAAGAGGCAACCCATTTTGGATTGCCTCTCTATACATCGAGATAGTCCGCAATGCTACTACTTCTTCTCCTTTAGGAGGTCGCGAATCTCGGTGAGGAGCACCTCCTCGTTTGATGGCTTTGGTGGTTCTGGAGCAGGTGCTGGTGCAGCAGCCTCGGCCTCGCGCTTCTGAGTCAAGCGAGTTATAATCTTAACCATGAGGAAGACGCAGAATGCAAGAATTGCAAAGTCTACAACCTGCTGAATAAATGCACCATACTTCCATGTTACAGCAGCAACCTCTTGGCCGTTGGCGTCGACAGTTGCCTTCTGAAGCTCTACGCTCAAATCAGCGAAGTTTACCTTGCCGAGCAACATTCCGAGAGGAGGCATGATGATGTCATTCACCAACGATGTTACAATTTTGCCAAATGCACCACCGATGATAACACCGACTGCCATATCCATTACATTACCTTTGAGTGCAAATGCTTTAAAGTCCTTCAAAAATCCCATATTTCTTTAAGTTTTTAAGTTATACCTATTTAATATATAAGGGAGGGACTACCCTATTCGAGTAGTTCCTCACCAATGCAATCGTTTTAGCCGATAATCAAGAGAACGGCATCCGAAGCAACATTGTCACCCTCGACAACTGCCACCTGAAGCACTGTACCCGAGTAGTCGGAAGTGATAGAGTTCTCCATCTTCATAGCCTCCAATACTGCAACCTCCTGGCCAGCATTTACGGTGTCGCCCTCCTTGACCTTCAACGAGATAACGCGGCCTGGAAGTGGAGCCACAACCTTATTGCCCGAAACGGCCTTTGGTGCAGCTGGAGCAGCAGCTACGGCTGGAGCATCGCTCAACTCGATAAGCACTGCATCGGTAGCTACATTCTCGCCCGGAACAACCAAGAGCTGCTTAACATAGCCTGCAGCATCAGATGTGATAGAATTCTCCATCTTCATAGCCTCCAATACCGCAACCTCCTGACCAGGAGCTACGGCATCGCCCACCTTAACCTTGAACTCGATAACCTTGCCCGGAAGTGGAGCAACGATAGTGTGACCTGTAATAGGCTGAGCCTTAGGCTCTGCCACTGCAGCAACCTCCTCCTTTGCAGGGGCCTCGGCAGCCACCTTAGCCTGATAAGCCTTGGTCTTCACGCCTGTGAGGTATGGTTTGGCCACGAGTGGGAACAACTCGAGCAACAACTGCTCCTTCTCGTTCTCGGCCAACTTCACGCCACCAGCCTCTGGGAGTTCAGGGTTTGGCTGGTGCTGATACTTCGAGATATCGTAGTTGCTCTCCTCGCGAACGCCGCAAATCTTGAAGCGGAACTCAGGGTCAATCTTAACAGGAGTAGTACCATACTCACCCTTCACGAGGTTTACGAACTGGTTATTCTTGGTGGTGTACATCTCGCGACCTGCCTTCAAGTCGAGAGCGCAGTTTACGGCCTGAGCGCCTACAATCTGTGATGTTGGTGTTACAAGCGGTGGCAAACCAGCCGAAAGGCGCACCTCAGGAATCAACTCCATAGCCTTTGGCAAGATATCCTCTGCCTTGAGTGCCTGCAACTGTGCAACCATATTCGAGTACATACCACCAGGAATCTCAGCCTCCTGAACAAGCTTGTTAGGAGCAGGGAAGCCGAAGTATGCCTCGATCTTCTGTGCAGCATCGAGCAAAGTCTCGAAATCCTCCTTCTCGGCAGCCTTCACTGCGCGGTCGAGCTGAGCCTCAACCTCGGCAGGGGTAGCATCCACAAGTGGATTGAATGGTTTTGGAGCTGGCTTATCAGTACCAAACACCGAAATATTCAACTCCGAACGGATATCCTTCAACTGCTCGTTAATCTTCGCTACAGCCTCCATATTTACGCCCATATCAATACCGAGCTTCTGGCAGAAGAGGTATACCAACTCCAATGCAGGAGCTCCTGTACCACCACCAAACCACCAGCAGTTGGTATCAACAACATCTACGCCAGCAGCGATTGCAGCATATACCGATGCCAAACCATAACCTGGAGTACAGTGTGTATGGAAATCTACAGGGATACCAGCGGCAGCCTTCAATTTCTTAACGAGCGCACTTACGCGCTGTGGAGGGATAAGACCCGACATATCCTTGATGGTAATCATATCGGCACCCAAACCTGCAAGTACCTTCGCCTTCTCAACAAAGTAGTCGTCGGTAAAAACGAGTGCAGGATTCTTCTTGCCCATCAACTTCTGCCAGAACGACAACTGTGGATACTTAGGATCTACGGTGTAGCAAACAGCACAGTCGGCAATACCACCATACTTCTTTACATACTTAATGGTAGACTTTACGTTCTCGACATCGTTCAAGCAGTCGAAGATACGCATAATGCCCAAACCGCTCTCGATGGAGTTGCGGCAGAAGCCCTCGATAATCTCGTCGGTGTATGGCGCATAACCAAAGAGGTTACGACCACGCGAGAGTGCTGTGAGCTTCGAAACATCGCCCACCTCTTTCTTGATGCTCTCGAGACGATACCACGGATTCTCGCCAAGATAGCGCATTACCGAATCCGGTACTGCACCACCCCATACCTCCATAGCATAGAAGTGCGCATCCTTGTAGTAAGGCAAACAACGCTCTACCTGAGCCTGTGTCATACGAGTTGCAAACGACGATTGCTGACCGTCGCGCAAGGTTAAATCTCTGATTTTGAGAGTTTTGGTCATAGTTAACTTGTTTTATGTAGTTTTATAAGTTCACAGTTTTAGTCTTTGCTAGTAACAAAGTTAATAAATTTTCCGCTAAATAGAACAAAAAAAGCGCAAATTTTTAGAATATAATACGTGCAATAAAATTAGCAAGTGATATTTTTTTTGAAAAAAAGTGCGAAATATTTTGCAGAAATAGAAATTTCCTCTATCTTTGCACTCGCTTAAACGCAATGGCGGGATAGCTCAGCTGGTTAGAGCGCATGATTCATAATCATGAGGTCGAGAGTTCAAGTCTCTCTCCCGCTACAAAAAAAGATTTAGGAGTGGTTTTGCCACTCCTATTTTTTTGTAGCGGAGAGAGACGGTGTGTTACCCTCCCCCTAAATCCCCCTCCTGTGAGGGGGACTTAGGGAATCTAGCGACGCGACAAAGGAGTGATTTTTATCACTCTTTTTTTTTGTGTAGCGGGGAGAAACTATATGCCACAAATGCTCTGCATCCTACTCGTTAATAAATAAGGTATCGGCATATATTTGCCGATACCTTATTTTATTATCTATGTTACAACTCTTATTTGAGTTCGTACTCTACGATCTGAGTCTTGCTCTTCTTGTCTTTGTAGGTAATGCGGTACTTACCCTTGAAGCCGCGGAACTGCACCTTGCCACTCTCGTCAGCCTTGACGGTGAGGTTGGTCTTCCACTCCTTGTTGATGAGCTGGTTGAGTGCGTAGTATGATGGCTTTGGCTGCATCTCGCGAGTGAACAATCCCGAAACCGTAGGCTCCTTTTTTGCGCCACAGCCGTCCACTACATTCCACCAGGTGATACCAATCATCTTCTCCTGTGAGAACCACAAGCGGTAGAGCTGCTGGGTGATGATACCCTGAATCATCAAACCGCGCTCATCCGGCGATGGTGCAGTGATGGTAATCTCGCTCAAGTGCAATGGCAAGCCGGTCTGATTTGCGTAGCCGATATATTCGCGTACCTGCGATGGAGTTTGAATCTTTGCGCCGTCAGCAATACCCTGGCAGAGCTTCAAATCGAAGAGGTGCATCTGCAAGCCCATAACATCAATCTTACAGCCACGCTCGATAAGACGGTTTGTCTGCTCGGTATAGGTCGGCTTTTTGAAATAGTCGTTGATGTTGAGCGCAACCTCCTTAGGGAAATACTTCTCAGCCCACTTCAAAGACTTGTATGGATAGTCGCCATTCATAATGCCGTAGCGGCTCTTCGATGCAGCGTGATTCTCAGGAATGAGATCGTCTTTCATATCCTCGGCACTCTCGTTCACCACATCGAAGCTGTGAAGACGACCCTTGTAGTGTTCGGCAATCTGCTTGATACGAGCCTCGAGAGCAGCATCCAAGTTCTTGATAAATGTAGGGAAAGCCTCAGCCGCCTCGTCAAACGACATGTAAGTCCACTCCTTTGACTGCACATCCTTACTTGCCCAACGGTTAGGCTCGTTGGGGAAGTAGCGCGAGAACGAAGCGCGCTCCTCCTCCGACATCAATTCCTTGTACCAGTAAGGCATCTGCCACTTGCGGTTACCCCATACGAGAACGTGTCCGTGCATACGGAGACCCTTCTTCTCGCAGAACTCTACAATCTGATCGGTCGAAGGACGACGCCAGTGTAACTCGGCGTTAGGGTCTGCACACTTGTTCCAAAACTCCTCGGTGTCGCGATACTCGGTAGCGAAGCGAGGTTTGCCCTTCTCCAACTCGAACTCCTTCCAGTAGAAAGGTACCGTTGCTCGGTTGAAGAGTGTTCCGTAGAGCTCCTTGTAGCGGTCGTTGCGCTCCTTTGAGCCGAGCTGATTGAAGTTGAAGATGTGAGCTCCGAAGATGAACTCGTGCTCCACCTGCTCGATCTTTACGTCGCGCTTGCGACCAATGTTTGCAAGAACTATCTCGCCATCGGCCTTGCGATACTTCTCGATGTCGGCGTCGATGCGTGCTTGCTCCTCGGCGTTCCAAATCTTCCAATACTCTGCACTCATATAGCCCTTGGTATCTTCGGCTGCCGAGCGAGGGAATTGAGGCTCCTGTGCCATTGCGCTGCCAGCAAAGAGTGCGAGCGCAAGTGCTAAAAATGTCTTTTTCATATCTGATTAGTTTTAATTTAGTTTGTGGTTAATCTCTTTCTTCTGCAAAGTTAGCAAAAATATCTATACAAACCTTTTACTTTGTAAAATAATAGCAGTAGCCAAATATATTGGCGAGAACGAATACCATCCCAATATAAATCAACCGAGGGAATCGAACGGTCGCAGCAGGTTTGCGCAGAGCAAGCAGGGAATTATGATAGATAGGCATTAAAACCAAAGGTTTTAGAGAGGAAATTAAATGGCAGCAGCCAAATTTATTTGAGATGATGATATTTAATTTGCTATCATCGTTGCGTAGCAACAATGACTATCTCTCAGACACACCCAGCGTAGATAACTCTGCCACACCGCCACCGACTGACTGAGTCACGCGACGAGAACGAAAAAGAGCTCGCCTCTAAAAGCGAACTCTTTTGAAGTACTCGGAGCGGGAATCGAACCCGCACGGCCATTACTGGCCACAGGATTTTAAGTCCGGCGTGTCTACCTATTCCACCATCCGAGCCCTGTTTTGCGGTGCAAATGTACAACTAAAAATGCAAACTGCAAAA
>JAZLDJ010000137.1:0-2370 GCA_045614685.1 Alistipes sp. | reverse complement strand
TCGCCCTGATACTCCACATCGCCAATCTTCATATCGAGGCCCATATCGGCTGCTATTTGACGTGAACGAATCATCGTTTCGTGTTCGAGAGCAATAGCCTCCTGCCACTTTTCGATGTCGTAAGGGCGTGCCTTGCGGTATATCTTCTTGAACTCGCCATTCTGTGGGTTGAAGCCCAAACGCTTCATCTGGCGAGCTACCATATCGCCCGAGAGCGAGATGATGCCGATGTCGTGGCCCGGCGAGGCCTCTACGGCAACAATATCACCCACTTCGAGCTGTAGATTGTTTACATTCTGATAGAATGAGCGTCGTGTATTCTTGAAACGTACCTCGAAAATATCGGTCGGAAAGTTGTCGGGATACTCCTCGAGCCAAGGCTCCTCGTGCAGACGGAAGCAGCCACGCGCCTCCTTAGCCGATGGCTCGCCTACCTCGTTTACACCAAAGGTGCAACCACGTCCAACTTCGGGTTTATCATATTTTGAATAGTCCATATCTTGCAAAATAGTATATTTTGCGTAAAGATAAACATTTTTCGTATAAATACGAAATAAAAAGCGTGATTTACGAAATTTTACGCAGATAGCGCAGATACTTTCTCACCTGTAGGCCATAGAGGGCGGCAGCGGTCGAGAGTCCAACGATATAGCCCACAATCAATCCTGGCGCGCCCATACCGAGCTTGAATGCCACGAAATAGCCCACAGGAATGTTTATGACTACGTAGGCTACAAACGATATTATGGCTATGCTTCGCACCTGTTGTAGTCCTCGCAAAATGCCAACCAATGTGCATTGCAAGGCGTCTGAGAGCTGGAATGCGCCATATAGCACAAGCATCTGCGAAGCGAGCGCAACCACCTCCTCGTTATTGCTGAAGAGCTGAGGCAAGATGTTGCGCATCGAGATGAAAAGGGTGATTACGGACAATCCCCAAATTATGGCCATAGCCAGCGACGAGCGCACAACGTCTGTAATCTCTTCGATGTTGCGACGACCGAAGGCGTGCGATATGCATATTGTTGTTGCCGAGCCGAGCGACAATACCATCAAGAATGTGCAGTTTCCATAGGTGTTACCAATCTGGTTGGCTGATATTGCCTCGGTGCCAATCCAACCCATCATAATACCCGTAACGATAAATGCAGCAGCCTCCAGTACCATCTGACCCGCTATTGGAATACCCATCTTGAAGAGCTTGACGGAGTTGAGCCAATGCTTTGCATTGCGCGAAAATAGCGAGATATACTCTCGGTACTTCTTCGAATATACAAAGTAGCCACCCAGCAGAATAGGATTCAAAATTCGGGATATAAGGGTGGATAATCCTGCGCCATATACACCCATAGGCTCGAGGCCGCACTTGCCGAATATGAATATGTAGTTTAGCACTATGTTTATTACGTTGGTCACGATGGTGACAATCATTGCCGACTTTGTGTTGCCCACGCCCTCCAAGAACTGCTTTATCGAGCCGTAGTACATCGCAAAAGGCAAGCAATATGCCATCAAACGATAGTATGGCAACGCCATATCGACCACCTCGGTAGGCTGGCTTAGGTGGTAGAGCAGAGGCTCGCACGCAATCTGCAATGCCATACACACCACGCCGAATATAGGGTAGAATAGGAGCGATGTCTCGAGGTAGTGCGCCATCTCCTGCTTGCGTCTTTGTACGAACAATTCGCCTATGATAGGTGTTATGCCAATCGAAAGACCAATGCACAAAAATGTGAATATCCACGAAATTGTCGAGCCAAACGATACTGCCGCAAGCGGAGTGGGGTCGTCGCCACCATATGCGCCTACCATTGCGCTATCAGCCACCTGCACAGCTATATATCCCAACTGTGCCAGCATCACCGGCAGCGCCAATCGCAGCAACTCTCCACTCTTCGAGAAGTATTTAGTTCTCAATTTTCCCATAATAGGCCACAAAGATAATAAAAAATTGTTCTAGTGAACTATATTTGATTAGAGTCGTTAGGGTCGTTAGGGGTGCGCGAGAGAGAATGCAGAATGCAAAATAATTTTCAATTAACAACCCTTACTAGCCGTTACTTGCCCTTAATAGCCCTTAAAAAAAATCTTAATTCCCCAGTAACCCCAGTAAGGAGCTTTAGCTCCGCCCCCAGTAATCCCCAGAAAAACCCCAGTATCCCTCGTCACACAAAGAAAATGCGAGGCTCATTGCCCCGCATTTTCTTAATACACCAATTCGTCTTGCTCGGTGCCGAAGCCCGGCAGACCGACGCTATCGCCGTAGCCCCTCTCGGCTACGATCTCGAAAATCTCAAATTCTGGTCTTAAATACTTTTTCATAGTCGTAATCGTTTTTAGGGGTTAGTTTATTGCTGGTTTTGCTGT
>JAZLDJ010000136.1:0-33998 GCA_045614685.1 Alistipes sp. | reverse complement strand
CCAGGTGTCGAGCACGTCGTCATCCTGACGCAAGTCTGTGAGGGTGAGCGATGCATCACCTGTCTTCTCCTGAGCCAATACCAAAGCCTTCTCGGCGGTCTCAGCCACTACATAGCCACCCTTTGGAAGGTAGTATGCAGGAATACGCTGACCCCACCACAACTGACGCGAGATACACCAATCCTTGATATTCTCCATCCAGTGGCGGTATGTATTCTTGTACTTCTCAGGTACGAAGCGGATGATATCCTCCAAAACAGCCTTGGTTGCAGGCTCCGAAATCTCCTTCATAGCCATAAACCACTGCATCGACAACTTAGGCTCGATAGCCACGCCGGTACGCTCCGAGTAGCCAACGTTGTTTGTGTAGGCCTCGGTCTTCTCGAGGAGGTCGGCATCTGCCAAGTCCTTCTCGATCTGCTTGCGGCAGTCGAAGCGGTCCATACCAACGTACATACCAACCTTGTCGTTGATAGTGCCGTTGTCGTTGAAGATGTCGATGGTCTCGAGACCATACTTCTCGCCGAGCATATAGTCGTTTACGTCGTGTGCAGGGGTAACCTTCAAGGCACCTGTACCAAACTCGATATCTACATACTCATCGCGGATGATTGGAATCGAGCGGCCTACTAATGGTACTATCACGCGTGCGCCCTCAGCAATGTCGGCATAGCGTGGGTCGTTAGGGTTGAGGCAGACAGCGGTATCGCCAAGAATAGTCTCGGGACGTGTTGTAGCAACGATGATGTTGCGGTCCGAGCCCTCCAACTTGTAGCGCAAGTAGTAGAGCTTACCCTGCGACTCCTTGTAGATTACCTCCTCGTCCGAGAGAGCTGTCTGAGCCGATGGGTCCCAGTTTACCATGCGCACACCGCGATAGATCTTGCCCTTGCGGTAGAGGTCGCAGAATACCGAGATTACGCTCTCAGTGCGCTCAGGGTCCATGGTGAAGCATGTACGCTCCCAGTCGCACGAAGCACCAAGCTTACGCAACTGCTTGAGGATGATGCCGCCGTGCTTCTCCTTCCACTTCCAAGCGTGAGCAAGGAACTCCTCACGAGTGAGGGTGTTCTTGTCGATACCCTCAGCCTTCAACTTCGCAACCACCTTCGCCTCGGTAGCGATAGATGCATGGTCGGTACCTGGTACCCAGCAAGCGTTCTTGCCGAGCATACGCGCGCGACGCACCAATACATCCTGCAAGGTGTTGTTGAGCATGTGGCCCATATGCAACATACCTGTTACGTTTGGTGGTGGAATAACGATAGTGTAAGGCTCGCGAGCGTCGGGCTCCGAGTGGAAAAGATTCTTTTCGATCCAGTAGTCGTACCACTTCGACTCAATCTCCTGTGGTAAATACTTGTCTGCGATTGCCATTGTTTTATATTTTATTTGTTTGTTTAATTTCTTTGAAATTAGCCGGAATTGTTTCCAAACTGCAAAAGTACAAAAAATAAATTAAAAAGAAAACTATACGGCTCCAAAAATGGACCTAAAAAAGAGTGTACTCGATTTTTCGAGCACACTCAGTCGTTGTTATCTCTGAGGTTTTTGCCTCTTACTCCTTTTCGAAGAGAAGTACAGCCAAGTCGTACTGACCGAGCTCTACCTTCTTGCCGTCGGTCGATACCTTGCCATTGCCGAGAGTCTGGCACTCCACGTAGCGGTAACCAGGTACCGTGATGTTTGTGGCGAGTACGCCCTTCTCGAACTCGTTGGTTGCGGCTACTACCATTCGCTTCTCGCCGAAGAATGCCTTTGCCTGCACCTTCTTGTTCGAGTTGTCGAAGCCCAAAACGTCGCGGAAAGTACCGAACATAAAGCAATCCTTATAACGCTTGCGGATGGCGTTTACGGCGCCGAGATATGCCTGATAGCGAGGTGTCTCGTCGATAAGACCGCGACAACGGTAGATTTCGATATCGTTGCACAAACCCTTCAAAAGAGTCATATTTACACGACGCTCCACGTCGATATCGTCGCGCTGGTTGCGGTTCGAGAACTTAATCTCAGGGAAGGTGTAGCGCATCAACTCGGTGAAGTCACTCTTGCCATATTGTATGCCGTTCGACATTGTGAAATCTACATAGTGCGATGAGTAGTCAACGATGTGCTCCGAGCCGATACCGAACTCGTCACCATACTTCTCGCGAGCATAGTCGCGAAGAATCTTCATGGTCTGGCCCTTGTCGTAGACAAGACGAGTGTCTGGCACAGGGAACTCGCGCGAGGTATCCCAAGGCACCTTCTTGCTATAACCCTTACCCATCTGGTCGAAGAATGCTGCACTTGCACCTACCGATGCAGCACGGTCAACCAAACCCTTGAGCAACTCGCGCCACTCAGGGAAGCGAGAGTCGGCAATCACGAAGGTCTGAGCCATATATTGCGACAACCACGAGCCCATACCCGAGAAGCGGTACTCGTCGGCGATCTCCGAGCCCGAAGGGCTCTTGTAGCACACCTTCGAGCCCATACCGCTCTTGTAGAAGCGGCTATTGCGGTCGATGAGGTGACCATTGAAGTAGAGTGCGAGGTGCTTGCCATTGGTGCAGAACTTATCAATCTGCTTCTTCATGCCCTTGTCACCACCCTGCGAGTCATCCTCGGTGTAGTTAGGGTAGGCGTTGTCGAAGCCCTCCTTCCACCAGCCGAAGAAGAGTACGGTGTTCGAGTCTACGCTCTCGGCGCAATCCTTCACACGACCGTTGAGGTCTGTATATTTGAGGAGGTAATCTCCGTACTGGTGCTTGAAGATGATACGCTGCCACGACTTCATCTCCTGAATCCACTTAGGCTGTGGCTTGCGATCCCACCACGACGAGTTTACCCACGCACGATACTTGTCGGCGGCCTTGTGCCATGTACCGTTGTATGGCGCGATGATGTTGGTATCGTTCGACCAAGTCTCGCCATAGAAGCAGTGTGGAAACTTGAAGAGACCGAATTCAGGCAGTGTGAAGTTGCCCTTAGCGTCGGGATATACGCGCATGCCATGCCAGGTATCCTGAATAAGTGGGTCGTGGCTACCGAGGTATAATCCGTCGCTCTCGCCTGCGAGGAGGAAGAAGTTCATCGAGGCGTTGCCACCATAGTGAAGATCGCGCTGACGAAAGTGTTGGTGTGGGCCCATATATGGCGTTGCCATAGCCTTCGAGAGTATATGCTTTACAGGGTCGGCATAGTAGCGACCGCCGCTGTGCGACATGATGAGGGCGTGACCCTTCGGAAGCTGAGTGTTGTGGATGAGAGGGTAGTCCAACTCGCGGATTACTGTGTGCTCCACGTTGTTCTCGACGGCCGATGCAAAATGCACCTCGTCACCCTCGATGGTGATGGTGAGACGAAGCGACATTTTCAACACTTTACCATCAATGTCTGTAAGCTTTGGATAAGAGATGACAATGCTTGAACCATCGCACTCCACGTGCGCTTTCTGCTGCTCGGGCATAATCTGAATCTCGCGCTCGTCGTGCGAGTCATAGAACATACGCCAAAGGTAGCTTCCCGAGGCGTAATTATGGCCTGTAGTGAGGTTTGTTAGCTCGGTTAGATTTCCGTCTTTATCGATAGCAACTGCAATCTTGTCGTTGCGTAGCGATGTGGTAGGTTTCGCCTCTGCTGCAAACCAAAGCGCGCAGCAAACAAGCGATAGTACGAGGGTTGTAAATTTTCTCATTATCTGTTTGGTTATGATTTATTTTCGACAAATATAGTGAATTTTTCGAGTAAAAGAGTTTGTCGAATTGCGAAAAATTATGGCGCGGCTGCAAAATTTTCGGTTGCTCTTTTCGTTTTTGGAATAAAATGAGTATATTTGTAATGAGAAAATTTTGTAAAAATTCAAAACTATAGAAAAGTATGAAAAAATTAGCATTGGTATTGGTGGCAATTCTTGTCGTAATGGCAGCCCCTACTCTTTCGGCTGCAACACCCGATTCGGCTGAGAAGAGTCCGGTAATTAAGGTAACGAACGACAACTACGAGGCGCTTGTTACTAAGCACAAGTTGGTTGTTGTAGATTTTTGGGCACCATGGTGTGGTCCGTGTCGCGCTATTGCTCCTGTAATTGAGGAACTTGCAGGCGAGTACAAAGGCAAAGTTGCTATCGGCAAGTGCAATGTAGACGACAATCGCGACCTCACTTCGAAGTTTGGAGTTCGTAGCATTCCCGCAATTTTCTTCATCAAGAATGGCAAGGTTGTAGATCAGCAAATTGGCTACGACGAGAATGTAAAAGAGCTTCTCAAGGCTAAAATCGAGAAGTGGAGAAAATAGAGTGATCTATATTTGTTAAGGCAAGGGTATGAAAAAATGTAATTTTTTCGTACCTTTGTCGCGTTATATGGATATGGAGAACGCAACCAAGCATATTAGCATTGCCATCGTCGGCAATCCGAATAGCGGAAAAACTTCGCTATACAACCATATTACCGGTGAGCACGAGCACGTCGGTAACTATGGCGGAACGACCATCGAGGCGCAAACTACTGTGTGCCACTACAAGGGTTACGAGCTCCATGTCACCGACCTTCCTGGCGCAAATGCACTCTCGGATGCAACATTCCAAGAGAGCTATGTGCGTAAATATCTTGCAGAGCATACCCCCGACATTGTGCTGAATGTTGTGTGCGCTTCGAATTTGGAGCGTAACCTCTACATCACAACCGAACTTATCGATATGGGTTATCGTGTGGTGGTGGCATTGAATATGTACGACGAATTGCAGAGCAATGGAGCGACTCTCGACCACGATATGCTTGGCAAGATGATGGGCCTGCCGATGTTCCCCGTTGTGGGCCATAGTGGCAAGGGTATAGAGGTACTGCTCGATACTATTGTTGCCGTCTACGAGAAGCGCGACGAGCGAGTGCGCCATATCCACATCTATCAGGGTATTGTCGAGGAGAGCGTGATGGCGCTCAATAAGCAGATGAAGGAGCATCGCGAGGAACTGCCGAAGTGCTTTGCACCACGCTATTTGGCGATGAAGATGCTCGAGGGCGACAAGATAGTCTGCGATATGCTCTCCGATTGTCCTCACTATGCCGATTGGCAACGCACTTGCGAGAAGGAGCGTGTACATCTGCAATCGGACCTTGGCGAGAACGAGGACATCAAGACTACAATTGCCAATCAGAAGCGAGGCTTCATAGCGGGTGCACTTCGCGAAACCTACACAAAGGGTGAAGCTCGCCTCGAGAATATATCGAACGCCATAGACCACATTGTGACGCACCGTTTTTGGGGCTATCCAATCTTCATCTTCGTGATGTGGCTGATGTTCTACTGCACCTTCCGCCTCGGAGCCTATCCGCAGGAGTGGGTAGAGCAGGGCGTTTCGTTCATAGGCTCGCTCTTCGAGCGTTGGTTGCCTACGGGAATCCTCAAAGATATGGTCTGCGATGGCATTATCGGAGGAGTTGGCAGTGTGATAGTCTTTCTGCCAAACATTATGATCCTCTACCTCTTTATCTCGTTTATGGAGGATTCGGGCTATTTGGCGCGTGCATCTTTCATAATGGATAAACTGATGCACAAGATAGGTCTGCACGGCAAGTCGTTTATACCGTTGGTTATGGGCTTCGGTTGTAATGTTCCTGCGGTGATGTCTACGCGCATTATCGAGAGCCGAAGCAGTAGGCTTATCACAACCTTCATCATTCCGTTTATGTCGTGTAGCGCACGTTTGCCTATATATATAATCCTTATTGGAACGTTCTTCGCCGAGAGCTCTTCGTTGGTTATGCTTGGCATCTATCTGCTCGGTATAGCTGTGGCTATGCTCACGGCGGTGCTTATGCGAAAGTTGATGTTCAAGAGGGATGAGACTCCATTTGTGATGGAGCTTCCGCCATACCGCACACCTACCTTCAAGGCTATAATGTCGCATATGTGGCAGCGATGTGCGCAATATCTGCGCAATGTAGCAGGTACGATACTCGTGGCCTCTATTGTGGTGTGGGCGCTTGGTTATTTCCCTCGACAGGAGGAGAGCGAAAATGCTGCACAACAGTACGAACAATCCTATATTGGTCGTGTAGGTCGCTTCTGCGAGCCCGCCTTCGAACCTCTTGGCCTCGATTGGAAGTCGAGCGTGTCGCTTCTTTCGGGCATAGCAGCGAAGGAGTTGATGGTTAGCACATTGGGCGTGCTATATAGTAACGATGCCGATGGCAATACCGATAGTGGCCCTACGCAGTTGAAGCAGAACTTGGCCAAGAGCAACGACTTCTCGCAACCATCGGCGTTGGCGTTGTTGGTCTTCACTCTGCTCTATATGCCATGCGTGGGTACGATAGCGGCTATAGGGTCGGAGAGTGGCTGGAAGTGGGCGTTAGCCTCGGCCGTCTATAGTACGGTGGTGGCGTGGATATGCGCCTTTGGAGTATATCACTTGGCAAAACTGATAATATAACGCTATGGAGTGGCACGAGGTTGTTGCGTGGGTGATTATAGTTGTGGCTGCGACGGTGGCTATAGCTTGGTGTGTGAAACGTATTGTATGCCCTGCATCGAGTTGCGAGGGCTGCAACAAAGATTGTAGTAGAAGACAAACCAATAATAATTAAATAACCAATTTCTATTTATGAAGAGAGTTTTATTTCTTTTGTCGGCGTTGTGCATCGCATCGGTAGCACTCGCACAGACCTCTCGCGAGGAGGTGGATGCTCATCCGCACATTGCGATGTCTACCCATTCGGTCTATACAGGCCCTTACTATTTCAAGCCTATTGCTAAGGCTCCGAAGGGCTACAAGCCGTTCTACATCTCGCACTATGGTCGCCACGGTTCGCGCCACGAGTCGCAGATTAACTATGTCGATTATGGTGTGCGTGTAGCTCGCGTTGCCGACTCGCTCAATCTCCTCACTCCAAAGGGTAAGGAGGTAGCAAAGTATCTGCTTTGGGCAGCTTCGTTGCACGAGAATCGTATCGGTGAGCTCACTCCGCTTGGCGTAGAGCAACACAAGGCTATCGCTCGTCGTATGTATGCACGCTTCAAGCCTGTATTCCACCACGGTGCTATTGTCGATTCACGCTCGTCGAACTATACCCGTTGCATCCTCTCGATGGCTGCTTTCAACGAGTCACTCAAGGAGTGCAAACCAATGTTGGAGACTCGTATGGATGCTGCCGAGGAGCACCAGAGTGTAGTGCGCCCTATCCGCTCGGCCGAAACCAACTACACCCACCGCGAGCGTAATCCAATCAACCACGAGTGGCACAAGACCTTCTATGCGTGGACTGCAACCAAGGATTTCGAGGCTCCGTTGAAGCGTATGTTCACCGACGTAGATGCGCTCTGCAAGGCTACCGGCGAGAGCAAGGTGCAGCTTATGCTTCAGATCTACAAGCGCTTGGCCTTTGTGCAGAACTTGGGTTATCACGACCGCTCGCTCCTCGAGTCGGTATATACTCCAGACGATGTATACCTCGTTTATCAGAGCGAGAACTACCGCTGGTATTGCGCATATTTTGGTGCGAACTTGCCTGACTCGAAGCGCTACTTGGCTCCAATGTACAACCTCGTAGACGATATCGTAAAGCACGCAGACCTCGCAATCGAGGGCAAGAATAGTGCAGTTGCAAACTTCCGTTTTGGTCACGACTACTATCTTCTCGCGTTGCTTTCGTTGCTCAACTGCGATCAGATTCGTAGCGATATCGACTACTCGAACGTCGAGGATGTTGCCGAGAAGTGGCGTGCATACCACTTTATGAGTATGGCATCGAACCTTCAGATGGTCTTCTATCGCAGCAAGAAGAGCGACGATGTGTTGGTGCGTTTCCTCGAGAACGAGAACGATATCACCTTGCCACTCAAGAGCGTTGAGGGCCCATTCTACAAGTGGACTGATGTGCGCAAGTATATGACCGATCGTGCAAACGACTTCAAGAAGCACCTCACAAAGTAGGTCGCTCCTAAGAACAATAAAAGGATGCCCGTGCGGGCAGCCTTTTCTGTATCTGTGAGTGAGAAATTAAATCTTGTTCAGGGCGTCGAAGCCTTTGCCGTAAACTCCCATTACCGAACCAATTGTAATGAATGCCTCGGGATCTACCGTGCGTACAACTTTAAGTACCATAGCAAGGTCGCGCTTGCGGCATACGCACATCACAACTTTCGACTGCTCCTTCGAGTACCAACCCATAGCGTCGATAACTGTAGCACCACGTTTAGCCTCGTTATTAATGGCATCGGCCATAGCCTTGTAGTCCTTGCAGACAATGAAAATCTGACTCGACTGCTGGTTGCCCGAGAGAATCATATCCACCGTGTAGCTGAACACTGCCACCATCACAAATCCGTAGATTACACCATCGATACCAATCTCTGCCGAAGCTGGAAGAAGAAGTGCCGACGAGATGATTACGCCGTCGGTGTAGCGGATAAACTTACCATACGAGATTGAGTAGAACTTATTCACAATCATCACTACGATATCCGAACCTCCGGTCGAGCCACCCTGCTGGAAACACATTGCTACTCCCACACCCGAGCATATACCTCCCAGTATGGCCGATAGCAGTCGATTGTCGAGGTTGAATATATCGACTATAGTGCCGTTCGGAAGGCTTAAGTTATCTCGCGCAATAATTAAGTCTGCAATCCACGCGTTGGCATCGCCCACCGTGCACCACATCTGCAAAAAGTGCATCACTACCGACATCACCACCACGCAGTAGATGGTCTTTATTCCGAAGTTCCAACCAACGACAAAGCCCGCAATGATGAGGAGTATGGCGTTGATAATGAGCACCATAGTACCAATCGAAATGGCGCCTCCTGTAATGTGATAAATCAAAAGCGAAAGACCTGTTGCGCCACCACCGGCTGCATTTGCCGGCAAGATACAACATAGCCAACCAAACGAATAGAGAAACATACCAAACGCCATCAACGAGTACTCCTTGAAGATGGTGAATAGGCTAGGTCTGTTCAGTGATAATTGCATAGTCAATCAATACTTATAAAACGAAATTTGGGCGCAAAGTTATAAAAAAAAGCGATTTTTTTATCTTTGAATGCGAAAAAAATCGACTATTTATTCTCAAGAATAATGCGGAAAAGCGTGGTGTCGTAGACCTCGAAGCCACATTTGGCATACAAAGCGTGTGCCGCTTTGCGCGATGGATTCGATGTGAGATAGAGCTTTTTTACGCCCAATGCCGAAGCCTCCGATTTTGCCCTTTCGACCAATGCTTCTCCAATTTTTCGGCCACGAAATGTGCTGTCAACCACCACGTCCTCAATCCACGCTTTTCGACCTGTCGGAAGCTCTACAATGGCGAGTGTGAGCATACCTGCAATAATGCCCTCCTCCTCGGCCACAAAGAGGTGTGTGTTGTCGTTGCTGAGCAATGCGGTAATGGCTTCGTTACTAGGTGTTTGCGCCGATGAAGATAGTTGCGGAAGCAGACGCTCGAAGGCCTCGATGAGCGCATCGGACGGAGTGGTTATTCTGTAAATATTCATTGCTTTTTGGGTTATGAAGTATTGATGCCGCAAAGATAGTGAAAAAAAACAATAGTTTTTTACTTTGTTCTTCGCTTAAAAAGAGTTATCTTTGCTGCGCAAACAAAAATGCTTTAGAAAAAATGTTGAATATCGTATTATTTGGTGCTCCAGGTTGTGGTAAGGGTACACAGTCGGAGCTTTTGGAGAAGCGCTTTTCGCTTCGTCACATCTCTACCGGAAATGTTATTCGCCAGCAGATTGCCGCTCAGACCGAGCTCGGAAAGCAGATGCAAGCTTGCATCGAGCGTGGTGAGTTGGCTCCCGATCAGCTTGTTATCGATATGATTGCAGATTATGTAGCTTCTCATCAGGAGGGCACGGGTGTTATCTTCGACGGCTTTCCACGCACTACTGCTCAGGCCGAGGCTTTCGACGAGATTCTCGCAAAGCACGGACAGAAGGTGTCGGTGATGATTAATATGGAGGTTCCTGAGGAGGAACTCGTAAAGCGCATCTTGCTTCGTGGCAAGGATTCGGGACGTGCCGACGACCAGTCGGAGGATATTATCCGCAACCGTATCGACGTGTATAATGCACAGACCGCCATTGTTGCCGACTTCTATCGTGCACAAGGCAAGTTCGAGAGTGTCCCTTCGTTGGGTACTATTGAGGAGGTGTCGGAGCGTATTGCAACTGTTGTAGAGAAATACCTCTAAATCGTTCTGATGAGTTCTTTTTGCACGAGTGCGTCGGTCTCCAAAATGCTCACATAGGCTAACTATGCTGCGCTGTTTGTCGCCTAGCATCGCACAAAAAATAATCTCATCATTGACGATTTTCGGGGAGAGAATGTTTAATTTTAATTTAGCTAATGGCTAATGGTCAATGGCTAAAAGCAAAAGAGAAAAATATGGCAAAGGGTAGAACAGAGATAGCATCGCTGGGAGAGTTTGGTTTAATCGACCGTCTAACCTCAAAATTTAAGAAGGGGAACAGCTCGACCATTTGTGGTGTTGGTGACGATGCAGCGGTAATCGAGGCGTCGAGGGATAAGGCGGTTGTTGTATCTACCGACTCTATGTTGGAGGGTATCGACTTCGACTTGACCTATTTCCCGCCGAAGCACCTCGGCTACAAGGTGGTAACAAAGGGTATTAGCGACGTGGTGGCTATGAATGCCGTTCCCGAGCAGATAACTCTCTCGCTTGGCATTTCGTCGAAGCTCTCGGTGGAGTTCCTCGATGACTTCTACGAGGGCGTGGCCTTTGCTTGCAAGGAGGCGGGTGTCGATTTGGTTGGAGGTGACACCTCGGCTTCGATGACGGGCTTTGTGGTGAACATCACTGCGGTAGGTCGTGCCAAGAAGTGCGATATCAGCTACCGTGGCGGAGCCAAGCAGCACGACCTCATCTGCATTACTGGCGACTTGGGTGCTCCGTATATGGGCCTACGTCTGCTCGAGCGCGAGAGCCGTGTGTTGCAGGGTCTGGAGAATCCGCAACCGCAGTTCGATGGCCACGAGTATCTCTTGGAACGTTACCTCAAGCCTCGTGCTCGCTACGATATGATTGAGTCGTTGCGCAAGGCTGGTATCGTGCCAACCTCGATGATAGATATCACCGATGGCCTCGCTTCGGAGGTGTTGCAGATTTGCAAGGCGTCGAAGTGTGGCGCACGCATCTACCTCGACCATATTCCTATTGCCAAGCAGACTATGACCTTGGCCGAGGAGATGAATCTCGACCCTGTGGTTGCGGCGTTGAATGGTGGCGAGGACTACGAGTTACTCTTCACCGTGCCACTCGACAAGCGCGAGAGCATCATCAAGTTGGGTTGTATAGATATTATAGGCCACATTACGGCCGAGGGTACGGGTGCATACCTCGTTACACCTGACGGAAATGATATTGCTCTCAAAGCACAAGGCTTTACACCAAAAGAATAACCAAACCAAATAACTTGAAATGAAACGAATATTATGCCTACTCTGTGTACTTATGATGTGCGCGGAGGCGTTTGCTGCAAAGGAGTACACACTCCTTTCGCCAAATGGCAAGTTGGAGGTGACTATTGTGGCCGAACCTGCACTCTCCTACTCGGTGAAGTGTGAAGGAAATGAGGTCTTAGCACCTTCGAAGATTGGACTCAAATTCTATAACGGCTTGGTGAGCGAGAAGATTGCTGTCAAGCGCGTAAAAAAGTCTACTGTAAATAGCGCCATTGCTACAAAGTTCTACTTCCGCGACGAGATTAAGGATCACTACAATGCTCTTCGCATCGACTTCGCGGCTCGCTATGCTGTGGAGTTTCGTGCCTACGACGAGGGTGTTGCATATCGCTTTGTCACAAACTTCAAGCGCGATTTCATCCTCGAGAACGAGATTGCCGAGTTTGCCTTCGCAAAGGACTACAAGGGCTACTTCGCCTACTCGAATCGCACAGGAACACGCAAGGATAACTACTTCACCTCGTTCGAGGGGGCGTATCATCACGTTGAACTATCGAAGATAGACTCAACCCGAGTGGCGTTTTCCCCTGCCATTGTCGAGGTGAACAACTACAAGGTCTGCATCCTCGAGTCGGATGTTGAACACTATCCTGGAATGTTCCTCTCGAACAGAAAGGGCGCAAAGGCTGTATATGGCGAGTTTGCTCCGATGCCCGATATTGTGTCGGCTGGCGGTTATCGCAAATTGCAAGATATTGTCGAGACGCGCAAGCCGTATATAGCCGAGTGCAAGGCGGCGACAAATACCCCTTGGCGCATTGTCCTTGTCACCGATGATGCCAATACTCTGCTCGACAACGATATGGTATACCGCCTCGCTTCGCCATCGCGCTTGGAAGATACCTCGTGGATCAAACCGGGTAAGGTTGCTTGGGAGTGGTGGAACCATTGGGGATTAACCGGTGTGCCGTTCAAGGCCGGTATCAACACCGAGACCTACAACTACTACACCGACTTTGCAGCTAAGTATGGAATAGAGTACGTTATCCTCGATGAAGGTTGGGCAGAGCTCTACCTGAATGACCTCACAAAGGTTGTTCCCGAGATAGACCTGAAGGCTATTGTCGACCACGCCAACTCGAAGGGTGTAGGCATTATCCTTTGGGCAGGCTACAATGCTGTAAAGGGTAAAGAGGAGGAGGTTTGCCGCCACTTTGCCGAGATGGGCGTCAAGGGCTTCAAGGTCGATTTCCTCGACCGCGACGATGCTCAAATTGTCGATTTCCAATACAAATTGGCGGAGATAGCAGCAAAATACAAACTCGTAATCGACTTCCACGGATGCCCTAAACCTACGGGAATGAATCGCACTTGGCCAAATGTACTCAACTTCGAGGCGGTACTCGGCTTGGAGTGCTCGAAGGGACGACGCAGCCTACGTTTCAATGTCGTGGATTACGACTTGGAAATCCCATATTTGCGTATGGTGGCAGGTCCGATGGACTATACACAGGGTGCAATGCGAAATGTTTCTAAGAAGAACTACTATCCTTGTAATCGTCGACCAATGAGTCAAGGTACACGCTGTCGTCAGATGGCTATGTATGCAATCTACTTTTCGCCATTTTCGATGTTGTGCGACTCGCCAACACTCTACGATCGTGAGGCAGAGTGTACAAAGTTTATAGCAGAGTTCCCAACCGTATGGAACGAGAGCGTGCCACTGAGCGGAGAGATTGGCGACTATGTAGCGATGGCTCGCCGCAAGGGTGACACTTGGTATGTGGGCGTGATGAGCGACTGGACAGCTCGCAAGGTCGAGCTCGACCTCTCGAAGATTCTCGGCGACGGTGACTATGTGGCGGAGATCTTCCGCGATGGTGTGAATGCCGATATGCTTGGCGAGGACTATATCCACGAAACCATCTCGATTCCTGCTTCGCGCAAGGTGGTTGCCGAGATGGCTCCAGCAGGTGGATATGTTATGAAAATTACAAAAAAATAGATAGATATGTTAGAAAAACTTAAGCAAGAGGTTTTGGAGGCTAATCTCGACCTCGTAAAGAATGGTCTTGTAATCCTCACTTGGGGTAATGTTTCGGCTATTGACCGCGAAACTGGCCTTGTAGTTATCAAGCCAAGCGGCGTGAGCTACGACGATATGAAGGCCGAGGATATGGTGGTTGTAGATTTGGATGGAAATATCGTTGAGGGCGATTTGCGACCTTCGTCAGATACTCCTACCCACCTCTCTATCTATCGCAACTTCCCAGAGGTTGGTGGCGTAGTGCATACCCACTCGACCTATGCTACCGCTTGGTCGCAGGCGGGACTCTCGATTCCGAATATTGGCACAACCCATGCCGATACCTTCCACCAGGCAATCCCTTGCACCGACGAGATGAGCAAGGAGCAGATTGAGACCGCATACGAGGCCGCTACGGGCGATGTTATTGCCGAGGCTTTTGCGGGTATGAACCCTATGCATACACCTGCAGTATTGGTTAAGCACCACGGCCCATTCACTTGGGGCAAGAATGCTGCCAATGCTGTCTACAACGCAGTGGTGTTGGAAGAGGTTGCGCGTATGGCGTCGATTACCGTTGCGCTCAACCCTAATGTGGAGATGAACGAGAATCTCATCGAGAAGCACTACGAGCGCAAGCATGGTGCAAATGCATACTATGGTCAGAAGAAATAATAACTAAAAACTATACTAACAATGAATAAAGTAGAGAGTGCTCTTCAACGCACAACAGACACCAAAGATTTGATTATCGGCGCAGGTGTGGTATCGCGCACAGCCGAGATGTTCACAAAGTTGTTCCCTGGTAAGACTGCAATCATCGTTGCCGACTTGAATACTTGGGAGGTTGCAGGTAAGGCCGTTTTCGCCTCGCTCGAGGAGGCTGGCGTACCGCAGGAGAAGCCATTTATCTTCACCGACGAGGAGTTGTATGCCGAGTGGCAGCATGTCGAGAAGCTTCAGGCTCACCTCGCTAACGTAGATGCTATTGCTATCGCTGTTGGCTCGGGTGTAATGAACGACTTGACCAAGTATGTTTCGCACCTCTTGAATCGCAAGTATATGTGCGTAGGTACCGCCGCTTCGATGGATGGTTACACTGCTTATGGCTCGTCTATCACCAAGGATGGCAACAAGCAGACCTTCGATTGCCCTGCACCTTACGGATTTGTTATGGACCCAGTTATTGCTGCCGCAGCTCCAAAGGAGTTGGCAGCTTCGGGTTATGCCGATTTGATTGCCAAGATTCCAGCTGGAGCGGATTGGATGTTGGCCGACGCTATGGGTAGCGAGGCTATCGACGCGTTCGCTTGGGACTTGGTGCAGAACGGCTTGCGTGAGTCGTTGGCAGACCCTGCAGCAGTATTTGCTGGTGATGTAGAGAAGACCGAGGCTTTGTCTGAGGGCTTGCTTATGAGTGGCTTTGCTATGCAGGCTATCCAGTCGAGCCGCCCTGCTTCGGGAACAGAGCACCAGTTCTCGCACTGCTGGGATATGGAGGATTTGTGCTTCGAGGGTAAGCACGTGTCGCACGGTTTCAAGGTGGGTATCGGTACATTGGCTTCGACTGCATCGTTGGAGTTCCTCTTGGAGAAGGATCTCGAGAATCTCGATGTGGAGAAGTGTGTCGAGGCTTGGAAGTCGTGGGAGGAGCAGGAGCAGGAGATCCGCGAGGTGTTCGAGGGTAAGCCTGGTCACATTGCTCGTGGTTTGAAGGAGACTCGCGACAAGTATGTCGATAAGGAGGGCTTGCGCAAGCAGCTCGAGGCTTTGAAGGCAGCTTGGCCAACCTTGAAGGAGCAGATTCGCGAGCAGATTATCCCATTTGCTGAGGTACGCGAGAATCTCCGCTTGGTGGGTGCACCATACGAGCCAGAGCATATTGGTGTATCGCGTGAGCGTTTCCGCAAGACCTTCTCGTATATCCCTTATATGCGTAGCCGTTTTGCCAATATCGACGTTGTATATCGTTGCGGCTTTATGGCTGAGTTGACCGAGCGCTTGTTCGGCAAGGGTGGTATCTGGGAAGTAGAGTAGTGTGTATCGATTGTTAGACTTCTAGCCTAAAGAACTTAGATAAGATGGAGACAATAAAGAACTCTTTTAAAACTTGGCAGTTCCGCACCATTCTCATTACGATGGTGGGTTATGCCCTCTACTACTTCGTTCGTAAGAACTTTTCGATTGCTATGCCTGGCCTTACCGCCGAGTTTGGCATCTCGAAGGTTTCTCTCGGACTCTTTTTGACGCTCAATGGTATTATCTACGGTTTGTCGCGTTTCGTGAATGGTATCGTTACGGATAGAAATAGCGCTCGCGTAATCTTCTCGGTAGGATTGATGCTTTGTGCTATTGTGAACATACTGTTCGGTTTCAGCGACACAATCTCGGGATGGTTGGTATATTTGGCCGGAACGATGGGTGTGGAGCTTACTGTGTCGGGAGTCCTATTGTACTTTATGGGTACGATATGGCTTATTAATGGCTATCTGCAAGGTATGGGCGTGCCATCTTGTACCAAGACCCTCACTCAGTGGATTCATCCAAAGGAGTTGGCTACAAAGATGTCGGTATGGAATATGTCGCACTCGGTTGGTGCAGCATTGGTGTTCGGTCTTTGCGGTTGGTTTATCATGCCTCACTTGGGCGTGGATATGAGCTCGAATTCGCATGTAGTTGGTGAGGTGTTGTCCAACTTGAAGGACGATGCAACTCTTGCCGATGCCACTAAGTTTGCAGCACATATGGGTGCTTGGCGTTGGTGCTTTATCATCCCCGCTCTTATTGCAGGTATTGGAGCTATCGGTATTTGGTTTACTTGGAAGGATTCGCCATCGGATGTCGGTTTGCCAGAGATTATGAGCAAGAAGAAGACCATCGTTCGCACTCCAGAGGAGAGCGCCGAGTACAAGGCATTTATCCGTCGTAAGGTCTTCAAAAACCGCCTTATTTGGACCTTGGCATTGGCAAACTTCTTTGTCTATATCGTTCGCTTTGCAGCCCTCGATTGGGGTCCAACATTGCTCACCGAGTCTAAGGGATTGTCGCTCGCTTTGGCTACCACCTTGTGTATCATCTTTGAGTTCGTGGGTGGTAACATCGGTATGGTTGTAGCGGGTTGGATGACCGACCACGTATTCAAGAATAAGGCACATCACACTTGCGTATTCTGTATGGTGGGTACTGCCGCATCTATTGCGTTGTTCTGGGTTATTCCAGCAGGTGCACCTTGGTGGTTAATGGTAGTTCCGTTCACCCTTATCGGCTTCTTCGTATACGGCCCTCAGGCACTGCTTGGTATTGCTGCGGCTAATCAGGCGACAAATAGAGCCGCTGCAACAGCCAATGGAATCCTCGGTATCTTCGGTTATGCAAGTACCCTCATTTCGGGTGTTGGATTCGGTTTCGTGGCCCAGCACTATGGCTGGCACGCAGCATACGTAACAATCTTTGTTATGGCAATCCTTGGTGCTTTGACACTCCTCACTATGTGGAATGCCAAGGCCGATGGCTACGATACTCCGGCCGAGGCAGAGGAGAGTAAGTAGTAGACAATCTAGACGCTAGCATTATGTGGGATTTGCGTATTACACTAATCGTAAATGCTATAGTCTTTATAGTCTATGCCATAGACAAACTTATGTCGGTGAAGCGTTGGCGACGAGTGCCCGAAACAGTGCTGATTCTCGGAGCCTTGTGCTGGGGTGCGCTTGGAGCACTGCTTGCAATGGAACTCTGCCGTCATAAGACCAAAAAACTGCTGTTTAGAATTGGAGTACCATTGCTCCTTGGCTTGCAAGTGGCGGCGGAGATATGGTATAGATTCTTCTAACAAATGGGTAAGTGTCCAATAATTTGGGCACTTACTTTTTTGTTGCACTTTCGGCAGCGGATATTTTGCTAATTGCCGAAAAATCATTACCTTTACTCTCTGTAAGGACGACAGAATCATGCAACTACTTAAGCGAGAAGAACGAATCGCCATAGCGCGAATACTCATCGACTTGATCGAGGCCGACTTCGTAATCGAGGCTGGCGAGATGGAGTTCTTCGAGCGTGCTATATCCAAGGAGTGCTTCAACATCACGGAGAAGATGCTGGTCGAGGCCAAGAAGATAGACCTCGCCAAGGCCTTGATAATGCTCAAGGAGATTGACGTGGAGCGTCGTCAGGTGTTGGTCCAAACGCTCAAGCAACTCTCGCTTGCCGATGGCGAGTGTGTCCCTTCGGAGGCTACGCTCATCTATGCCATCGAGCAGGTATTGCTCGGCAATGCCACGCTATATTCCATCCCGAAGCCCAATATCGAGATTGCCAATCTTAGGGTCATATACGTAGAAAACGAGGCGAGTGTAATAGGCGATAGGATAGCCGAAAATCTGTCGACAATAACCGACGAACTTCGCTCGGCTGCTCTCGACTTTGTCTTCATACCATCCATTGCCGACGACTATCGCGCTATGGGCGAAGAGTATCTACGCAAGAGTGTGAAATACAAGATTCCATCTTCGTCGGAGGAGCGTGTAGATGAGATATGCAAAAAGTTGTGCGAGCTTACAACGGCGCAGTTCTGTCGCGATTTGCTCTACAAGAAACTCGGCCTTAATCTTATAGACCACCGCCCGTCGTTGCTGCTGAAGATTAACGATTCGGATATTATCGATAAATACGACTCGGACGAGAGTTATCGTGTGCGATTCTGCAACTTCTTGCAGTTGGAGCTTAGCGAGAATGTTTTGGCCGACATACGCTCTATTGTCGAGACCTACAGGTCTATGGTGAGTGGCGTGGCCTGCGATGTGCAGTCGCAGCAGGAAGCTAAATTCCTCTATTCGGGATTCCACCGCTCGCTGTTCGACCTAATTGCCTATGGTCGCGAGAGCCGAGAGTATAAACTCGTATTCAACTTTGGCACAGAGACCAAGGCAACGGTCTATTTCGAGTCGATAGATGACGCTTCGGAGCGTATTCCTCTCAAACTGAATCCGCAGGAGACCTCGCTATACTATATGATGGTGAAGTGCTCGCTCGAGGGCAAGGGCCTCGATTGGCGCGAGCATATCCCTGCCGAAACGAAGGCGGAGATTCTCAGGGAGTACAACGAGGTCTACTACCGTGTGGGTAAGGCAAATCGCGTCCTCGAATATAAGGATAGAACACAGGCTCACCATATCAAGAATCGTATTCGCCTGCTCAATGGCATTGCCAATATCAATATGTTTATTCCTGAGCATATAAAATCGGGTAGCGAGCTATCTATATATAAGATACGCGCGAGGGAAGAGTATGTAGATATCCGTTTCGACAAAAATTTTACAACGTTGTAATTTTCTTCAAAACACCTCCACTTTTACTATATTTGCGTTATATAATAAAATAGCAGACAAGATATGCGCAAAAATAGTAAATATTACAAGGAGTGCCTCTCTATGGATTCGCCCGAGGTGATGAACGGAGCAGGCAAAAATATCATTCCACCGCCAGAGAAGGAGTCGCTCTGGAAACTCTACTTCGAAAAGTTTAAAGATCCGATAATCATAGTGTTGATTGTCGTCTTCTTCCTTTCGGTGTCGGTCTCGTTGTACGAGGTCTTCTATATGCACCGTGAGTATACCCTCTTGTTCGAGCCTCTTGGTGTGGTCTTGGCGTTGTTGCTGGCCACAGGTGTAGGCTTTATTTTCGAGGTGAAGGCCGATAAGGAGTTCGACATCCTCAATAAGGTCAAGGATGAGCGCCCTGTTAAGGTCTATCGCCGCAGAAAAGATTCGGAATCCCCACGTCTAATTAGCATTCAGCGTCAGGATGTAGTGATTGGCGATATCGTAAAGTTGGAGAATGGCGACGAAGCCCCAGCCGATGGCGTGATCTACAACGCTCTTTCGTTGCGCGTAGACGAGTCTAACTTTACGGGAGAGCCCTATGCCACAAAAACCGATGATGAGACAAAACTGAATCCGAATGCAACATATCCTTCGAACTTCTTGCTGCGCGGCTCGACCGTGATAGAGGGCTCGGCCGTATATAAGGTTACCGCCATCGGTATGGATACTGAGGAGGGTAAGGGTGTAGCTCGCACCCAGGAGGGTAGCGATGTCGAGACTCCGCTCAACCGCCAGTTGGCGCAGCTTGGTCGTTGGATATCAATCGCAAGTTTTGTTATAGCGGCAATGATAGTCGTGGGCCGTATGATATTCTTCTTTGTCGAAGGTGGCGCTGCCACACATTCGTGGCTCGAGATAGCCGAGTTTGCCCTCGGCTCGCTTATGATTGCCGTAACGCTGATTGTTGTGGCCGTCCCCGAGGGCTTGCCTATGAGCGTTACCGTTAGCTTGGCGCTGAGTATGCGTAAGATGCTTAAGCATAACAACTTGGTGCGTAAACTCCACGCTTGCGAGACCATGGGTGCTGCTACGGTTATCTGTACCGACAAGACCGGAACGCTCACCAAGAACAAGATGACAGTTATGGAGACCGACATCTATGGTGGTGATGCCGAGCGTGAACTTGTGATGCAGAATATGGCCATAAACTCCACCGCGGAGGTCTTTATCGACGAGGATGGCAAGGTTGCTTCGATTGGTAACCCTACCGAGGTGGCATTGCTGAAGTGGATGCGCAAGGAGGGCGTAGACTACGAGGATTTGCGTGGTCTGGTGTCGGATGTACATCAGGTGCCATTCTCCACCGATACCAAGTATATGGAGACCACCGCCGTGTTGGGCGAAGGTGAGTGTAAGGTGCGTTTTGTGAAGGGTGCTCCCGAGATTGTACTTGGTATGAGCCACGCGATTGCGGGTGACACAAGCAAGGAACACGTACTCGAGACCTTGCAGCACTACCAAAATAAGGCTATGCGAACCCTTGGCTTTGCCTACGAGCGATTGGATGGCGAGGGTAGCTCACTCATATTCTTGGGCGTTGTGGGTATCGCCGACCCTATCCGTGACGATGTTGCCGAGGCTATTCACACCTGTAGGAATAGAGCCGGAGTGCGTGTGATAATCGTCACGGGCGACACTCCGGGTACCGCCAACGAGATAGGCCGTCAGATTGGTCTGATAGGTGCAGACGAGCCAAATCAAACCACTACGGGCCCCGATTTTGCTGCTATGTCGCACGATGAGGCCTTGGCATTGGTTTCGAATCCAGATTTTAGAATCATCTCGCGTGCTCGTCCCGACGACAAGGCTCGCTTGGTGATGTTGTTGCAGGAGGCTGGCAATGTAGTTGCCGTTACGGGTGATGGAACAAACGATGCGCCGGCTCTCAGTAAGGCGCAGGTCGGACTCTCGATGGGCGATGGTACAGCACGCGCTAAGGAGGCGAGCGATATCACCATTATCGACAACTCATTCTCGAGTATCAACAAGGCTATAATGTGGGGCCGTTCGCTCTATCAGAACATTCGTCGTTTCTTGGTCTTCCAGATGACCATCAATATCTGTGCCTGTATGATTGTGCTCCTAGGCTCGTTTATGGGTATTGAGTCACCGCTTACGGTTACGCAGATGTTGTGGGTGAATCTCATTATGGATACATTTGCAGCGATGGCTCTATCGTCGTTGCCAGCCGACAAGAGGGTGCTTAACGAGAAGCCTCGCGACCCGAATAGTCACATCCTCGACCGAGGTATGATTCGCACCATATTGGCTATGGGTGGAGTATTCTTCTTGGCATTGATGGTGCTTTGGCAGCTGCTTCACCATATGGTCGATGTTAAGAGTGTGAGCGATTTGCTCTCGATGGATGCCATAAAGAGCGCCTTCGTCGATTTCCTCAAGCCAGGAGGCGGCAAGTCGTTGAGTCCTTACGAGATGGGTATCTTCTTCTCTTCGTTTGTGATGTTGCAGTTCTGGAATTTGTTCAATGTCAAGTTCTTGCGTACCAACCGAAGCGTTATCCGCGACATTATAGACCTGTTCCGCAATCCAAAGAGGGTTGCCTCCACATATAGTGTAGGATTCGTAGCTATCGCATTGCTTATCTTGGTTGGACAGATACTTATCGTAACCTTTGCAGGCCCACTGTTTGGTGTAGCTCCATTGTCGTTTGCCGATTGGTGCTGGATAATATTAGTCACTTCGCCAGTGCTCATTATCGGAGATATATACCGATTCGTCACCAAGAAGATGTAGTGA
This sequence comes from Alistipes sp., assembly GCA_045614685.1. Lineage (GTDB taxonomy): Bacteria > Bacteroidota > Bacteroidia > Bacteroidales > Rikenellaceae > Alistipes. The sequence continues at coordinate 12,424 of JAZLDJ010000136.1, read as the reverse complement.
AAATATAGGAGATGTGAAAAACGCAGATGCTCGTACGCGAGTCTCTGCGTTTTTCTTTGATAAAATTTCTAAGTATGCAACATTTTGCTTATCTTTGCATCGTCAGAGGTTCCGGTGTAGAGCCACGCTCGCACGGATTAAAACGGAATTCGGTGTGAATCCGAAACAGTACCTGCTGCTGTAAGTTCCTGCCCTGTAGGGTGCTTCGTGCATCCTTGGGGTAAAAAGGCACTCTTTGCCACTGATCTTTTCGAGAGATTGGGAAGGCGCCTTGCGGAACAAGTCAGAAGACCTACCTCGGCATTTTATTGTTACACAACTCGCAGGCAATCGAGTTCTAACACTTAAATTTTATGATCAACTTTTTTAAGTTTGCACTTGTTGCATCCCTACTTGTGGCAGTGGGATGTGCAGAGATGGGTGGCTCAGGCGGTGATGCTACGCCGGCGGAGGTCGATGTTGAGGTGGTGGAGTATATGCCAGCACCAGGTCAGTTTGTGAATGAGGGTTACGAGGCGAGAACTATGGCCGAGGCGTGCAGCTATGCACAAGAACGATTGAACAACGGTTACTTTCTCTCGCTTGGCGGCTTTGGCGGCTATGTAGTCGTGAAGTTTGCCGAGCCTGTACAGAATACGGGAGGCTACGACTTTGGCATTTATGGCAATTCGTTCCAAACATCTTCCGAGCCAGGTGTTGTATGGGTGTCGCAGGATGCAAATCAAAATGGCGTGGCCGACGACGAGTGGTTCGAACTCTATGGCTCGGAGAGCGAAAAGCCTACAACTCTGCGCAACTACGCAATAACCTATTCGCGTACGGACGATGCAACCAAGATTGCATGGCGCGATAGCGAGGGGGCGAGTGGCCTCATCGAGCGCAATGCAGTGCATACGCAAGACTACTTCCCTGCGTGGGTCGTGGGCGACGAATATTCGCTATCGGGAACACTTCTGCCCGACAATGCAGCGTGGAGCGATATCAATCAGGAGTGGAATCTAAGTCCATTAGAGTGGGGCTATGCCGACAACTATAGTGCAATAGACCGCTACGACCGTCGTGCCAATATGTTCCGTATCAGCGATGCGCGTACGGCAGATGGCGAGGTTGCCAACCTCTCACACATAGACTTTGTGAAGGTACAGTCGGCTATCAATGCAGTGCACGCTCCAATAGGCGAGACCTCGACCGAGGTGTGTGGCTTTATCCGAAATCTGTAGTCCATGTTGCGCGTTCGTTACATATTAGCGACTCTTCTTCTTGTCTTCTCCTCGTGCATGCGTTGGGAGTATGGTGAGCAGGAGCAGTTCAATATGCTTGGCGAGGGCGTTTTTATCACAAACGAAGGCAACTTTACCTATGGAGGAGCTTCGCTCTCCTACTATCAACCCGACTCCAAGCATCTTGAGAATGAGGTCTTCCAACGTGCAAATGCCATGCGCCTTGGCGATGTGGCGCAGACTATGGTGGTACGCGATGGCGTCGGTTGGGTTGTGGTGAATAATTCGCACGTCATCTTCGCAATCGACGTTGAGACCTTCCGCGAGGTGGGACGTATTACCGACCTTCCGTCGCCACGTTATATTGCTTTCGTATCGGACGAAAAGGCCTATGTCTCGCAGATTGATAGCGACCGCATTATCGTAATAAACCCTAAAACATTCTCAGTAACGGGTGAGATTATCTGCCCAATGACAACGCCATATCGCACAGGCTCTACCGAGCAGATGGTGGTTGTGGGCGACTACCTTTATGTTGCTTGCTGGTCCTACCAAAAACGAATCCTCAAGATTGATACTCGCACCGATGAGGTGGTGGACTATGTCGACGTAGGCATACAGCCCAAGTCTATTGTGGTGGATAAGAACGGAAAATTGTGGGTTGCGAGCGATGGAGGTTTCGAGGGTAATGTTATTGGCTACGAAGCGGCTAAGCTCTACCGTATAGATCCCGAAAATTTGGCAGTCGAGAAGTGTTTCGAGCTCGGTTTGAGTGGCGTGGGCGATGCTACACGCTCGGCTTCGCGACTCAAGATAAACGATAGGGGCGATATGCTCTATTGGATTGATGGCGGTGTGTGGCGTATGCCGATAGATGCCGCAGAGTTGCCTACAGAGCCCTTTATTGCTCCTATAGTCAGCGCAGGGCGATGCCTCTACTACGCTTTGGGTGTAGCGCCCGATACGGAGGAGGTCTATGTGGGCGATGCAATCGACTATCAGCAGCGCTCGATAATCTATCGTTACTCGGCAGATGGCGAACTCTTGGATAGGTTTACGGCGGGCGTCATTGCTGGCGATTTTTGTTGGAAGAGATAATGCGTAGGGTAGTTCTCATACTGGTGTGTTGCATTGTTGCTTTGTCCGCTAGGGCAGAGGAGCGCGACTGGCTGCGCGATGGCTTGGATATCCCCGAGGTGCAGGTTATGGCTCGTCGCCCGATGCGCGATATCGGAGTGGAGCAGACCAAGATAGACTCGATGATGCTGCACCAGAATATATCGCTCTCGATGGCCGATATTCTCTCGTTCAACTCCTCGATTTTTGTAAAAAATAGTGGCCGTGCAACCCTCTCTACCGTGGCATTTCGAGGTACGTCGCCAGCCCATACACAGGTGCTGTGGAATGGCTTGCGCATAAATTCACCAATGCTTGGTATGACCGATTTCTCGATGATTCCGTCGTTTTTGGTCGATGGCGCAACACTTTTGCATGGCTCGTCGTCGGTGGCCGAGTCGGGCGGAGGATTGGGCGGAGCTGTGAAACTCTCGACCGAGCCTACTGATAAGGAGGGCTTCGGGCTGCACTTCGTGCAGGGTATAGGCTCATTTGCTACGTTCGACGATTTTCTGCGTCTGACCTATGGCAAAGAACGTTGGCACACCTCTACGCGAGTGGTCTTCTCGACATCCAAGAACAACTACAAATATCGTAACTACGACAAAAAAGAGAATCTCTACGACGATGCAAACAACATCATCGGACAGTACTATCCCGTAGAGCGCAACCGCAACGCTTCGTTCCGCGATACACACCTGTTGCAAGAGGTTTATTACAAGACTAAGAGTGGCGACCGCCTTTCGCTAAATGCTTGGTATACAAACTCCTATCGCGAGCTTCCGCTGCTCACTACCGACTACGGCTCTTCGCCAGATTACGAGAACTATCAGCGCGAGAACTCCTTCCGTGGAGTGGTGGGCTACGATCATATCTGTCGCAACTGGCGTGTGGGGGCAAAGACTGGCTATATCTATAGCTGGCTCGGCTACGACTATAGCTACAATAAAGCGACTACCACCTGCTCGCGTAGCCGTATAAATACTATCTACGCCTCGGTTGCGGGCAACTATTCGTTTGATGATAGATTGCTGCTTTCGGGCGATGTTACCCTGCACGAGAACTTCGTGCGATCGACTGACGGAACGTTGGGTTATAATGCCAATCGCGCCGAGTTGTCGGCCGTTGTGTCGGCTCGCTGGCAACCGATAGATCGCGTGGGTATGGCAGCAACGCTCCGCGAGGAGATGTATGGCGGCAAGTGGATCCTCCCTATCCCTATGGTGGCATTGGAGGGCGTAGTGTCGCAGAAGGGTAATGTTATGCTTCGCGCCTCGGCTTCGCGCAACTATCGAGCACCCTCGCTCAACGATTTGTACTTCCGACCAGGTGGTAATCCCGACCTTCGTAGCGAGCAGGGATGGAGCTACGACGCGGGTATCTCGAGCGAAGTAGGTCGTCACGACCTCTATAAACTGAAGATGTCGGCATCGTGGTTCGAGTCGTGGATTGACGATTGGATTCTGTGGTTGCCTACAAATAAGGGATTCTTCTCGCCTCGCAATGTCAAGCGCGTTCATTCGTACGGCGTGGAGGCTCAAGCGTCGCTGTGGGTGCGTCTAGCTAAGGATTGGCGCCTCGAACTGAATGGCTCGGCGGCGTGGACTCCGTCAGTAAATGTGGGCGAGGCGATATCTGCGGGCGATAACTCCATCGGCAAGCAACTACCTTATGTGCCACAATTCTCTGCTTCCGTAACTGGCCGACTTTCGTTCCGCTCGTGGTCGCTGTTGTACAAGTGGTGCCACTATAGCGAACGCTATACAATGTCGAGCAATGATGTCGCCCTTACGGGCAAACTACCGCCCTACTTTATGAGTAATATCGAACTCGAAAAACAGTTCTCATTCCGCTGGGCCGACATCTCCCTCAAGGGCGCTATCAATAACCTCTTCAACGAGGAGTATGTCTCCGTACTCTCTCACCCAATGCCCGGCATCAACTTCGAGATATTCATCGGCATCCGCCCCAAGTGGTAAAACGCTAAATCCCTAGTCGAGTTGTCGAGGGAGAAACAGGCGAAGAACGTTACGGTTATAAATTTATAGCAATTGAGCCTATCTGACAGGAGTGTTGGATAGGCTCTTTTCTTTAGTCGATGTTGATGATGTCGCCGCCGAAGACGAGGTCGTGGTTGCGGAGGATGGTTGGGGAGCCTTTGTAGAGGAGTTTGGCGCCTGTGGAGGTGGTGGCCTCGAGGCGTTCAGAAACTACTATACGAACCTCTGCCGAGTGTGAGCACTCCACGGTGGTGGATGTGGTGGTGAGTCCACTGCAATCGACTTTGGCTGTAGATACGCGCATTGTGAGGTATTTGCTCTCGCCTCCGAGTGTTAGGCGGCTTGTGCCTGTGCACTCCACGGCTGTATCCATAGTCTTGATGTTGAGTGCAACCATGGCTCCGCCCGAGACGGTGATGTCGAAGAGTTTGCTCTCTATGACATTCTCGAAGGTCGCCTTGGCGTGTGCTATCTTCACCTCGTCGAGCGTGTTGTAGTAGATGATGACATCGGTGACAGAGACGCGCTTAGGGTCGCTCTTTTCGCTGATGGTGAGCAGGCCTTTCTTGTCCACCTCGAACTTGAATTTGGAGGTTATATCGCCCTTGGTGTCGTATGTGATACGCACCTCTTCGTCGGTTGCAACCTTTATGAATGTGGCATTGACCGGAGCGTTAATCTTCACGCTCTTGAACGACATCAGCCAGTCGGTCTTTGGCAAGGATGTCACCTGCTCGGTGGTGGTGGCAGTGCTTGTTTGCGCCACTTGAGCCGAGGCAACTCCGCCTATCATTGCCAATAAAAATATAGCTACAAGTCGTTTCATAATTCTAACTTTTTCGATATTTGGTATGCAAGATACAACTTTTTTTTGAGAATCGCCAATTTTTCATCTTTATTTCGTAACTTTACAAAAAAAATAGGACGATGAGTCAAGAGCAAAATCAGAGCAGAGCGATAATAGTTCCGGCGAGTGCTGGTTCGGGTAAGACATTCCGCATAGCGCACGAATATATCTACGACGTGCTTCGAGACCGTTACACGGATGATGGTAAGAAATACTTCGACCACTCGTTCTACAAGCGTATATTGGCGGTGACATTCACCAATAAGGCTACCGAGGAGATGAAGTCTCGAATTCTGAAGGAGATACATCTGCTTGCTTCGTGGCAGGAAAGCGACCACTTGGAGGAGCTGAAGAGGGAAACCTCGCTCACGGAGAAGGAGTTGCGCGAGAGGGCTCAGATTGTGCGCTCGTTGATTTTACACGACTATTCGCACTTTACGGTGCTCACGAACGACACCTTCTTTCAGCGTATTCTGCGAGCTTTTGTGCGAGAGTTGGGTGTAGATATGAACTTCTCGACCGAGCTCGATACGGCACCCGTGCTTACCAAGAGTGTGGATGCCTTGATTGAGGATATTGTCGATGCGAAGAACAAGGAGTTGCGCGATTGGCTTGAGGATTTTACGGCCGACCGCATCAGCGATGGCCAGCGATGGAACATCCGCGAAGCGATAACGGCTCTCACGGGCGAGTTGTTCAAGGAGTCCACGCGCGAGATTATAGCCAACTGCAAGGACAAGAAGGCTCTGAAAAAGAGTATCGACGACTTAGGCGAAGTGGTGGATGCCATGCGTGAGGAGTTTAAGGCAAAGGGTGAGGCGGCGCTTAAACTCATCTCTGACAGAGGTTACAGTCACGATGATTTTAGCTACAAGTTCACCAAGATATTCGAGAAGGTGGCAAATGCTACGCTCGATAAGGTTGCGTCGCGCGATGTTGCCCACCTCACTGATGACACTGAAAAGTGGTTTGGCAAGAATAAGTCTACGCCCGATTTGATTGCCCTGGCCGACGATTTGCAGACAATGTGGGTGGATATCTATAGTGCCCACATCGACCTTCAAACCCTCGATAATACGCTGCGTATACTGCGAAATAACTACCGCGGATTTGCCCTTCTGCACGACCTGCAGAAGAGGGTAGAGAAGGTGTGTCGCGAGGATAATTCGATGCTTCTTTCCGATACCAAGCATATTATTTCGAGCTTTATATCGGAGTCGGAGACGCCGTTTATCTACGAGAGAGTAGGTAACTACTTCGATAAGTTTATGATTGACGAGTTCCAGGACACCTCGGCCAAGGAGTGGAACAACTTCTTGCCTCTGCTGCGTAATGCTATGGCGCAATCACTTGACACGTCAGTGCTTATCGTGGGCGATGTCAAGCAGTCTATCTATCGTTGGCGAGGTGGTGATTGGCGCATCTTGGGCAACGATGTAGCACGTCAACTCCCCGAGAGCGTTCGCTCACCATTGGGTAGCAACTGGCGAAGTCTGCCAAATATCGTGAAGTTCAACAAGAAACTCTTCGATAGGGTAGTAGAGAGCGAGAATAACCGTTTGAATGCCCTGCTCGACGAGGCTGACGAGGCATCTCGTATATCGAAGGAGTGTAAGGCAGACCTCTACAATACGCTCGAAAATGCCTATGAAGGACACGGGCAGATTGCGTGTCGCAAGCATACGAACGAGGGCTACATCTCGATTGTGGCTGCAGCCGAAGGCGAAAAGGACGAGGAGGCTTTGGTTGGCGAGAGTGGCATGCCGTTGTATGTCGAGCATATCAAGAGTGTGTTGGAACGTGGCTACAAGCCTTGCGATATAACCATTTTGGCACGAACCCGAAGCGAGGGTATGGAGATAGCCGAAGAGTTGCTCTCCTGCAGAGAGAAGTTTCCCGAGGAGTTGTGGTTCGAGATTACCACCGAGGAGGCGTTGCGTCTGGCTGCATCTCCTGCCGTTAAACTTATTATTGCGGTGATGCGTTTGGCGGTGAATAGGGAGGATGTGACCTCGCTTATAGTCTATCACCATCTGCACAATCACGACAACTTCGGTGTGGGCTTGAGCGATGCGGAGAATGAATTCCTCGATTCGATACGCTCGATGTCGCCCGAGGAGGCCTTCGAGGCTATAACCATAGAGTATGCCGACGATTTGGAGGGACAGACCGCCTATCTGTTGGCGTTGCACGAGCAGATTTTGCACTTCTCGACAGGTAAGGTTGCAGATTTGACACTTTTCGACAAGTGGTGGAACGAGAAGAGTGAGAAGCTCTCGGTGCGTGTGGAGCGCAGTGAGCGTGCTATAGAGATTCTAACCATCCACAAGGCTAAGGGCTTGGAGAATAAGGTGGTGATGTTGCCTCGCTGTACGTGGGCTATCGACCCTAAGTCTGCGGGTTATAACACCAATGTTGTGTGGGCACAGCCTGCTCCAAACAAGCATCTAAAGGATATCGGTCAATTCCCGGTTGCCTTCAATGCCTCGGTGGGCAAATCGCTCTTTGCCGATGCCTATTTCCGCGAGGTGGTATATGCGAGTGTTGATGCTTTGAATTTGCTCTATGTGGCTACAACGCGTGCCAAGGAGCAACTCCATATCTTCCTCACACACAAGGGAAAGACCTATAATATCGACACCTTGTTGCGTGCGGTATACAAGGATCAGTTGCTGGGTGTAGAGGGAACAAAATATTGCAAGTACGAGTTTGGAACGTTCGACGCTCCCGAGCCAAAGAGGGGAGATGATAAGGAGTCGAAGGTGGAGAATGTTGTGCTCGACGACTATTCGGTGGCGCCTGTGTTGCTGAAGCTTCGCACCTCGACGTCGCGCTACTTCTCGGATGAGGAGTCGAAGCTCTCGCCACGCGATATGGGAATACGTCTGCATCGTGCCTTCGAGACGGCATCCACGCGCGAGGAGATATTTGCTAATCTGCACGATATGGTCCTATCGGGCGAGCTGAACAGGGGCGAGGCTGAGGAGTTGCGTGCCAAGATTGAGGAGACACTCAACACGACCGTAGCGGGTGAGTGGTTCGATGGCAGCTGGGAGCGACTATACCGCGAGCGTAAGATTGTTAGCAAGAAGAGGTCCAACGAGTCCACTGCTGGCTTCGAGTCGAAGCGTCCAGACCGTGTGATGACGCGTGGCAAGGAGGCTGTGGTTATAGACTACAAGTTCGGACGCGAGAAGGATAGCTACAAGGGTCAGATAGCGTACTATATGTCGGTGTTGGGCGAGATGGGCTACACCTCCATCAAGGGCTATATCTGGTATGTCTCGCAAGAAAAGATTGTTCAAATTTAGTTGTGCGGTTGCAAGTTGCCGAATTTAGTGCTATATTTGTGAGATGAAATCAAAGATTTGGAATATCATTCCCAAGCAATTTCGCGCCAAGGGCGTGGGCGTATCAATAACTATCTTTGTGCGCGCACTCCTCAACTTTGTGGGTTTGGCGGCGTTGCTTCCGGTGTTGTATCTGATTCTCGATGGTGAGGCTATTCACTCGAATCCAATACTTAACGGCATCTACACACGCCTAGGATTCGCCTCCGACGACCACTTTGTGGTGGCCGTGGCAGTTGCGGTGGTGCTCTTTATCGTGCTCAAGAGTGTGATAAATATCATGCTCTATCGTGTGGAGCGCGACTATATCTATTCGCTATATCGCTATCTCTCGCGTCGTCTCTTTGTGGGCTACTTCAAGCGAGGATTGCAATATATCAAGGGCGAGAACTCGGTTGTACTTTCGCGCAATGTGAACGTTGTGTGCTACACCTTCATTACGGGAGTGTTGCGCCCGATAGCCACCTTGGCGAGCGAGGTGCTGCTATTGCTGATGATATTCGCCTCGGTGGCCATCTATTCGCCCGTGGCGGCGTTGCTTGCATTGGGTGTTTTTGTGCCCGTTGCGTGGCTCTACTTCACATTTATGCGTCGTCGCCTCGATCGATATGGAAAGAGGGAGAACGAGGCTCAACAGCGCAAATATCGCAATGTTACGGAGTCGTTCCGTGGCTATGCCGACATCGAGATAAATAACGCCTTTCCGCATCAGTTGTCGCGCTTCGATGAGGAGCTCGACACCATTATTAACGTGGGACGTAAGAATGCCACGATAACAATGTTGCCGCAGAATCTCACCGAGATAGGCTTGGCTGTGGGTATGGCACTGTTGCTATGCCTGGGTGCTCTGCTCGACTCAGGCGATATGAAGATTATCTTTGGTATCTTTGCCGTGGCGGGGTTCCGTCTGCTGCCTTCGGCTCGCAATATCATGAATGCGTGGAGTGCCTTGCGCTACAATCGTTACACGGTGGATGTCATCAACGAGGCAAATGTTGCCGACGAGGATGATGGCGTTGAGGGTAGCGACGAGGTGTTGCCTTTCGAGCACGAGATAGAGGTGCGTAACCTCTCGTTCCGTTTCGAAGGTGGCTCGGCTGATACGCTTTCGAATCTATCGCTCACCATCCGTAAGGGCGAGAAGGTGGGCATAAATGGCGAGTCGGGCGTGGGTAAGACCACGTTGCTGAATCTCCTGCTTGGTCTATATTCGCCTACCGAGGGCGCAGTATATGTGGATGGCGAGGTGCTTGACGAGGGGCTTCGTCGCCGTTGGCAGAATCGCGTGGGATATGTCTCGCAGAGTACATTCTTGGCCGATAGCACGATACTTGCCAATATAGCCTTTGGTTGCGATGAGGAGGCTGTAGATATGGCGCGTATCGAGGCGGTGGTCGAGGCGGCATCGCTATCGGAGTTTGTGGCTTCGTTGCCTAAGGGACTCCATACCCGCATTGGCGAGTGTGGCGCACTGCTCTCGGGCGGTCAGCGTCAGCGTATAGGCATTGCTCGTGCACTCTACAAGCAGGCCGATGTGTTGTTCTTCGATGAGGCGACCTCTTCGCTCGATAACGCTACCGAGCAGAGTATCAACCGCGCTATCGAACATCTCTCCTCGTCTAACAAAGATTTAACTATTGTGGTTGTGGCCCATCGCGAGAGTTCGCTCGACTACTGCGACCGCATCATTACACTCGAGAAAAACGATAAATAGATATGGATTACCGTATAGCAGATTTCCTACTTCGTACCGAGGGCCCTCATAGCGATATTGCGGCGTGTGGCTTGCGCGGATTCAAGCCCTTTGAGGTCGAGACCGAACAGTCGGCCGAGCCTACAATGTTGCTCGAGATGAACGCGCCCATAGCGGATGCGGACTATCCCGTGACCAAGGTTGTGCACTCCTTCGACTTCGAGCAGAACTATGCCTATGGCGAGTTTGCACGCTATGCTACGGGCTATCGCTTTGCGATGAAGCGCGAGGATAGGTCGTTCTTGCTCGTTAAGGAGGATGGCTCGAATGTGGTGAAGAGCAACCTCGGACAGTATGACGAGGTAGACCCTTCGCTTGTGCGCTTTGGTATCTGGATTATGTTAGGTGTTGTTATGGCTCCGCTGGGGGCTATTGCTATCCACTCGTCGGTGATTGTCAAGGAGCACGAGGCGGTGCTCTGTCTTGGTGAGTCGGGAACGGGTAAGAGCACCCACACACGTCTGTGGCACAAACATATCGAGGATGCTCGTCTGCTCAACGACGATAGCCCAATTGTGCGTATCATCGATGGCAAGTGTATTGTCTATGGCTCGCCGTGGAGTGGTAAGACCAACTGCTATGTCAACAAGTGTGTGCCAGCACGCGCCTTTATGCGCCTTTCGCAGGCTCCACACAACAAGATATACCGTCTGCCAGCATTGATGGCTATTGGCGCTATTCTGCCGTCGTGTCCGCCAGCCCTTGCCTACGACGCAACGTTGCAGGATGCCATCTGCAATACGGTGTCGGATATCATTTCGTGCACACCTGTCTACCACTTGGAGTGTCTGCCCGATGCTGCGGCTGCCGAGTTGTCCTATACTACAATATATAATAAGTAGGGTATGTCCGAGCCTCGCGTAATACCTAATGTAGAACTCTTTGCTGCGGCTCGCGATGCGTTGCTCGAGGGCAAGAGCGTGCGCATAGCGGTGAAGGGCGAGAGTATGCTGCCATTCTTCCGTAGTGGCTCTACCATCACGTTGCGACCTCTGCGCGAGGGCGATATTCGCAAGTATAACGTGGTTATGGCCGATGCAGGACACGCCTTTGTGGTGCACCGTATCATTAGGGTGGGCGAGAAGGAGGTGCTCCTTTTTGGCGATGGAAACATCAAACGTGGCGAGCGTGTAGCGCGTGAGAAGATATATGGAGTGGTCGATTGCTCGAAAATTCACATCTTTTTTGCGAAGATTTGGCTGTGGCTTCGACCTGTGCGTCGCTTCCCGCTGGCCATATTCCGCAGAGTGATGTAAAAATAGGCTAAATTTTTTCTAAATATAAACGATTGAGTTATAGAGTGATAGACGAGAGGCTGCAAAAATTATTAAAATTATTTCGAAAATAATTTGCAGAATAAAAAAAATGCGCTACCTTTGCACTCGCAATCAAGCAATAAGGCTCCGTAGCTCAACTGAATAGAGTACTTGACTACGGATCAAGCGGTTCCAGGTTTGAATCCTGGCGGAGTCACAAAGCGGCAGTCCAATGGGCTGCCGTTCTTGTTTTGTGTGGTTAGGTGAGTGGGCCTGTCGTCGGGCTACACCCTCTGTGAGATAGTATCACAAAAAAAAAGAGAAGTCTTTCGAACTTCTCTTTTTTCTGTGGTGCCACCAGGAGCGTTTTGATCCCATAAATAGGTGCAAATACCCCCCCCCCTAAAATACATCAAAAATAGGCGTAAATCACACCAATCGATGCTTGTCCCAGGTAAGACCTAACCTATGTTGTCAAGTGTTGTCAAGGCATTTTTTTCGCACTTTTTTAGTGGTAAAATCCCACTTTTTTTTAGAGCAACAAATAATAATTTTTATTTAGAGTATGCAACTATTGTCATATAACTCAAAGGGTTTTATTTAGCGACACCCTTCTTAAAGACTCTCCATCTCTTGATGAAATGACCTAATCCAATAGCACCGAATATCAAACCGATTACATAATGAACCATTCCCATAGTAGAGCCTTGACCTTCTACAAACGCCAACAATAGAACTCCCGTTATTGATACCGCCAAGAAGAGTATGGTTACAAGCATCGTTATCTTGCTTTTAAGAGCAAAGCTACTTGCCTTAAATAAGGTCTTGTACCACCCCCAATGCTGTTTAATGTGAACGATTGCAGTTGCCAAAAGAGCAATG
>JAZLDJ010000135.1:0-2425 GCA_045614685.1 Alistipes sp. | reverse complement strand
CCTCAACATTCACGTACCAGAGGGTGCTGTACCTAAAGACGGTCCTTCGGCGGGTATCACGATGATAACCTCGATTGTTTCTACCTATACGGGTCGCAAGGTGAAGGAGCGCATCGCAATGACGGGCGAAACATCGTTGCGTGGTCGCGTGTTGCCAATTGGTGGCGTTAAGGAGAAGATTTTGGCAGCAAAGCGTGCCGGAATCCATACCATTCTGCTTCCGGAGGATAACCGCAAGGACATAGAGGAGATTACAAAGGAGTACATCGAGGGATTGACCTTCCACTATGTTCGCACCAACGAGCAGGTGTTGGCTCTTGCACTCGAAAAGTAGAAATAGATGAGAATTCTGGCCATCATACCTGCGCGATACGCAAGCACACGCTTCCCCGCAAAGCCGCTCGCTCTGTTGGGTGGTAAGCCGATTGTGCAACGCGTCTACGAGCAGGTGGCGAAGGTGGTCGAAAAGGTTGTGGTAGCAACCGACGATGAGCGCATCTACGACACGGTGATTTCGTTTGGTGGCGAAGTGGTGATGACATCTCCAAACCACAAGAGTGGCACCGACCGTTGTGCCGAGGCGTACGAGAAGTTGGGCTACGAGGCGGATATCATCATAAATGTTCAGGGCGATGAGCCGTTTGTTGCACCCGAACAGATTGAGGCACTGATTGGCTGTTTCGACGACAAATCGGTCGATATTGCAACCCTCGTAAAGCCATTTTCGGCAGAGTGCGGCATCGAGGCTCTCGAAAACCCAAACTCACCAAAGGTGGTGATAAACGAGAGAGGCGAAGCGATCTATTTTTCACGTTCGGTAGTACCCTACCTGCGAGGCGTGGAGCGTAGCGAGTGGTTGAAGCACCACACCTTCTACAAGCACATCGGCATATACGCCTTTCGTGCTAAAACGCTCGGCGAGGTTACCGCATTGGCTCAAACAGCGCTCGAGAAGGCGGAGTCATTGGAGCAGTTGCGCTGGTTGGAGAGTGGTTACAAAATCAAAGTGGGAGTTACCGATATCGAGACTATCGGCATCGACACACCCGAAGATTTAATCAAGGCAGAACGCTTCATTGAAGAGAAAAAATAGACCAACTATAAAAACCTAAACACTATGAAAAAAATCCTATTGAGCATTATGCTCCTTGCAGTTGGTATTTCGACTGCGTCGGCAGAGTGGAAAATCGCAGGCGATAAGATTCGCACTAAGTGGGCAGAGGAGGTAAATCCTTCGAATGTATTGCCAGAGTATCCACGACCTCAATTGGTGCGTGGTGAGTGGCAAAATCTAAATGGTTTGTGGAATTATGCTATCACCGACCTCAACTCTACCCCATCGGCTTTTGAGGGTGAAATTCTTGTTCCGTTTGCAATAGAGTCGGCATTGTCGGGCGTTCAGAAGAAACTTACCGAGAAACAACTCTTGTGGTACGAGCGTGAGTTTACAATCCCTTCAAAGTGGAATTCGCAGCGCATAATGCTCCACTTTGGCGCAGTAGATTGGAGTGCAGATGTCTATGTAAATGACATCTTGGTAGGTAGCCACACCGGAGGCTTCGCTCCGTTTGCGTGCGATATCACTGCGGCACTCAACAAGAAGGGTGTTCAGAAGTTAAGAGTTCGTGTATGGGACCCAACCGAGAAGGGTGAGCAACCTGTGGGTAAGCAGTTGACAAAACTCGGCAAAATTTGGTATACTCCCGTTTCGGGCATTTGGCAGACTGTATGGTTGGAGCCTGTGTCGAAGCAAAACCATATCGTAAAAATTCACCCCGAGAGCGACCTTGTTCGTAGCGAGATTATCGTTAAGACCGAGTGTGCAAAGCAGGAGGGTGTTGTAGCGGTTGAAGTATTCGACAATGGCACAAAGGTTGGCGAGGGTGCTGCTTCGTGTGGTAATGCCGTAAAGATTCATATTCCGAATGCAAAGTGGTGGACACCGGATACTCCGCACCTTTACGATCTGAAAGTGTCGTTAAAACTCAACGGCAAAGTTGTGGATAGTGCAGATTCGTATACAGCAATGCGCTCGATTGGCAAGGAGCGAGATAAGTATGGACATCTTCGCGCCACATTGAATGGCAAGCCTATCTTTATGTACGGTCCACTCGACCAGGGCTGGTGGCCAGACGGACTATACACTGCACCGACCGATGAAGCTTTGGCGTGGGATATTCAGTTCACAAAAGACCTCGGCTACAACACTATTCGTAAGCATATCAAAGTTGAGCCTGCCCGTTGGTTCTACCACTGCGACCGCTTGGGTATGCTTGTATGGCAAGATATGCCGTGTGGCGAGCGACCTAGCAACAATGCATACTCGTGGGCTCGTCATCAGATAAATGGCGGTTCCGATACAACTCTTACCGAGGAGTTCAAACGCAACTACTACAAGGAGTGGGGCGAGATTATAGATTTCTGC
>JAZLDJ010000134.1:0-39311 GCA_045614685.1 Alistipes sp. | reverse complement strand
GGTTCCGTTGGCGACATTTATAGGGAGACCAAAGGCCATAAACATAGTCATCGTTATAATCGAGCCACCTCCTGCGAGGGTGTTGATTATACCGACAAAGGTACCCGAAACGAGCAGTACCACGGCTATGTGCCAATCCATCATCTTCCCAACTTTGCCTTTAAGGTGGCAAAATTAGGAAAATAATTGACAATTGACAACTGATAATTGATAATTAAGCGATTTTTTACTTTATCTACCTAAAATCTCGCTACGGGAGCGGCATCGAGGGTTGAGAACTCCTCCTTCTGATACTTGTAGTAGCCAGCCACCGCAATCATTGCAGCATTGTCGGTCGTAAAGCGACGCTCGGGGATAAATGTACGCCAACCTCGCTTGCGCCCCTCCTCGGCAATACGCTCACGAAGTAAGGAGTTTGCAGCCACACCACCACCGATGGCAATGTCCGAAATACGATAGTGCTTGGCAGCCTTAACGAGTCGCTCTGCAAGTATGTCTACTACTGTGTGAAGTATAGCTGCACACAGGTCACACTTGCGCTCCTCTATGAAATTAGGGTTCTTGGCAACTTCATCTCTAAGTGTATATAAGAATGAAGTTTTAAGACCCGAAAACGAGAAATCGAACTCTCCGATGCGGGGTTTCGCAAACTTAAATGCATCGGGATTTCCCTCCTTGGCGAGAGCGTCAATTACGGGTCCGCCAGGGTAAGGTAACCCCATAACCTTGGCGCACTTGTCGAGTGCCTCGCCTGCTGCGTCGTCGATAGTCGAGCCTACAATCTCCATATCGAATGGAGAGTTTACCTTGACTATCTGTGTGTGACCACCACTAACTAACAAACATAGGAATGGAAAGTTAGGGTGCTCGCACTCCTTGTCGGGCATATCTACGAAGTGTGAAAGGATATGTCCGTGCAAGTGATTAACCTCTACTAGAGGTATATTGTTTGCTATAGCTAAACCTTTGGCAAACGATGTACCTACCATAAGTGAGCCAAGTAGGCCTGGACCACGAGTGAAGGCTATGGCATCGACCTTGTCGGGCCTAATGCCAGCGTCGCGTAGTGCGGCGTCCACTACCGGAACTATGTTCTGTTGGTGTGCACGAGATGCAAGCTCGGGAATCACACCTCCGTAGCGTTCGTGTACGGCTTGCGAAGCTATAACACTAGATAGTAGTGTGGTGTTTCGCAGTACGGCAGCCGAAGTGTCGTCGCACGAGGACTCGATGCCTAGGATAATAATGTCGTTGTTCATATATATTTAGCTTTTAGCCATTAGTTGTCTGTAGGCGTATCACCGTATCATCGTATCATGGGCGTATCGCGTGATACGGATGATACGCTTGATACGCTTGATACGCATGATATGCTATGATATGCTATGATGCGCTTGTTGTCAACAATTAAAAAAAAACTTTAAAAAGTTGGTGCTTTGCTTGCAAGTTTGGCAAATTCTGTGTATCTTTGTAAGTTATTAATAACTTACGAAGGCCTAAAGTGCCGAAAATCAGAGCAAAGCAGTGCGCAAAGTTACAAAAATATTGTTAAGTACGTTATCAGTAATCATTTTATTGCTGATGATTTTTTCTGCGCTGCCTGCAATTCTGCTCTCCATACCATCGGTTCAGAATGCCGTTATCGACCGCGCTGCCGAGGCGGCAAGTAACTACCTCAATGCCGAGGTGCGAGTGGGTAAAATCTCTATGGGAATGTTCAACCGCGTGACCGTTCACGACTTCTATGTCGAGGACTGGGATGGCGATACCCTACTCTATGTAAATCGTGCCGATGCTACCATCGGTCCAATATCTACGTTGTTGGATAGACATCTTGTGCTGAACGATGGCGAGGTGCGCGGTGGTAAGTTTGTTTTGCGCGAGACTGTGCGCGGAACATTCAATGTAAAGGAGATTACCGACCTGTTGGTCAATCGTAAAGCTAAGAAACCGCCATTCAAGGTTGATATCAAGAACTTGAAGGGTTCGGATATTCAGTTTAGAATGTATCGTAGGGCTGCTCCGCGTGACGAGGGTATCGACTTTGCGAATATGTGCATCGACGATATCGACGTGACGATGGAGAACTTCAAGGTGGTAAGCCCGATAGTGTCGAGTGACGTCACCTCATTGTCGTGCGTCGAGCGTTCGGGCTTCAAGGTGGATGACCTCACCGGAAGCTTCCGCGTGGAGGTTGGCAAACTCTTCTTCAACGATATTAACTTGCGCACCGAGCGCAGTAGGGCTACCGTAGACTATATGGTGCTCGATGGTAATACTTGGTTGGAGTATCGCGACTATATCAACAAGATTCCGATGAATGGTCGCATTTCGAATTGTAACCTCTCGTCGTACGATATCGGTTTCTTTGCTCCTCAGTTGTGGCCTTGGGAGACTACACTCTATAATATATCGGCCTCGATGGTTGGTACAGTGGCTGACTTCCGAGGAGAGCTCTTCCATGCAGAACTCGAGCAGGGCGGCACTCTGCGAGGCTCGGCCAATGTGCGCGGCCTTATCGATGTGGAGAAGACTCACTTCGATATCGAGGTTGACGAGTTGAAGGCTTCGACCAACGAGTTGGCCAATCTGCTTGGCAAGATTGCTCACCTCGAAATTAAGGATGCTGCTGCCGACTACATCTCTCGCGTGGAGACGTTGGATGCTACGGGTACCTTCCGTGGTACTACCCGCGACTTCAAGGCTACGGCCAAGAGCCGACTCGGCTGTGGTGGCTCGGTGGCTCTGGAGTGCTCGATGGATAACCCTAAGAGTGGCAAAAAGGGCGTAGATGCAATAGTTTCGGCCAATGGCGTAGATCTCGAGCAGGTGCTCGCAAAGAGCATCTTTGGCGATGCCTCGTTCGATGGTAACGTGAAGATGGAGTTTGGCGAGGATGAGCCATTCAAACTCACGGGTGGATGCCGTGTGGCGAGTGTTGGCTTCAACGACCACGACTTCAAGGATGTGAACGTCATTGCCGATATCGAGAACAACCGCCTTGTGGGCTCGGTTGCATCGTCGGACGAGGCGTTGATTATGAACGGACGTGCTGTGGTGGATTGGTCCGATACGTCGGCTCTGCTCTACGATGCTATGGCTACTATAGACCACGCCGACCTTCACGCTATGAACATAAATCGCCGCGACTCTATCTCGGTGTTGCGCTGCGATGTGGGCTTGTCGGCCCGAGGCAATACGTTCGACGATATGAATGGCGAGTTGCGCATTGCGGGTGCCGAGTACGAAACCGTAGGACGAGGCTGCGAGGCCGACCTTGTGGAGCTTACCATACAGAGTGACGAGGATTCTCGCACACTCTCTCTCTCGTCCGACTTTATCGACGCTATGTTGGAGAGCCGCACAGCCTACAAGGATGTAATCTACTACCTCAAGAATCTGCTTGTGCAGTATGTGCCAATGCTCTTCTCGGAGTCGGCACGCGAGAATATCGGTAAGCACGTGGCAAGTATGGGTGACGAGGTGGCTATCCTCTCTGCCAAGACCAAAAATATAGACCCTCTGCTCGGTTGTATCACCGAAGGCTTGGAGATGGCCGAGGGCTCGAGCGTGGCTATGTTGGTTAGCCCTGCCGAGAACCGCTTCAAGCTGCAAGCCTCGTCGGAGTATCTGATGCACCACAACTTCCTCGCTACGAATATCGACGTCAAGGCGGGTAACACGGGCGACTCTTTGGCTATGTCGCTCGTTGCTGACGACCTCTATGCTGGAATGTTCCACTTCTCGAAGGTGGATGTCGATGGCGGAGCCAAGGATAATGCCATCAACCTCGACGCTATATTTGCCGACTCGTTGCAGAAGGTTGGAGGCGAGGTTTCGGCTCGAGCAAAGATTTCGCGTCAGAATGGACGTCGCCACATATCTCTCGACCTCAATCCGTCTACCATATCTAACGATAATACGGTGTGGAATATCACCACCGATGGCATCGAGATAGACTCCTCACGCGTGGATATCCGCCGCTTTGCCGTGCGTAGCAACACTCAGGAACTCTTTGTGGATGGTGTGGCTTCGCGCAACGAGCAGGATTCTATATATATGACGCTCCGCAACTTCTCGCTTGCTCCGTTCACGCAGATAACAAGCCGCATCGGCTATATCGTGGATGGTCGCACAAACGGATATGCTACGGTGCGTTCGGCATTGAAGGAGCCTCGTATAGATGCAAAGATTGATGTCGATAGCATAGATGTCAATGGCATGAGCGTTCCAAATGTGCGTCTGCTCTCGAAGTGGGACTTCGCACGTAGCCGAGCTTCGCTCGACATCCTCACACGCAAGGATAACCGCAGCGTCATTCAGGGTTACTTCGCACCTTCGCGTATGCGCTACTACGCTCGTATGCACACCGATAGCATCAATGTAGGTCTGCTAGACCCTGTCTTGGATGGCATCATTGTAGACACGAAGGGCTGGGCCGAAGCCGATATCTCACTTTCGGGCGAGGGTCGTATGGCCGAGTTGAGTGGCGAGATAAAGGTCGATAGCTTGGCTACCACCATTGCCTACACAAAGTGTCGATATAATGCACCAAAGGCTACGGTGAAGGTGCGAAATAATCACATTATTGCCACCGATGTACCGGTCTTCGACGAGAGCAACGGCAAGGGCTTATTGTCGATGGATGTGTCGTTGGCGCACCTCTCGAATGTCGAGTACGACATCAACATCAAGGCCGAGAATATGAAGGTGCTCAACACCAACGAACGCGATAACTCGATGTTCTATGGCGACATCTACGCCTCGGGAACAGGTAGTGTGCGTGGCGATAAGGCTGGTGTTAAGATGGACTTTGTGGCACATAGCGACGATAATAGTAAGTTCTATATGCCATTCACGGACAATAGCGATATCCAGGTGGCCGACTTTGTAACCTTTGCTACAAAGAACACCACCGACACCACCTCCTACCTCATGCGTAAGAAGTTGATGTTCGAGAATCGTCGCATGCGCCGTATGTCGAGTGGCGGAGCAATGGATATCACCATGGCTCTCGACGTGCGTCCAAATGCCGAGGTGCAGTTGGTTATCGACCCTACCGTGGGCGATATCATCAAGGGTAAGGGCGAGGGATTGCTCAACCTCCGCATAAACCCTCAGGCCAACATCTTCGAGATGTATGGTGACATCACCATCCAAAACGGAAGCTACCTCTTCACCTTGCAGAACATCGTGAACAAGTGGTTCGATATCGAGCCTGGCTCAACCATTCAGTGGACGGGCGATCCGTTCGATGCTATACTCAATATCGATGCGGTCTACAAACTCAAGGCGTCGTTGCAGCCTCTGTTGGAGGGCTCCATCACCGAGAGCAACCGCTCGTCGCGTGCTGTGCCTGTAGAGTGTTTCATACACCTCACCGACCGCTTGATGCAACCAACGGTAACCTTCGATATCGTGGTGCCGAATGCCGACTCGGATGTTCAGAACCTCATCTCGAGTGCTTTGGCAACACCAGAGAGTAAGTCGCAGCAGTTCCTCTATCTGATTATAGCCAACAGCTTTATCTCGGAGTCGTCCAACTCGATGTCTTCGTCGATAGGAGCTTCGGCAACTGCAGCAACGGGCTTCGAGATGTTGTCGAACCAGTTCAGCAACTGGCTCTCGAACGACGACTACAAGATTGTGCTTCGCTATCGTCCGCGTACCGAGAAGATGAGCGAGGAGGTAGACTTCGGATTCTCGAAGGGCTTAATCGACAATCGCTTGCTGATTGAGGTGGAGGGTAACTACATCGTCGACAAGACCCAGGTGGTTAATGCCACATCCAACTTCACGGGCGAGGCCTACCTCACTTGGCTGATAGACCGTGCGGGTACACTTCGCTTGAAGGGCTTCACCCACACCATCGACCGCTTCGACGAGAATCAGGGCTTGCAGCAGACAGGTATTGGAATCTACTTCAAGGAGGATTTTAACAATGCCAAGGATTTGCGTATGCGACTGAAGAACCGCTTCAAAAGAGAGCGCAAAGCAGACGATAAGAAAGAAGAAAAAGAGGAAGTCAAAGAGGAAAAACAAAAGAGACAAAAGAGACAAACTAAATAAAATTTAAAAGACAAACTATTATGATTAACTTTTTGCAGGCCACAAACGAGATGGCACAAGAGACTGCTGCGGCAGTAACCGAGACCGCAAAGACTGCTACTGAAGCAGCTAAGGAGATGTCCCTTTGGGAGTTGTTCAACGCAGGTGGTTGGTTGATGTGGGTATTGCTCGCATTGGGCGTAATCACCGTATTTATCTTTGTCGAGCGTTTTGTTGCAATTCAGCGTGCAGCACGCCTCGACATGAACTTTATGAACCGCATTCGTCAGTATGTTATGGATGGCAATGTCAAGGAGGCTATTGCATTCTGCAAGTACGAGAATCGCCCTATCGCACGAATGATCGAGAAGGGCTTGGAGCGTCTTGGCCGTCCAATGAGCGACGTTCAGACCGCTATCGAGAACGTTGCTAACTTGGAGGTGTCGAAGCTCGAGAATGGCCTTCCATTCCTTGCAACCGTAGCAGGTGGTGCACCAATGATTGGTTTCTTGGGTACCGTACTCGGTATGGTTGGTACCTTTATGAATATGTCTAACGCTGGCGGTACTGTCGATATGGCAATCCTCTCGGACGGTATGTATGTGGCAATGGTAACCACCGTAGGAGGTCTTATCGTGGGTATTCCTGCCTACTTCGGCTACAACTACCTCGTAGCACGTATCGAGAAGTTGGTGTTCCGTATGGAGGCTAACTCTATCGCCTTTATGGATATCTTGAATCAACCGGTACAAAAATAGTTCGTTATGGCAATTAAAAGAGGTTCAAAGGTTGATAAGTCGTTTTCGGCATCGTCGATGACTGACCTTATGTTCCTGTTGCTGATATTTATGCTCTTGGCTACAACGCTCATCAACCCCAATGCGTTGAAGCTCGATTTACCAAAGAGTTCGAATCAGCTCAAGGAGGATAAGGCTATGACAACAGTCTCTATCGAGCATACAGGAGGCCGTAGCTATACATTCTATGTCGAGAAGGAGCAGGTCTCTGGTATCGAGGGTGTAGAGATGGCGCTCAAGACTCTGTTGGAGGGTCAGAAGGATGCTACCGTATCGTTGCACTGCGACAAGAGCGTTGCCGTGGACGAGGTTGTTAAGGTTATGAACATCGCCAAGGATAATGGCTATAGACTTATCCTGGCAACTCAACCGCAGTAGAAAAGTTTAAGGCTAAAGGCTAATAGTCTGAAAAACATTATGAGTTCAAAACATTATGCTTTGATATCTATGGCGCTCTATGTGGTGCTGTTGGCGTTGGCGTTCCATCTTGTGAGGATTACGCCGACTCCGCCACCTGCACCCCAGAGCGATATCATATATATCGAGATGGAGAAGCCCGAGCCCGAAAAACCAAAGGAGAAGCCAAAGCCAAAACCAAAACCAGTGCAGAAGGTCAAGGAGGCACCTGTTCACGACAACCCTTCGACTCGCGACAACAATCAGCAGGTCGATGGCAAGGCCGAGGAGACTCGCACCATCAACCCAAAGACCAAGTTCAAGATGCCTAAGCAGGGCATCGACAAACCTACCGATATGATGAGCAATCGCGGCAAACAAGATACCGTTATTACAGCATCGGGTACTGGTGGCGGTGCAAATTCGCTTGGCAATATCGAGCTCGACGAGGGCTTGCAGGGTCGTGGACTTGTAGGTAGCCTACCAAAGCCACCAATCACCAATGTCACCAAGTCGGGTAAGGTTGTTGTTAGCGTTACGGTAGATCAAACCGGTAAGGTTACAAATGCTTCGTTTGTGCTGAAGGGCTCCACTATTCAGGATAAGAAATTGGTTGATGACGTGCTGAAGGCAGCTCGCAAGGCTCGTTTTGCAGAGAGCAAGGCGTTCACGCAGGGCGGACTTATAACCTATATATTTACAGTGGAGTAATATGAGATTGCTGTTGGCTATACTCTGTATGGTGGTGCCGTTCGTGGCGAGTGCCGAGGAGAAGAGCGCATACAAAGGTGCGCACCTTCAACTCGAGCAGAGTGAGTGCGACTTTGGCGAACTCTCGCGCAAGAGCGAGAATCGGGTGCTCAAGCTTCGTTTTGTGAACGACGGTACCGAGCCGTTGGTGCTCTTTGCTGCAGCCACATCGTGTCCGTGCCTCAAGACCGAGTTTTCGCGTAAGCCTGTGGCCGTGGGCGAAGGTGGCGAGATTGTCATCACGGTCGAGACCAAGAAGGCCGAGCGAGGCCACTTCCGTCGCGTGATACAGTTGCGCTCCAATTCGGTGGGCGGAACAGCCGTTGTTACCGTACGAGGCCTATTCAAAGATTGACAAATCTAAAATTAAAGATACCTTAAAATGAGTACAGTAATTCGTTTTTCGGGAGATTCGGGAGATGGAATGCAGATGGTGGGTAATCTCTTTTCGGAGAGTGCTGCATTTGCAGGTTATGGTGTATTTACCTTCCCCGACTACCCTGCCGAGGTACGCGCACCACAAGGAACTGTGGCGGGTGTATCGGGCTTTCAAGTTCATTTCGATACACACGCCGTAACCCACGAGGGCGACAAGTGTAATATCTTGGTAGCGATGAATCCTGCTGCTTTGGTGGCACATCGCAAACACGCCACCTCTACGGCTATGGTACTGCTCGATGCCGATGGCTTTACGAAGGATGCCGTTGCAAAGGTTGGCTACGACATCGAAACCATTGTTGAGCAACTCAATATGAGCGAGTGCAACATTGTCGAGGCTCCAATCACGCAGATGACTCTCGATGCTGTTGCAGAGTTCGAGCTCGATCGTAAGTCGGCTTTGAAGTGCCGTAATATGGTTGTGCTTGGCATCACGCTCGGTATGTACGACATCTCAACAGACTACGCAAAGAAGTTCGTAGAGAAGAAGTTTGGCAAGAAGAATCCGCTTGTTTGCAAAGCAAATATCGCAGCTATCGAGGCTGGTGAGAACTACGCAAAGAACACCCACCTCGTAGGCGAAACCCACGCCGAGAAGGGCGTAAATGCACTTGCAAAGGGCACCTATCGCTCGATAAATGGCAACCAGGCAGTTGCTTGGGGCTTTATTGCAGCAGCTGAGAAGAGTGGTCGACCATTGTTCTGTGGCTCCTACCCTATCACCCCTGCTACGGGTATCTTGGAGGAGCTTGCAAAGCACAAGGCTTTGGGCGTGAAGACCGTTCAGGCCGAGGACGAGATTGCAGGTATCTGCACAGCAATCGGTGCTTCATTTGGTGGCGCGTTGGCCGTAACCACCACTTCGGGCCCAGGCTTGGCCTTGAAGAGCGAGGCTCTAGGTTTGGCCGTTATGGCACAGATTCCGTTGGTTGTTGTCGATGTTCAGCGTGGAGGCCCTTCGACTGGTCTCCCTACAAAGAGCGAGCAGGCCGACCTCTTGCAGGCTATGTATGGCCGCAATGGCGATAGCCCACTCGTGGTATTGGCTGCACACTCCCCTGCCGACTGCTTCGAGAAGGCCTATATGGCAGCGAAAATCGCCTTGGAGCGTATGATGCCTGTAGTGCTCTTGACCGATGCAAACTTGGCAAATGGTACAGAGCCTTGGCTTATCAAGCGCGTAGCCGATATGCCAACCATCACGCCACCTATCGTAACGCGTGAGGAGTTGGCCGATAAGGCAGAGTGCTTCAACGAGCGCGGTTTGTTTAATCCATATTCAGCAAACGAGGAGTTGGCTCGCTACTGGGCAATCCCCGGAGCCGAGGGACTGGAGCATCGCTTGGGTGGCTTGGAGAAGCAACCAAAGACAGGTGCAATTTCGTACACTCCTGCCGACCACGCTTCGATGGGCACATTGCGTGCCGAGCGCGTAGAGCGTGCAAAGGAGTTGATGAGCGAGGTGGAGGTTGAAGGCGCATCGGATGGCGATTTGCTTGTGCTCTCTTGGGGTAGCAATGTCGGTAAGGTGTCGGAGGTTGTGGCTGAGCTACGCAACGAGGGTGCACCGATTGCACACGCAACCATCGAGCTGATAAACCCACTCCAGCGAGGTGTTGTCGAGGCAATGGCGCACTTCAAGCGCGTGTTGGTCTGCGAGACTAATAGCGGACAGTTGGCTTCACACTTGCGCTCGAAGAGCTCTCACGCAGATATCTGCGCTTTGGCAGATATGGGTGCTCAACCATTCGCAGCCGATAAGCTCAAAGCAGAGATTTTGTCTAATCTTAACTTGGATTAACTCGTATGGCAACAAAAACATATACTTCGAACGATTTTCGTAACGGTAATGCCGTAAAGTGGTGTCCAGGTTGTGGCGACCACGCAGTTTTCAACTCGGTGCTTAAGGCTCTGCCCGAGGTGGCCGAGCGCTTGGATATCCCACGCGAGAACTTCGTATTTATCTCGGGTATCGGATGCTCGTCGCGCTTTGTATACTATATGAATACCTATGGCTTCCACACCATCCATGGCCGTGCTGCCGCAATCTCTACGGGACTGAAGACCGCTCGTCCCGACCTCTCGGTATGGGTCTGCTCGGGCGATGGAGACTCGCTGGCTATCGGTGGTAACCACTTCATCCACGCTTGCCGTAGAAATATAGATTTGAACTTGATTTTGTTCAACAACGAGATTTATGGCTTGACCAAAGGTCAGTACTCCCCTACTTCGAAGTTGGGCAAGGTGACCAAGACCTCGCCATTTGGTACTATCGAGGAGCCGTTCTCGCCTGCCGTGTTGGCTATTGGCGCCAAGGCTTCGTTTGTAGCACGTACCATAGATATGGAGTTGGATTTGACTAAGGAGATGCTTGTAGAGGGCGCTTGCCATAAGGGTATGTCGGTGATTGAGACACTCGTGAATTGCGTTATCTTCAACCACAAGACCCACGCCGACTATGCCGATACAAAGGCTATCCGCGAGGAGCGTACCATCCGCCTTGTTCACGGCGAGAAGATGCTCTTTGGCCCAAATAAGGAGAAGGGCTTGGTGCTCGACGGCTTGAAGTTGAAGGTGGTGACAGTTGGCGAAGATGGCTACACTTTGGATGATGTACTCACCCACGATGCACACTCGGAGGATACAGCATTGCACACTATGCTTGCCTCGATGCGCTACCCAGAGTTCCCTGTGGCTGTAGGCATTATTCGCGATGTTCAGCGTCCAACCTACGATAGCGAAGTAACTCGCCAAATCGACGAGCAGCAGGCTGCCAAGCCAAATATGAAGGCTGATGACTTGTTCTTCGGTGGCGAAACGTGGAAAGTGGAATAAGAAATGCAAAATGCAAAATTAGACGATATAATAAAGGAAAATAATAGATGAGAATTGGAGAGATACAAACCTTGCGTGTGGCGCGAGTATCGGAGTTTGGTCTGTATCTTGCAGACGAGGAGGGCAACGAGGTGTTGCTCCCCAACCGCTATGTGTCGCTGACGCAGAAGGTTGATGACGAGGTCGAGGTCTTTGTTTACCACGACTCGGAGGATAGAATTGTGGCGACTACCGAAACGCCAAAGATTACGGCAGGTAAGTGTGCCTACCTCAAGGTTGTGGACAAGAACATCCACGGCGCATTCCTCGATTGGGGCATCACGGGCAAGGACCTGTTCCTCCCAAACCGTAATCAGCAAGGCGGCGTGATGGTTGGCTCGTACAAGGCGGTCTATCTCTATGTGGATAATGTTACCGACCGCTGCGTAGCAACCTCGAAGCTCAAGCAGTATGTCAATAATGAGGATATTATTACGCTCGCACCACGCCAAAAGGTCGAGACGCTAATTGTATCCGAGAGTGAAATTGGCTACCGCGCAATCGTCGAGAACCGCCATTGGGGAATGATCTACAAGAATCAGATTTTCCGCGATGTGAAGCTTGGCGACAAGGTGGAGGCCTATGTTAGCCGCATCACCGACGACAACCGCATTGACCTTTCGCTCCAGCAGAAGGGTTTTGCACAGGTTAAGGATTCGGCAGAGGTGCTCTACGACGCAATCGTCGAGGCTGGTGGCACGCTCAACCTCACCGACAACAGTTCGCCCGAGGAGATTAAGGCGCGCCTCAATATGAGCAAAAAACTCTTCAAACGCTCATTGGGCGTATTGATGAGCCACAACAGAGTAGTTTGTACCGACACGGATATAAAAGTAAAGGAATAGCGCAGAATGGCGAATATAGCAACAGCAGAGCGCGTGTCGCTCGAAAAATCAGATAACTATGTCTTCCAACGCTCGGTGTTGGCCTATCATCGTGCAGCCGAGCTTGTAGAGGGCGATATTCTCGAGATAGGTACAGGTTCGGGCTATGGCGTAGGTGTGCTTGCGCCAAAGGCTACACGCCTTATATCCATCGATAAGGATCTGCCCAAAAATTTAGTGCAGTCCGACAATGTCGAGTACTACAATATGGAGGTACCTCCAATCGAGTTCGAGAACTGCTCGTTCCATGCGGTGGTGTCGTGCCAGGTTATCGAACATATAGAGGACGATATGACCTTTGTGCGCGAGGTGGCTCGAGTATTGCGCCCAGGTGGCAAATTTGTGCTATCCACACCTAATGCACCGATGTCGCTTACTCGAAATCCTTGGCATGTGCGTGAGTATAATGTAGACGAGCTGAGCAACTTGTTGAGCTGTTACTTCTCGACTGTCGAGGCGTATGGCGTGGTCGGCAATGATAAGGTTATGGAGTATTACCTGAAGAATCGCGCAAGTGTTCGTAAGATTACACGTTTCGATATTTTCGATTTGCAACATCGCCTTCCTCGCAAACTGCTGCAGATTCCTTACGATATTCTCAATCGTATAAATCGCAGATCGTTGCACAAGAAGAATACTGAGCTCACCGAGTCTATAACTATGGAGGACTACTCTATCGTACCATACGAGCCGGGGTTGCAGTGCTTTGACCTATTCTTTGTAGTTACGAAATAGCAATTGAAACAATGAAGAGATTATTATCATTTTTTGTTTTTCTATTCTTTGCAGCATCGCTCTCGGCGCAAAGTGTCGAGGTGAGAATGTTGTATGGCGAACCAAACGACTCGACCGAGAAGCCTGTGTCTAATGGCGCGAATAAGGTCGAGATACGCAAGTATAAGCTCGAAAAATGCGCTGAGGGTATGCGATTGACCATTCCCAAGGAGCATATTGCCGATGGAGTGTGGGGCATCGAGGTTTTGCCCTCGTTTATGAAGGCAAAGAAGGGTGACGATGGCTTCTGGATGAATGCCCGCGGTCTCTACGGACTCTTCGATAAGGATAACGGAGGCTACCGCAAGACCAAGCAGCAGATGCCGATTTATGCCCTCAAGCGAGGCTCGACTCTGTGGTGGGGACATGTCAAGAAGTGGCGTTTCGACTACCAGCACATCGTGCGTGCCACAAATGGCGAGTACGAGTCGGTTTTGCGCTTTAGAGCCGACGGTGTACGCAATTATTTCGACCTCTACGACGATATCGTGGTCGACTATCACTGCCTCAAGGGTGCGGATGCCACCTATGTGAATGTGGCGAAGGCTTACCAACGATACCAAATCGAGAATAGCGGTGTCAAGCCTATCAAGGAGCGTGTTAAGGAGTTCCCCGAGCTCGACTATCTCTGCAACTCTATCGTGGTGCGTATCCAGACCCACGCAGCCAAGCCGATTGCCGACGAGTGGTCGCGTGGCGAGGCTCGCAAGAAGGCCGATTTCACACCCGAGACCGAGTGGCCTCTCGAGGTGCATATGCCATTTGGCGTGTCGGAGGAGTTTGTCAAGGCTATCAAGGATTCGGGAGTCGATAAGGCAACCATCGTCTCGGCTGGTTGGAACTATGGCGGATACGATGGTCGCACTCCGCAACACTTCCCTGTAGAGCAGGCACTTGGAGGTGAGAACGGGTTGCGCCGCTTGGTCGAGAAGGTTCAGCAGTTGGGCTATCAGATGACCCTTCACGCCACCAATACCGACGGCTATACCGTATCGCCTATGTGGGACGAGTGGTGGGCCGGTAAGCTCAAGAATGGCTCCCTCGACAGAGGCCTCGTTTGGGCTGGCGGTTGGTGTATCAATGTCTGCCAGGTGGCATCGTGGAGTAAGTGGGTACCCGAGGAGCTGAAGAAGATGGCCGATTTGGGTGTTCGAGGCCCTCACTATATCGATGTCTACTCGGCAACCTATCCGAATCGTTGTGCTGATGCGCGTCACCCCGCAACACCCGAGCGTATGGCCGAAATTCAGAACGAGGTGCTTGCCCGATCGAAGCAGTTGATGGGCGGAGCATCGAGTGAAGGAGGTTACGACCACGTGGCGGCTAACATCGACTATATCAACTATGTAGACCGCGATATGAAACGTATGAGCGAGGGTAAAATTCCGTTTGCTGCAAGTATCTATCCATTGTGGGAGCTGGTCTATCACGGTATCATCCTCTACAACTCCGATCGTGCAACGCAGAACCACACTCGCGGAAAGTGTCTCTACAAAATCGAGCGCAGTGGCGACCCTCGTTGGATGGAGGGCGATGGTGTTGTCGATCCGAAGATTTCGCTCAAGATTGTCGAGTTTGGTGGCCGTCCTATATTCTACACCTATAAGTTTGCCGATGTGCCTCGCATCAAGCGTGCCTGGGA
Organism: Alistipes sp.; assembly: GCA_045614685.1. GTDB lineage: Bacteria > Bacteroidota > Bacteroidia > Bacteroidales > Rikenellaceae > Alistipes. Next base: position 24,708 of record JAZLDJ010000134.1, on the reverse strand, counting down.
TGAGTTTGTGCCAGTTCGACACCTGCAGAGAGAGCTAATGACAGATCATTGTCAGGTGGGTGAAAACCTATTCTTGACAGCCTATGCCGATGGTAGCAAAACTATCTGCAACTACAACGAGCAGAGCGTTGTGTGGGAAGGCAAGACGATTGCCCCTATCAGTTACATCCTCATAAATCCTGATGGCTCGATATATGTGCCAAAAGCGTTCTAATCGTAGGCGGAGAAATTAGACAGAGTCGCCCCTTGTGAGGGCGACTCTGTTTTTCTTTGCTACGATAAAGTTGTTTGCGCCTTAGGTGTAAAAAAAACAAAAGTCGCCGTTTGGCGACTCTTGCGGTGCGTAGGGGACTCGAACCCCTGACCCCGTGCGTGACAGGCACGTATTCTAACCAGCTGAACTAACGCACCAGTTGTTTTCTGATTGCGAGTGCAAATATAGAGCATTTTTTTTTATCTGCAAAATATTTTGCAACTTTTTTTCGATTTTTTTTAACTTTTTTTACTCTTTTCTAAACATCGAAAACTGCACACTTCCGTAACTTCTTAACTGCCAAAAGTTTGGATGTTCCGAGAAGTCATACTTGTCTGAGTGCTCAAAAATGAAGATTCCCTCCTCTTTGAGTATCTCGCTATCCAGAACGAGCGGAACTATCTCCTCCAACCCCTCCAAGTCGTATGGAGCGTCCGAAAAGACGATGTCGAATTGCTTGGGACAACTACGCAAATAGAGAAAAGCATTGGCCTTCACGACGAACATATTGTCGGCGCCAAGATCTTTGGCTGTGCGACGGATAAAGGCGTGGTGCACAGCGTTAATCTCCACCGAAGTGACACTGCGTGCGCCTCGCGATGCAAATTCGTAGCTAACCGAGCCAGTGCCCGCAAAGAGATCCAACACGTCGCACTCCTCGAAGTCCACGAGGTTGTTCAATACATTGAATAGGTTCTCCTTCGCAAAGTCGGTAGTTGGTCTAGCACGAAGATTGCGCGGAGGATTGATTGCTCTACCCTTGTATTTGCCACTTATTATTCGCATACAACACGTTTGAAATATTTGCGTAGCAACTTAGCTGCCGCGCTGCTGCCTTTAATATATATAGGTGTATCGTTGCCTCCCAGCCACTCCGTTACGAGATAGAGAATATCCTCGGCGGTAGTCGCTACGTTTGCCTCGGCACGCTGAAGACCATTGTTGAAGAGGCGCATGTAGCAGACCTTTTCCGATGCGTCTATCGTAAGGCACGACTCCTCGCTATGGCGCATATCGAGCAGTGGCGACGAGAACGAAGCTCGACTACCCCACTTCTCGACAATGCTTGTCAATGCTTCGCTGTCGATTGCCATAATGGCCACGATATCGCTCTGTAGCTCGCTGCATACCGACTGCTCGTTGATATGGCACGCCTTGCCACATAAGGTCAAGAGCGACGATGCGTTATCGAGCGTAATAGCCTCGCGCGGAGCGAGTGTTACACGCGGTGTATCTATCACAAATTCAACCACATCTGCATTGTCTGCAACGATGTTGCTTGCAGAAAAAGAGCGTCCACCCAATTTTACTTGAATGGACACTTTCTTTGTGGTTTGAGTCGAATTACTCTTCCCAGTTTCCTGCCTCATTGCTACCACGCTCTAGCGAACCGAACATGATGCCCGGATACTTGTTGAAGTTGTTTGTCATATTGTCAACAAGGTTGATAACCTCCTGACGATACTTCACTGTGTCGAGGAACGCAATGTAAGGAGTCTTACACTCAACAACAGGGATAACGACCTTAGAGTTTGTCTCGAGCATACCTGCGCGGAGGATAAACTCGGTCTGGTTGTTGGTGAATGGCACATAGCGCATCTCCTTCACCTGCTCCACTGTGAGGTGCTTGAAGATAGAGTCCTTAATCGAGAATGTGAACTTCTCAACATTCTTGAACTTGCGGCCATACTTCTTCTTTGCCTGAGCCATAGCTACCGAGTCATCCTCGTCGATAAGCTTGCGCTCACCCTCCATAGTCTCTGTGAGAACGAAGTTGATGAGTGAGTCGAAGTCGGCAGTAAAGTGCTGATGCTTAGCCTTGAACTGACGCTCTGCTGTACGGATGTCCTTGATACGCTCGATAACTGCAGATTTGCGAGTTGCGAGCTCGTCTTCGAACATGATTGGCGTTGCGATAATCACAGTGAGCCAATAGATGAGTCCGATAGCTCCTCCCGCAAAGAGAACTTGAAGAGCAATTAAAACGATTTTCTTTTTCATTTTGATATTTTATTGTTAAGTTTGTACAAAATTTACTACCGATGATTAATATCTCCGATATTTCGTGCCAAATTTACGCAAAATTATTGTATCAACCAACGAATAATCAAAAAAAAATCGTTGAAGCCTTCGCGGAGTATCTTGCCGAGGGAGATTCTTCTTCGATTTTTGTGTTGAACGGATACGCCGGAACGGGTAAAACCACGCTCGTTGCGGCCATTGTTGCGGGGTTGAAAAGTATGGGTATTCGCTCGGTTTTGTTGGCTCCAACAGGTCGTGCCGCAAAGGTGCTTTCGCACTACTCGGGTGAGAAGGCTCTCACCATTCACAAGCATATCTACCGTGAACGAACAAATGCTTCATACGAATCTAAATTTACGCTTAATATAAACCGCGATAAAGATGTGATTTACATCGTGGATGAGGCTTCGATGTTGTCGGCAAATACTGCTTCGGATGGCGTTCAATTTGGTAGCGGATCACTGCTCGAAGATCTGGTGCAATATGTCCGATCGGGCCGAAATTGTCGCCTCGTTTTGGTGGGCGATAACGCGCAGTTGCCACCCGTTGGTGCCGACTTCTCGCCCGCGCTCGATGCTGTCGAAATGAGTCAATTTGGCGATGTCGTCTATGGCTCTATGGACGAGGTTGTACGCCAAGAGCAAGATTCGGGAATTTTGTTTAATGCTACACTTGTTCGTTGTATGCTCGAAAACAAAATTTATGAAATTCCGAAGTTTGACCTCGGCTACGACGATGTGCAGTCGGTGGGCGGAACGGAGTTATTGGAGGCTCTGCAAGATTGCTACGATAGATATGGGCGTGACGAGACGATTGTTATCACTCGCTCGAACAAGCGTGCTAACCGCTATAACGATGGTATTCGCCGCATAAATCTTATGGCGGAGGAGGAACTCGAAAGCGGTGATATACTGATGGTTGCAAAGAATAACTATCACTATACCGAACGTATCGAAAATTGCCCTATCAGCTTTATTGCAAATGGCGATATCGCTCGCCTGAAGCGTCTGCGCCGTATCGAAGAGTTCTATGGCTTCCGTTTTGCTACGGCTACTCTATCGTTTGGCGACTACGACGACACAGAGATTGAATGTAAGGTGTTGCTCGATACGCTCCACTCTGAGTCGCCATCGCTCACTCGCGAGGAGAGCGAGCGTCTTTTCCGCGAGGTCGAGAAGGATTATCTCGATGTCAAGAGCAAAATCAAACGTCTGCAGGAGATTCGTGAGAACGACTATTTCAACGCCTTGCAGATTAAGTTTGCCTATGCCGTAACCTGTCACAAGGCGCAGGGCGGACAGTGGAAGGCAGTCTTTATCGATAGGTGTATCTTTGGCGACGAACCAATGACCAAGGATATGCTCCGCTGGCTCTATACCGCAATGACCCGCGCCACGGAAAGGCTCTACTTCGTCAATTTCGATGAGAGATTCTTCGAAGAATAAATTTAACCTTCGGGCGTATTGCATATCTTATATATCGTATGTCAATCTAAAATGCCTAAATAATTATGGCTAAATTTGTTACAAAATGTCTATTCTTCTTATTTGCTGTGCACCTTTCAGTGTCAGCACAAACCGCTTCACGCATCGTATGCGATGAAACTTGCAAAACCGAATCGGGTGCAACAGCAGTTAAAGGCGATGGCTTTGCAGTTGTATCACCCGTAGGTCGAGGTACCGTGCAGATGATTGAGATGGCGCCTCGCCTCACCTCTCTCGAGGGTAAAACCATTGCTATTGTGGGCGGTAGCTTTATGGCTCGCGTAACGCACCCCGAACTCAAACGCCTTATATTAAAAGATTATCCTACGGCACGAATTATTCTGCTCGACGAGATTGGTGCGGCCGGGGTATACCCTGCTCCTGGCGTTACTCGCCGCTCGAAGGAAGAGTTTCAGCAGAAGTTGCGCTCGATGGGCGTAAATGCGGTGATTTCAGGCAATTGCGGTTGCGGACTCTGTACACCAAAGGAGGTGGGCTCTTGTATTGCGGCTGAATATATAGGTATTCCAGCAGTTGCTATTGCTGGCCCTACATTTACCGAGCAAGTTTTCTACACCTCTACGAATAATGGCGTTCCTGCACCGCGTGTGGCGGAATATCCAGGTGCTTTCGCTTCGCATACTACTGACGAACTTTTGAGAAATACTCGCGAAGTGCTGTATCCTCAAATTGTGAAGGCTCTTACGACGCCAATCACTGCCGAGGAGTTGGCTCGTAGTACAAAGCGGAATGAGGGAGGTTTGCGCGACGATATTTTTTATGGTACATACCAAGAGGTGAACGACCACTTCCGCGAGATGAATTGGTCGGACGGTCTGCCGATAGTACCCCCTACGTTCGAGAAGGTGAGCGAGTTTCTGCGTTTTACCGATATGAAGTGGGATGAAACGGTGGCGGTATTGCCCGTAGCACATCGCAATACTACGGTTTGGCACGTGGCGGTAAATGGCGTGATGGCGGGTTGTAAGCCCGAGTATATGCCGATACTTATCGCCATGACGAAGGCTATGGGAGCCGGCTCATTCCGTCGCACTTTGGCGAGTACGCACGCTTGGGTGCCATACTCTTGGCTGAATGGGCCCGTTGCTCGTCAGCTCGGTATAGATTGTGGTCAGGGCGAGATTAACGAGGCTGCAAATGTGTCGATTGGTCGCTTTATGAATCTTGCATTGATGAATCTTGCGGGTTATTATGTCAAGCAAAATCGTATGGGAACCTTTGGCTATCCGATGTCTTGGTGTTTGGTCGAAGATGAAATTGCTTGTCAGGAGGTTGGTTGGAAACCATATCATGTGCGAGCAGGATATGCGATGAATGATAATACTATAACTACTTGTTCTACCCTGCTTTGGGGTAATAATATGGCGCCATCATCTACCGATCCGCAGAAGATTATGGAGTTGTTGGCGTGGGATATCACCGAGCGATGCCAATTTGCGCTCGGTAGTGGCAAGCAGTTTACCTATCGCACGATTCTGCTCACCAAGCCTATTGCAAAGAATCTTGCCAATAGATATCGCACTCCGTACTCCCTCGAGCAGGACTTGATTCGCACAGCGCGTCGCTCGTTGCACGAACGAGTATTTGCAAACTACTACGCAAATCCTGGAAGTAATCCCGAGGAACGTCACCCAATAAGAAATTGGAAAGGTCACCTAACTCGCACAGAGAACGCCTCTACAACCCCAACGCCTCCGTGGTATGATACACCCGAAACGGAAATGGTTACAATCCCAACAATGAAGGAGGGAATGACTGCCTTTCTGATAACGGGCGATGAGAGCAGAAATAAGGTACAGACAATGCCCGGCGGAGGCTTCGAAACGGTGCAGATCGAGCTCCCTCGCGATTGGGATAAACTGATGCAGGAGAGGGGCTACAAGCCAATTTCGGAGTTCTACATTAAGTAGTAAAAAGGAGATTAGCAGAGAAACTTGGTGATTTAACCTTTTGTGACAGAGAATACCTCTAATATTTAGAACTATCTATAAAAATTATGAAGCGAACTATTCTTCTATTAGTTGCCACTATTTTTCTCCACGGAACTTCGTTTGCGTGGGGCTCGCGAGGGCACGAGACTATCGCGAAAATTGCCGAGAAACATCTGTCGCCAAAGGCGAAGAAACTGCTTAATAAGTATCTCTATGGTGGTTCGATAGTCGATTATACGTCGTGGGCAGATGAGTATAAAAAGGAGTTGAAATTTGAGCTTGACTTCGAGCCATCAAACTTTCCGCGCATATTGAGATACCCCCACACATTCGAAGCAAATGGTGATTGCAGTGTGTATGATGGAGATCGTCGAGGTGATGAATGGGTTAAAAACTGTGTATATATGGCGGTAGGATATGCAAAAGAGCTGAAGGATAACCACCGAAATATGGAGGATACTGTTCGCTTTCACAAAATTGCGATGCTGATACATTGGTTGGGTGATATGCACTGTCCGGCACATATTCGCTATCCTGACGATCAAACATCGAGCGGATACTATATAATTGTGAATGACAGAGAGGTGTGGTATCACCGACTGTGGGACGGATTACTCTTTAACTGGCTATACCCTTCAAGTCGTGGTGAGGCGGCAGATATTATTGATTCTTGCACGCCGCAGGAGATAGCAAAGATTACTGAGGGTAACCTCTATGATTGGGGGCGGGATTCCGCTGCGGCATCTCGTGCTACACGCAAGTATCGCGAAGGCGCTGTAGTGGATAGACGGGAGTTTATGGCGGAGTTTTCGGAATTACTCGATTCGCAAATACGCAAAGGTGGTTATCGAATGGCGAAACTGTTTAATGATATTTTTCAATAGATAAATCGAATAATAGGATGGCGGTCAACAATAATTTGATGACCGCCATCTCTTTATAGGAGGATTTTTAAATAAAATCGCTATATTTGCACAATTATAACAAATTTAAATAGGTAAGAGGCTTTGGCACGAACAAAGAAAACTGGCGAAGAACAGACTGCAACACCTTCGAAAACGGGCGTGATGCTCCAATACGATAATATCAAGGCGCAATATCCCGATGCGATTTTGTTGTTCCGAATGGGTGACTTCTACGAGACCTTCGGCGAGGATGCTATCGAGACTAGCGCAATACTTGGCATTACGCTCACTCGTCGTGCCAATGGTGGTGCTGCAACCGTGGAGCTTGCAGGCTTTCCGCACCACGCCATCGACTCATATCTCCCTCGCTTGGTGCGCGCAGGCAAGCGTGTGGCTATCTGTGAGCAACTCGAAGACCCTAAACTTGTCAAGAAGGGCGTAGTTAAGCGTGGTGTTATCGAGGTGGTTACCCCGGGTGTAGTGCTCGAAAATAATGTTGTCGAGCAGCGAGAAAACCACTACCTTGCATCGGTCTACTTCGGTCAGCATAGCACGGGCGTAGCATTCCTCGACCTCACGACGGGCGAGTTCTCGGTGGCCGAGGGTGATGATCGCTACATCGAGAAGTGGCTCTCTTCGTTCGCTCCAAAGGAGATTGTCTATCAGCGAGGCTTGAAGGAGCGTTTCGTAGCGGCTTTCGGCTCGCGCTACTACATCTATTGCCTCGAGGATTGGGTATTCTCCTACGATGTAAACTACGGCAAGCTCACCACGCACTTCTCCGTTCCTACGCTGAAGGGCTTTGGCGTGGAGGGTATGCGCAATGCCATCTCGGCTGCGGGAGCTATACTCTACTATCTCGAATTTACACAGCACAACGATATTGCACATATCTCGTCACTCTCTCGTCTAGACCGCGAGGAGTATGTGTGGATTGATAAATTTACATCTCGCAACCTCGAACTCTTTGCTTCGAGTGGTGGAGATGCCAACTTCTCGCTTGCGAAGGTGCTTGACCGCACTCGCACCGCCATGGGAGCGCGCTTGTTGCGCCGTTGGATAGCGATGCCTATCCTCGACTTGAAGCGCATCGAGGAGCGTCAGGATATGGTGGAGGTATTCGTAAAAGACTCGGCGACCCGTTCTGCCGTACACGAACACCTCTCGATGACGGGCGATATCGAGCGCATTGGCTCGCGCATTGCATCGTTGCGAGTTCTGCCTCGCGAGCTTATTCAACTCAAGAATTCATTGGAGGCTATCGAACTCTTGAAAGCGGCATTGGAGTCGTCGGATAGCGATATTTTGCACCTTGCAGCGTCGAACATCAACCCTCTGACGGAGGTGTCGCAGAAGATTGCGCAAACCATCTACCCCGACCCTGCAACCAACCAAATTCAAAAGGGCGGTATCATTGCCGATGGTGTGTCGGCCGAGCTCGATGATTTGCGCCGCATAGCAACACACGGCAAGCAGGTGCTTCAGCAAATCCAGGAGCAGGAGAGCGAATTGACAGGTATTCCGTCGCTCAAGATTGGCTATAACAACGTCTTTGGCTACTATATCGAGGTGCGTAATACCCACAAGGATAGAGTGCCTGAGCGTTGGATTCGCAAGCAGACTTTGGCGCAAGCCGAGCGATATATCACCGAGGAACTCAAAGAGTATGAGCAGAAGATTCTCGGTGCCGAGGAGCGAATGCTGCAGCTCGAACAACAGATTTACAGCGAGTTAATCGCCTATGTTTCAGGCTACTTGCGCGAGATTCAGCGCAATGCCCAGATTGTGGCACGCATCGACTGTCTTTACTCGTTGGCGGTTGTTGCGGTGGAGCGTAAGTATGTGCGACCTCAGCTCAACGACTCTACTGCAATCCACCTCAAAGCGGCTCGTCACCCTGTGATTGAGACCTTGATGAAGGTGGGTGAGAAGTATATTCCGAACGATATCTCGCTTGACACAGAGTCGCAGCAGATTATGATGATTACCGGCCCGAATATGTCGGGTAAGTCGGCACTGTTGCGCCAAACGGCTCTCATTGTGCTGATGGCGCAGATGGGCTCGTTTGTGCCAGCTTCGAAGGCTGAAATCGGAATCGTAGATAAGATTTTTACCCGTGTGGGTGCTTCGGACAATATCTCGCAGGGTGAATCTACCTTTATGGTCGAGATGTTGGAGTCGGCTTCGATTTTGAACAATATCTCGGAGCGCAGCCTCGTGTTGCTCGATGAGATTGGACGAGGTACAAGTACCTACGATGGTATCTCGATTGCGTGGGCAATGGTTGAATATTTGCACAACCACCCTACGGCTCACCCTCGCACACTCTTTGCTACGCACTACCACGAGCTCAACGATATGGAGCAGGTGTGCAACCGCGTGAAGAACTTCCACGTATCGGTCAAGGAGATTGATGGAACGGTGGTATTCCTCCGTAAATTGGAGCGAGGTGGTACAGAGCACTCGTTCGGTATTCATGTGGCGCAGTTGGCAGGTATGCCGGCTACGATTGTTGAGCGTGCAACCGCAATTTTGGGCGCGTTGGAGAAGGCGTATGGCAATAGCGATATGGTGCCTAAAAACGATTTACGTAAACGCGGTAAGAAGGCTACAGCTCAGGGAGTTGCAGATGTTGCCGAGTCGGTACGCCCAGCGGATGTACAGTTATCGATGTTCCAACTCGACGATCCAGTCTTGGTGCAGATTCGCGACCAAATTAAGGGGTTGGATATCAACTCCCTTACCCCATTGGAGGCGCTGAATAAACTTAATGAAATCAAAAAAATAGCAGGAATATAATTATGCAGATTGTAAAGTTCGTATTCAATCCGATTCAGGAGAATACATACGTCGTGTGGGACGAGACAAAGGAGTGTATCATCATCGATGCGGGCAATATGTCGGCGCGCGAGGATAAGGTGTTGGCGGAGTTTATCGAGGAGCAGGGCTTGAAGCCTGTCATGGCGGTAAATACCCACTGCCACTTCGACCATATACTCGGTGTGGAGTTTGTGCGCGAGACCTACGGCGCAAAGTTCGCGGCATCATCGGCCGACAACGAGATTATGCTCGGCTCGAAGGAGCATTGCGCAATGTTCGGACTCGAGGTTGGCGCACTGCCGACAGCGGTGGATATCGACCTCGCCTCGACCGAGGAGATTCACTTCGGAAATACCACTTTGCGTGTGATTCCTACGCCAGGCCATACACCCGGTTGTGTTTCGCTCTATCACGAGGAGTCGAAGTCGCTCTTTACGGGCGATACTCTCTTCCGCGAGAGCATTGGTCGTACCGACCTTCCGGGTGGTGACTACCCTACCATTATGCGTTCGATTTTGAAGCAGATTTTGCCACTTGGCGACGAGGTTGTAATCTACCCAGGTCACGGCGAGAAGTCGAATATCGGTCACGAATCGTTGTATAACCCATTTGTTGTAGAAGTGCTTAATAACGAGATTGATTACTCGAGGTAAGTTTGCATTCTGAATTTTGCATTTTTTATGAGAATAGATATTTTAACAGTTGTACCCGAATTGCTTGTGTCGCCGCTGAATGAGTCGATATTGAAGCGTGCACAGGAGGGCGGCTATGCCGAGATTCATATCCACAATATCCGCGACTACTCGGAGGATAAGCACCACAAGGTCGATGACTACCCATTCGGTGGCGAGGCAGGTATGGTTATGAAGATTGAGCCGGTGTTCCGCTGCATCGAGAAGTTGAAGAGCGAGCGCCACTACGACGAGATTATCTTCACCTCGCCCGATGGCATTCGCTACGACCAGCACGAGGCAAACCGCCTTTCAACACTCGAAAATATTATCATCCTTTGCGGTCACTATAAGGGCATCGACTATCGCATCCGTGAGCATCTTATCACTCGCGAGATTTCGGTTGGCGACTATGTCTTGACGGGTGGCGAGCTTGCTGCGGCGATTATCACCGACTCGGTGGTGCGCCTCTTGCCGGGGGCTATTGGCGATGAGGCTTCGGCATTAACAGACTGCTTCCAGGACGATTTGCTCGCACCGCCGGTATATACCCGCCCTGCGGAGTTCAACGGCTGGAAAGTGCCTGATGTGCTCCTCTCGGGCAACTTTGCCGAGATTGCCAAGTGGCAAGACGAGCAGGCCTATGCGCGTACAAAGGCTTTGCGACCAGATTTATTGGAGGAGTAAAATCGTTCTGATTAGTTCTTTTTGCACGATGCTTCGGATAACGAAATGCTCACATACGCCCAAGTATGCTCCGCTTCCGTTCCCTTGCCTCGCACAAAAATAATCAAATCATTGACGATTTTGAAGTTGGGTGGCTATTAGCCATTGGCTTGTTGATGATATTAGAAAATTTAGGGAGTTTAGCGATGCTATTCTCCCTATTCTCATTAAATTCCCTATACTCCCTAAGCGTTCTACTGCAGGGTGTGATTTTTAAAAACCAAATAAATGCATTAGATAGCGAGAGTCTCTCTCAGAAGAGTCGCCCAGGTCTTGCCACTCCCTAAAACCAACTAAAGCACCATCTTTGAACTCTAAATAGTCGTATTTGAATAATGCTTTCAGATAGTCTTCCGACAACCCCATCCCTTGAAGAATTGCACCCATAAGCATTCCTGCCATTGCCTCTTCGGCAGATTTCGTCATTTCGTATTGAATATATTTCTTTGCCTTATTGCGATTTGCCTGCCAGTACTCTTGGTTTTGGTTGTAGGTGATGTCGTATATCTTTTTCTTGTTCTGTATCGACTCTAATACAGCCTCTTTGGTCATACCAATTGCAACTTCCCCTTTTTCTATTAATGAGGCAATATCTTCTCCATATTTCTTAATTCGTCCCTGTCTTTTTTCCTCTTCTTGGCGTTTTTTCTCCTCTTCTAAACGCCTTTTCTCCTCTTCTAATCGTTGCTTTTTTGCCTCTTGCGCTAAGATAACGCTATCTCGAATAGCGACAATTTCCGATGGGGTTTTACCTTCTCCAGAGAGTTGCGATGCGTTATATACCAACTTTTTGCTTTCACAATCATATATATCGTATAATGTTGAAATTTTAATTTCTCGACCATCTTTTAACTTAAAACAGCCTTCACGATTGATGTAATGAGGAAACTTATCGGTAGAAAGGATTCTATTTACCTCTTCGAAATTCACTGTGCTTGACCCGCGTATGTCCATAGCGAACGCTCCTACACTAGGGTCCAGTTTCTCTTCTATAGACACTGCGGAATTAGCAGCATATCCTTCGTATTTATCTCCATTTGCCCAAATATATTCAATGAGTAGTTCCGCGTCGCCCTTTTTGCCAGTATATATATTGCCATTTTTGTAGTAGATAGAGTGCTTGCCATTTACCAAAATGGAGAAAGGCTCTCTATAGTATGAACGCTCCCACTCTTCGGCTTCTTTCTCTTTTGATACAATTTTGTCAACAAGACTAAATTTTTCGGCGGGACAATACTCTGCAATGTATAAGTGTGAAATGTTTATACTCCTCTTTTGGGAGCCTCTTTTGTAAATTGTCTGTACCCAACAATCAGCATCTGCTCCCCACTCTGAAAGATTGTTTGTTAAAGCGGCAAGGCAGGTGTATTTCTCGTTTTTGTACACCAGTGTTCCTCGGAAATTGAAACCACCACTATCAGCATCTGTGTGAGGTATATATTTGCCATCAAAAAGCATCTCTGCCTTATTAAATTTAAAAGAGGCATTTCCTCTTTTCAGCTCTCCTTTTGCAAAGACTCCTTTAACAGTTCCATTCTTGAATAACACCTCTTTCTCGCTTGTATTTTGGGCTGAAGTAGAAGAGATGGCGAGTATTGCTGTAATTACCAGCAAAATAGTAATTCGCTTCATAATAAATAACTTTTTGTTTGCTCACCTACCCCGAATGAGCGGTTAGTATAAAAAAAGAAAGTGTGAGGCAGTTCGTTCATCTGACAATAGGCATTTGGCGTAGCCCGACAACAAATAAACAATACCTCACACCGAGTGGTATATATCGAGAGAGATATATACATACACGGTAATGAGTGTTTGTATTGTAACCCTTGTTGCCTTAAAATCGCCAAATTTTATTGTCAAGGATTAGCGAAACACTTTCACTAATAATATGTCTGCAATCCAAAGACTGCATCACAAATATATAAATTATTTTCGAGAGTTGCGGTATTGTCGGCAAAAATTTTTAATTTTGCGGAAGATAAATAAGAGCGTCATTGCGAGAGCCGTAGGCTCGTGGCAATCTCCCACTTTTAATTTTAATAACAATAAGGGAGATTTCCACAGTCGTTTCACTCCTTCGGAATGACGATATAGAATTAAAATAATTTTGCATTCTGCATTTTGAATTTTGAATTATATATAATATGAAATATTATATAATCGTCGGTGAGCCTTCGGGAGATTTGCACGGAAGTAATCTGATGCGTGGTTTGCAGACAGAGGATGCCGAGGCACAATTTCGCTTTTGGGGTGGCGATAAGATGGCAGAGGTAGGTGGTGCCGAGAACTTGGCAAAACACTACCGAGAACTCTCATTTTTCGGTATCGTGCAGGTCGTTCGCAATCTCCGCACCGTACTCGGGCAGATTGACGAGTGCAAGCGCGATATAGAGGCGTTCGAGCCTGATGTAGTGATACTTATCGACTATCCATCGTTCAATATGCGCATCGCCAAGTGGGCAAAGGCACGTGGCATCAAGGTCTACTACTACATCGCTCCAAAGGTGTGGGCGTGGAAAGAGTGGCGCGTGAAGGAGATTCGCAAGTATGTCGATAGGCTCTACACGATTTTCCCGTTCGAAACCGACTACTTCCGTTCAAAGGGCATCGAGCCTGTGTTCTGCGGAAATCCGTTGTGCGACTCGATAGCGCAATACAAGGCGCAGATGGGCTCTCGTGAGGAGTTTTTGAAGGAAAACGGACTCGATGAGCGACCAATCGTGGCTCTGCTGGCAGGTAGCCGTAGATCGGAGATTAAGGATAATTTGGCGGATATGATAGCCATTTCTCAGAATTTTCCTAATTATCAGTTTGTGGTGGCTGCGGTGCCGTGGATTGAGAAGGAGTTATACGATAGAATTTTGGCTGATACGGGTGTTAAATTTGTCTGCAACAAGACCTACGACACGCTGATTTATGCCGAGGCGGCAATCGTAACTTCGGGTACGGCAACCCTCGAAACGGCATTGATGAATACGCCCGAAATTGTGTTGTATCACGTGCCAAAACTCTACGAGTGGCTACGCCCTATCGTGCTCAAGATTCCGTATATCTCGCTTGTGAATATCAATCTCGGCAGAGAGTGCGTGCGAGAGATTGTAGTGAATAAAATTGATGTCGAGGCGGTGAGCGAGGAGTTACGCTCCATTTTGGAGGGTGGCTCGGCAAGAGCAAAAATGCTCGAAGATTTTGCCGAACTGCAAGCGATGATGGGTGGCGAGGGTTCGAGCGAGCGCACCGCAAAAGATATTGTTAAAACACTGAAATAGATGAAGATAGTTTGCATATATAACGCCCTCGTAAGTGGCGAAGATTTATGGCTGACCGAGCGTTCCGACTCGTCGGTGTTGCGTAATAACGACGACTTCTATATGCCCTCGTTCTCGCAGAAGATGCAGTGCACGGTGGGCTATATGTTGCGTGTGACACGACTCGCAAAGTGTATGAACGAGAAGTTTGCGCCTCGCTGCTACGATGCTGTGGGTGTGGCGGTTGCCTTCACTGCTCAAGATATTGTCGAGCGAAATTGCGCACTCGGCCGCCCTTGCGACGAGGCCTATTGCTTCGACAAGTCGATTGCCCTCTCGCCCGAGTCGGTTGCGCCCGACGCAATAAGTGAGGGTGTGCTTGATGTAAAGATTGGCAACACGCAACACGACACCAAGTTAAGCGACCTGAAAATCTCGCTCGATAAGGCGCTATCGAAGGCTTCGGAGTTGCTCACATTGAAGATGGGCGATATAGTTTATGTCGCAGCCACCAAGCCCTTTGCACCACAGATTGGCGACCGTGTGGAGGTGTCGCTGAATGGCGCAGAGCTACTCGGCTTCGAGGTGAAATAAGTTGCGAAGCTTGATAAGTAAATAGCGCGCTCACTAAAAAAAATGAGCGCGCTGTTTGTTTTAGTCTATTTCTGTTATAATGCCTGCGATATGTTAATGATATAGTCGCCCATTCGTTCTATCTCGGAGATGAGGTCTATATAATACACGCTCGAAGAGTAGCTCTCGTTACCTTCGTCTATGTTATGGATCTCCTCCTCGCGAAGTCGATTGCGCATCTCATTAAGCTCTATTTCAGCCTCCTCTGCAAGACGCAAATCGACACAACCATCGAAACCCTTGTCGAGGTTTGCAATCATTATGCTATAACTCTTGTCGAGCAGATTGAGCATAATGTCGATTTTCTCCACATTCTTGTCTGTGAAGCGTTTGCCGTGCTCGTTACGGCGAGATAGAATGCGGCTGATTGCCTCTCCCGAGTCGCCAAGACTCTCCATCTCGCTGATAATCTTAAATAGAGCCTTCGATTGTGCGCGAGTTTTATCGCTGATAGACTCTTGTGGCAGGGAGTTGAGGAAGGTTGCAATCTCGTACTCTATACGGTCGGAAATCTCCTCATACTTAACAAGCTTGTTGCGATAAAACTCGAAGTCAGCTTCGGTGGTTGCGTGAATGGCGGATTTAACATACCCCAATTCGTTGCGGAGGATAGTAGCAAAGTGAATTGTCTCTTTCTTCGCCTCCTCGATAGCCAACTCAGCAGTACCCATAGGTCCTGCGTTGATGTACTTCAGACGCACCGCTTCATCATCTTGCTCGCTCTTCTTTGGCTTGATTACATAGGTTACAATTTTTGCCAACTGTGGTATAAACCAAATGAGAATACAAGTGTTTATGGTATTAAAGAGAGTGTGCAACATCGAAACACCATAGAGTACAGCATTCGAGTTTTCGCCTTCGAGAGCAAGACCGCTACTATATGCTATTTCGGTTGGATTAGGTAGGCCCATAGCGGAAATGATGAGGCCTATTAATTTCATCAGTGGAAAGAAGAGAATCAATGCCCAGAATACACCAAAAAGGTTGAAGAGTGTGTGAGCCAATGCTGCACGACGCGAGTTAGCATTCGCCACGGCGGCAGCGAGGTTGGCTGTAATTGTAGTACCTATATTCTCGCCCAGGACCATTGCGCACGCCATTTCAAATGGTAGCCAACCGAGATTGAGCATAACCAGCGTTAGGGCCATTGTTGCGCTCGACGACTGTAATACAAGAGTTAGAACGGTACCAAAGGCCAAGAAGATAAGTACCGACCAAAAACCATAGCCTGTCCACTGCTTTATAAACTCCAAAGCTTCGGGCGTCTTCGATAAGTCCGGTACAGACTCCTTCATAATGGTCATACCGAGAAAAAGTAGCGCAAAGCCGATGATAAACTCGCTGATGTTGCGACGTTTCTCGATCTTCGACAGACTTAAAATAAAACCTATGGCCATCAAAGGTACTGCAAATGCTGAAATGTCGGACTTAAATCCTAACCACGACACCAACCAAGCCGTAACCGTAGTGCCAATGTTTGCACCCATAATTACTCCGATAGCCTCATTCAAAGCCAACAAACCTGCATTTACGAAACCTACAACCATAACGGTTGTGGCACTTGACGATTGTATAACAGTAGTGATACCTAGACCTGTAAGTACGCTCGTAAATCGATTTGAGGTCATCGAACCTAATATTGCTCGCATACGACCGCCTGCAGTCTTTTGCAGACCCGAACTCATCATATTCATTCCGTATAGGAACATTCCGAGCGCTCCGAGCAGTTTGAAAATATCTAAAATTCCGTAATCCATAATCAAATAAGTTTAGTTCTATTTTTTAGGTTATAAGTTGTAAATCAGATAGAAGTTATACGTTACAAACATTGCAAACATTACGGCTCCTGCCCATCTCGATAAGCGGCCTTTGCTGACCAATACCAAAGGTATAATAGAGGCTATAATCATAACTACATAATCAACGATGGTAATTCCGCCACCTGTCAAAGGCGAAATTTGCGAACTCACACCAAGAATAAATAGTATATTGAAGATATTTGAACCGATAATATTTCCCAATGCCAACTGCGTATTACGTTTGACTGCCGCTGCAATTGATGCTGCCAATTCTGGCAAAGAAGTGCCACAAGCTATAAGGGTAATTGAAATAAACGCATCACTTACGCCCCACTCCTCTGCGATTGAGATTGCCGACTCGACAAAGTAGTGACAACTTGTAACCAGCACGGTCAATCCGCCAACAATCTTTGTTACAGCAAGCAATATACTACCATTTGATAGAGTCTGCTTCTGCTCGGTTTCTTGAGATTTTCTCTTGTTGCGGTCACGACGGAATGAGATATACATAAATGCAACAAATGTAGCAAGTAGTAACAATCCGTCTATACGACCTATTAAAGGCGTGGAGCCATCGAAGAAATTGAAGGCGAGAAGTGTTAATGCAATTGATACACCGATACAAAATGGCAACTCGAAACGGCGATTATCTCTCGGCGCTTCCACCGGCATAATAAGAGCTGTAATGCCTAAAATAAAGAACACATTAAAGATATTTGAGCCTACTACATTGCCGATAGCTACATCGACCTGCCCCTGAAATGCTCCTAATGAGCTAACGAATAGTTCTGGGCAAGATGTTCCTATACCTACAATTACAGCACCGATAACGAAGTCTGATACACGATAGCGACGAGCAACATCAACTGCACCTGTAACTAATGTGTTGGCACTCCAAATAATTGCGACAAGCGCAATGAGTAATATGATATATTCCATTGTTTTTGAATTATTTACACAATTTATATGCTACAACATATTAATCACCCCTCCATCACGAGAAGTAATACACCTTGTTGATATAAAAGTTGTAAATAATTCAGATGCGCAGACAACATAACGAGTAGAACGCTCTTCTGGCCACTACTCCACCCAATAAGTTAGATTTTATTGCGTAATTAGAATTTTCTGCTATGGTTACGCCCCTTGCTTTACTTTGTGTGACGATTTGGGTATTCTCTGAGCGCTTACTATTAGATCTATGTATTGAACGTCTACTATTTACTGGGGTGCGTAATGATGTTCGTCCCGATAAGAGCGATGTAACATCACGATTGTCGGCATCAATTGCGGCCGCTTCTATGCACTCTTGTGTGGTTTCCCGACTCTCTGTAGCGACACTATCAACCCGATACCCTCCGCACAATAGAGTGACAAAGGCTGCAATAAACGATAAGATTGATATTCGACTTAACATGTTGCAAATATAGAAATAAAAAATGACAACAAAGGTATTGTTGTCATTTTTAACTATTTTTTAACATTGCGTTTCAGTGCAAGAGCATCCTACATCAGCAACATAATCATTGTCTGTGCAATAACCACGCGCAGGAACATTGCTAATGGGTATACAGTAGCATAGCTGATTGCAGGCATATCGCTACCAGCTAACGAGTTGGCGTAGTTCAAGGCGATTGGATTCGTCATACTGCCCGACAGCATTCCCATAATCGTAAAGAAGTCCATCTTGTGGCGCAAACGAGCGTAGATTCCCACCAAAATAAGTGGAATAATAGCGATTACAAGTGCATATAATAGCCAGATATATCCACCATTAGCCACTGCGCTTACAAATCCATCGCCCGCGGACAGGCCAACCGAGGCAAGGAATATCGATAAGCCAACTTCGCGTAGCATTAGATTCGCACTTAATGTCGTGTAGGTGATAAGGTGCCAATGCGTGCCGAAGCGACCGATAATAATAGCCATAAGCATAGGGCCCGCAGCCAAACCGAGCTTGATAGGTTGCGGAGCGTCAATCAGTGGAATGGAGCCAACTAAAACTCCCAACGCAATACCCAAGAAGAGCGTGAAGATGTGTGGGTCACGAAGTTTCTGCAACGAGTTGCCGAGCAGTTTAGCCACCTCGTTTATAGCCTCTTCCGAGCCTACGACCATCACTTTATCTCCAAGTTGCAACTCCATACCTTGATGCGGAATGATATCGACTCCTGCACGGTTTACGCGGGTGATGTTTATGCCATACTTTGTGCGAAGGCGCAAATCGACAAATCGTTTACCATTGATTTCGGGTTGGGTGACTATGATACGGCGCGATACGAGCTGCCCCTCGAACTCGCCCCACTCCTCCTCGAGCATCTCGATTTCGCTACCGAGAAATGCGAGGATAGCCTCTTTATCTTCGGCGTTGCTTACGACGAATATTTTGTCGCCGCAGTAAACCTTACTCGAAGCGTCAGCTATGAAGGCCTTGTTTCCATCGTGCGATATGCGTGATATAACAAACTGACGAGCAATGATTTGGCGAATCTCGCCTACGGTCTTTCCGTTCATCTGTTCGTTACTTACCTCGATCGAGAATTTTGCAGCAAATTTATTGCCTGCCAGTCGCTCGGCAACGGTCTTGCGCTCCTTGTCTAGGTCGATGCGCAGAATTGATCGCAGAATCGCAAATGCCAATATCACAGCTACAATACCAATCGGATAGGCTACGGCAAAGCTCATAGGTATAGAGCTGTCGTCCTTGCCTGTAATGTCGAGAAAGGCTTGCTGGGTAGCTCCCATTGCAGGGGTGTTGGCTACCGCTCCATCCATTACACCCACCATGGTTTGTGGTGCAACATCTGTGGCGAGGATTAGACCATATGCCACAACTGCACTGAAAAGCATTGCGAGTATGGCTAAGCCCATTTGTCGCACTCCGCCCTGGCGTAGCGACGAGAAGAACGATGGGCCAATCTGCAATCCTATGGAGAATACAAAGAGTGTAAGGCCGAAGTCGCGCATAAAGTCGAGCGTCTCCTTGTCGAGTGTCATCCCAAAGTGACTTGCTGCAATTCCGGCAAAGAGAATCCACGTTGCGCCTAACGAGATGTTTTTGATTTTTATCTTGGCGAGCGTCGTGCCCACTGCAATCACTGCGGCCAATACAAATATCGAGTGTGCAATACCCTCTCCGAATATAAACTCATTTAAAAACTCCATAGAATCAGTTTCTTATCCTTTTCGGCGCAAAGGTAAGAAAAATTCAAAATGCAGAATTCAAAATACAGAATTATTTTGGCTTTTAGATGTTGGTGGCATGGTTTTGTAAGGGCGATTAACGGTTGTTAAAGGTTGTTAAGGTTGTTAAGGTTGTGTCTTCCTACTCGATGCGAATAGGATTTTTTAATTTTTTGTTAATAAATCTCTCAACTCTCAACTCTCAACTCTGCACTTTTTGCTATCTTTGCACATTGGAAACAAACTAATACAATATAGATTATGAGCAAGGTTACTATTGAGCGCGCACATCGTATGGACGGAACTGGCGAGTACTACTTCTCGCGCCGTCTTCGCGAGATTGCAGAGATTGAGGCGACTACCGGTCGTCAGATTATTAAGTTGGCTATGGGAAGCCCTGACCTTCCGCCACACCCATCGGTTGTGGAGCGTTTGTCGAAGGAGGCTCTCCGTCCCGATGTTCACAAGTATATGTCGTTCAAGGGCGAGCCTATCTTGCGTAAGGCTTTTGCCGATTGGTATGGCAAGTGGTATGGTGTAGATGTAGATTTCAACACCGAGGTATTGCCACTCATCGGCTCGAAGGAGGGCATTATGCATATCTGTCAGACCTTTATCAACCCTGGCGACAAGGTGCTCGTGCCAAACCCTGGTTACGCTGCATACAAGGCTGCTGTGACAATGACGGGTGGCGTGATGCTCCCATATTCGCTCAACAAGGAGAATGGTTTCAAGCCTGACTTTGCAGCTATCGAGGCTGCTGGCGTAGAGGGCGTGAAGATTATGTTCGCAAACTTCCCTGGTATGCCTACAGGCCAGACTCCAACCAAGGAGCTCTTCGAGGAGATTGTTGCATTCGGTCGCAAGCACAACATCCTCATCATCCACGACAACCCATATTCGTTCATCCGTAACAACGACAAGCCTATGTCTATCCTCTCGATCGAGGGCGCAAAGGATGTTGCAATGGAGATGAACTCGTTGTCGAAGGGTCACTCGATGGCAGGATGGCGTGTTGGTGTTATCATCGGTAAGGAGGAGTGGATTAACTCAATCTTGACCTTTAAGTCGAATATGGACTCGGGTATGTTCTACCCTGTTCAGGCTGCTGCCGAGACCGCTCTTTCGTTGGGCGAGGATTGGTTCGCCGAGTTGAACGCTATATATCGTGAGCGCGAGAAGCAGGGCAACGAGTTGCTCGACGCACTCGGATGTACCTATCAGCCAAATCAGGCAGGTCTGTTCATCTGGGCCGAGATTCCTGCCGACTACGAGGGTGACTGCTACGACTTCTCGGACGAGGTTATGGAGAAGTGCGATGTGTTCCTCACCCCTGGTGGCATCTTCGGAACCGAGGGTAAGCGATATGTTCGTATTACACTCTGCTGCCCTACAGAGTTGTTGAAGAAGGCTACCGACAATATCAAGGCTCGCTACACAAAGTAGTAGATTCTAGATAGAATAAACCCAATAAGCCTGTCTGACTTAGAGGTTGGACAGGCTTTTAATCGATATCTAACGAACTTGAAATGGATAAGGAATCACTCAAACAAAAAGGCAGTTTACTAAAACGTATCTTCGGAAGTGCGATGTTTGCTATGTTGTTGTCGGTAGGCTTTTTTGCATACGAGATGAGCAGTGGCGCAGAAGAGACCGCCAAGATTGTAGAGAATCTGGCCGAAATACAAAATTCGCTATCTACTCGCTATTTGGGACTCTTCCCTCAGTATATAGGTAATATCAACAAGTTGTTGGACGAAGCCATCGAGGAGCACGCCAAAGTGCAAGACGAGGACTCGGTAATCATCTGCGAAGATGTGCTCTACTATGGCATTCGCAGCGATGTGAATGGCTTCCGCAAGATGTTGACCAATATTATGACTCTTGCTCAAAGCGGATGCCGCATCACGATTGCCTACTACGATCCGGATGGTATGCCTTTCAATATGATGATTGAGAATAGTCTGATTTCGAACTCCTATCAGCGAAATTATCGCAACGATATTAGAGCCTACCGAGAGCGAGTGCGCAATCTGAAATCATCTTTCGATTCGATACCACAGAGCGTAACTCCGGCTCAGCGAGAGGCCTATACTTGCAAGGCTATAGATGAGCAGTTCGATGGCTATTATACCAAGAACAAGACTAATGATATTGGTGTCGACTCTCGCAGATTGGTTGGCAAACTCTTCAACTACGAGGAGGTGCGCACAGCAATTCGCGAACGCTATTTCAAGGCCTCTAGGGAGTCGAATCCTCAGCAACTCGAGAATATGAGGCGCGACCTTCTGATGCCGATACCTCAATCTGCTCAGGTCGAAGACGAGGTTGCTTGCAGAGTCAATGCTTTGTGCTCGAAGCTGGATAGCATCAAGACTCACTATATGAGTAAACCGACCTCAAAGTTGGCGTATGCCGATATAAATAATATGTATACGGCAATTACTTATGCTATTGTCGAGATGTTCCGCGAGCAGAAGAATATCTCTATGATTCCGTTGCGAGAGGATTTGATGATGTCGTGCTGGATGTCGATTGTAAATGGCAAGGAAACCGCTATATTTGCATTCCCGAGCAAGTATTCGACCGACGAGATTGGCTTTATATCGCAAGATGCAGCCTTCTCTAAGTATATTCAAACAATGCTGAAAGGCATGAAAATGTCACATGGCGTTGAGTAGCAGAGCATCCAAATAGACAGAATAAAGGACACTGCAAAGTGTCCTTTATTTTTATCTGTTTTGGAAATTACTCGAATATGTCGTTGAGAACCTTTGCTAATCTATACCCAGCCTTGCGGAGCAGTAGCTCGCCAGTTTCGAGATTGTCGCGTTTAAACTTTGCCGAGTCGATAACTTCGTTGGGCTTGTAGCGTCGCAAAGGTATCGCCGTACGGGCAGCATCTTCACCCCAATCGAATACGTTGCCTTTGCACCACTCTGCAACTTCAGCGTCGGATGCAACGTCGATTACGCGTGCCAAATCGGTATAGCTCCACGGGTTAACTCCTCCTACAAGACCAGCATCCCACAGACGGTGAAAATCCATCTTCTTCTTGCCATACATTACTTTATATACACCTAACGAGGTGTCGTTCGGATAGCGAATATGTACCGGACAGTGCATATCGCCCACAGCGTGGACAATCAATGCGAGGTGCGTTAGGCGTACCGAGTCGTTCATCTTCTTGTGACCCGCTTTCAGTTCCTTAGCCCAAGTATCAATATAGTATAGGCAATTCTTCACATATTCATCGCCCTTGCGGATGTAGTGCGGTGGCTTGCAGTTCTCGTCCACGCAGTAGGTGTGCGGGAACATAGCCATACGCCTGTAGCTCGATGGCTGCCAGCCTAAATCTATGTAGAGCGGTTGAAAATCGTCGGCATAGCACGAGTAGTAGACCAGCGAACGGCGGTGCATATATTTGTGGAGCATTTGCTTCGCCTTTGGCGTTAGGTGATTCTCGGCAATTTTTGCCACTACGGCGTGCTCTCTGCGCCCCCAGCCGTATGCCGAGGTGCAGACGAACGATACTGCAGCTAAGAGTATTAGAAATCTTTTCATACGCTGTGGCCTATTTCAAGATGTCGTTCAATACTTTTGCCAATCGGTAGCCAGCCTTGGTGAGCAACTCCTCGCCCAAAAGTTGGTACTTCTTGCGATACGCAATCTCGTCCACCTCGTCGTCCTCCTGATATTCGCGCATTGGGAACGATGCAACAGCAACCTCCTTGCCCCAATCGAAGATATTGCCCTTCTGGAACTTGGAAATCTCCTTCTCGGTGTAGATATCGAACAGTTGCGCCATATCTGTATAGCTCCATGGATGCAATCCACTAATCATTCGTGCATCCCACAGACCATGGTAGCTTGTCTTTCTCTTCTTGTTGCCCTTGCCGAAGTAGATGTTGTATGTGCCGAGTGATGGCTCGCGGTCGATGAATCGCATATGCATTGGGCAGTGCATATCACCTACGCCGTGGATTACGAGGTAGAGGTGTACCAAGCGCACCGAGTCGGCCATCTTGGCGTGGTTGGCTGCGATATTCTTTGCTATACGGTCGATGTGGTAGAGCATATTGCCGTGAGGTTTCTTTTCACCCTTCTTCACCACGTCACGATATGGATTGAAGTTTTTATCTACGTGGTATGTATGTGGAAACACGACCATTCGGCTACCCTGCTCGGGCTCAAAACCTATGTCCACAATCATATCCTTGCGGTACCAATCGGCGTGCGAAGCGTAGTATGCCATAGGTCGACCGCCAAGATAGCTTTTTATCAACTCCTTCGCCTTTGGGGTGAGGTGTTGCTCGGCAATTTGCGCTACTGTTGCGTGCTCGCGAACGCTCCATCCGAAGCTCGTGCCACAGAACAAAGCGAGTGCAATAATAGATAGTAAGATTCGTTTCATGTAGTTTTAGCGGTTAAATTATTTCACTCTTATAAGGTTGATGCCGTCACGTAGCGGAAGAATCACGTTCTCTACCCTGCTGTCGTTGCGAACATACTCGTTGAAGGCGACAATCTCCTGTGTCTGCTTGTCCTTGCGGCCCACCTCCTCTACTACTTTGCCGTACCAGAGAATGTTATCCGCCAAGATAAACGAGTTACTGTGTACGAGGTTGTGCTCGAATAGCATCTCGTAGTAGGCAGTGTATTCGCGCTTGTCGCCGTCGATAAATACGAGGTCATACTGCTCGCCGAGCTTTGGTGCAATCTCAAGTGCCGAGCCGATATGCTGACGAATCTTATCGCCCAAACCACTACGCTCGAAGAAGTCGGCTGCAATCATCTCCAACTCGTCGTCCACCTCGCAGGTGTCGATATATGCACCCTCCTCCAAGCCGGCAGCCATCGAGAGAGCCGAATAGCCTGTAGATGTACCTATTTCAAGGATGCGACGTGGGCGTAGCATACGCACAAGCATCTCGAGTGTCTTGCCGTGAATATGCCCCGAAATCATTCGTGGGTTGATCACACGCAAGTATGTCTCACGCTCCAATTCGTGC
>JAZLDJ010000133.1:0-9502 GCA_045614685.1 Alistipes sp. | reverse complement strand
GCCAATCAAACCTGCATAGAAGAGGGTTGTCTTGTCGTTCTTGGTTGTCGAAGCATAAGTAGGGTTCTTGACGGTCAATACACCACTTGCCGAGCAATGCTCAATAGTGACGTTTGTATTGTCGTTCGAGGTGATCTTGTTAGCAAAAGCACCCATATAGATTGCATCATTAGATGTGATAGCCACATCGCGGAGATGCAAGCTCTTGATAGATGCGTTTGTCTCGTTGAACAACGGAGCGGTTAAGCCCTTGATGGCATAACCATTACCGAGAACGGTCTTCTCGTAGCCTGTGATTGATGTCCAGGCCTCGCCTGTCATATCGATGTCGGCAACGAACAATGCATCCTTCTCCAAGGTTGCTGCCTGCTCGGCAAAGGCCTTGAGTGTAGCAACATCGCGAACAACAAATACCGAAGCGGTTGGCGCATAGACGATGCTATTCGAGAACTCACGAATGTTACCAGCAACTACTGGCTTTGTCTCGTCACTCTTGACGGTTGCGTACATCACGCCACCATCCTCGTCGTACAAGGTGACATACAACTCGTCGTAAACGCCAGCAGGCACTACTGCGTGGATGTAAGTTGGCTCCTCGCTGAGCTGCACACCCTCACCAAACGAGTACTCGATAACCTCCTTAGACGAAGAGGTCGCTGTAGCCTCACCCTTCTCGAAGTCGAAGTCGAAAGCACCAGCGATAGGCTTGCGATTTGCGTTCGATACCTGAGCCAAAACAATCTTTGCCGAGCCAGTAACGCCAATCTTCAACACGCCTGTGAGGTGGGTGAGCGATAAGCCACCGAGGTCATTCTCCGAGTAGGCATACATTGTAGCCACGCCACTTGCGAAGGTTGTGTTCGAGGTGTGAACCTGCTTGTCAGCAAACAACACCTGACCTGCAGGAGCTGCAGGATAAGCGATGCAGTAAGGCTTTGCAGGAGAGCCAGCCACCGAGAAGGTAGCGGCTGTCGAACCAGCCTCGCTAGCCGAGAGAGCATTCGACTCAACGCCATTGATTGAGATCTTGTCGCCCTCGCTCCAGTGCAAAGGGTACAAGTCACCAGCCTTCTCGCCGAGCTGAGTACGCGACTCCTCGAGCGAAAGGGTAATCTCGGTCAAACCTTCGTTGTTGTTACCCAAATCAACTCTGAGATCTTCGGTTGTGTCGGTAGTACACGAAATGGCTACCACAGCCACAACCGCCAATAGAATCTTTGTAAAGTTTTTCATATGATACTAAAAAATAAGTTAGTTCTAACCGCAAAGTTAGTAATAAAAATGAAAAAATGCACATAAAAAAGGAGAGTTTTATATTTTTTGAAAAAAATATAGTGATTTGTAGAGGGGGTGTCGCTTATAATTTGTACCTTTGCCTAACAAACAAAAAAGCTAAAGATATGCAGATTCTTCGTCGTCAATTTCTCTCGAATGTGGGCCAGACCTCGCCTTCGCCAATGTTGGTTGAGGTGGAGCGTGCCGAGGGCGTTTTCTTCTACACCCCCGAAGGTAAGCGCTATTTCGACCTTGTGTCGGGAGTGTCGGTGAGCAATGTCGGCCACGCCAATCGCGATGTTGTCGAGGCGGTCAAGTCGCAAGCCGAGCGCTATATGCACATTATGGTCTATGGAGAGATGGTCGAGCGACCACAAGTGGAGTATGCCGTAGAGATTGCCGAGGCCCTGCCCGATCCATTGCAGAGCGTATATTTCCTAAACTCGGGAGCCGAGGCTGTCGAGGGTGCCCTAAAGTTGGCAAAACGCTACACCCACCGTACCGAGATGATATCGATGCGTCGTGCCTACCACGGCTCGACACACGGTGCAATGAGTATGATGGGTGAGCCCGAGGGCGAGGAGTGGAAAAACGCTTTCCGTCCCCTTCTGCCCGACTGCAAGGCGTTGGATTTCAACTCGTTCGACGATTTGCAGCAGATTACAGAGCGCACCGCCTGTGTATTGTGCGAGCCTGTGCAGGGCGAGGCCGGAGTGCGACCTCCGAAGGAGGGCTACCTCGAGGCTCTGCGCAAGCGTTGCGATGAGGTGGGTGCTCTGCTCATCTTCGACGAGATTCAGACCGGTATGGGACGCACAGGCGAGATGTTTGCCTGCCAAAAATATGGCGTGACACCCGATATTATCACCCTTGCCAAGGCCTTTGGCGGAGGTATGCCTCTCGGCGCATTCGTGTCGTCGAAAACAATTATGGATTCGTTGCAGACCGACCCTGTGCTTGGTCACATCACCACCTTTGGTGGACACCCCGTATGTTGTGCTGCGGGCTTGGCGGCATTCCGCTACCTCAAGAAGCACCGCGTAGTAGAGGATGTCGAGCGCAAGAGTGCTTTGTACGAGGAGTTGCTTCGCGACCACTCGGCGGTGCTCGAGATTCGTCGCAGCGGATTGTTGCTGGCTGTCGAGCTCGGCTCGGAGGAGCGCCTCTTCAAGGTGATGGAACTCTTTAAGGAAGAGGGTATTATGAGCGATTGGTTCCTCTATTGTGCCACTGCATTCCGCATCTCGCCACCGCTTATCATCTCCGACGAGGAGATTCGCGAGAGCGTAGAGATTATTCGTAGAGTACTCGATAGATTGTAGCGCGTATGGTGGCGTATATCTCCCTTGCTGTAGTTGTGGCCTATGTCGTGTTGCTCTTTGTGGTGGCGCGACTCTCTGCTCGTCGCGGTGGAGGCTCGGCCTCGAAGCATCCGCGATGGCTGGTTACAACAGCAATGGTGAGTGCAGCCGTTACGGGCATAACATTTGTCTCGTTGCCTGGCTCGGTGGCGACCGATGCCCTATCATATTTGCAGATGAGTATAGGCTTCATCATAGCCTATGTTGTGATTGCCTATTGGCTCATTCCGCTCTACTATCGCCACAATGTCACCTCGTTGTATGAATATCTCGACCAACGTTTTGGTGTGAGTAGCCACGCTACGGGAGCTTGGTTGTTCCTGATTTCTAAGGTGTTGAGTGCGGCCTTGCGCCTCTTTGTGGTCTGCTTGGTGTTGCAACAACTGCTCTGCAATGCACTTGGTGTGCCACTGTGGGTTACCGCCTCGGTCTTTATACTTTTGGCTTGGCTCTACACCCATCGTGGAGGTCTCTCGTCGGTGATTTGGGCAGACCTCGTCAAGACCATATGTATGGTTGCATGTGTAGCCATCTCGATTGTCTTTGTGCTTCGCTCGCTCGACATCTCCTTTGTCGAGGCGCTGCAGCGAGGCTCGGAGCAGGGGCTAACGCGCATCTTCTTCTTCGATGACATCAACCACGACCGCCACTTTCTGAAGTTGCTATTTTCTGGAATATTCCTCATCATAGCCACTACGGGCCTCGACCAAGATCTTATGCAGCGCGTGTTGAGTAGTGATTCGCTCCGTTCGGCGCAACGCAATATGGTCATCTCGTCGATATTTCAGGCGGTGTTGCTCTTGATGTTGCTTCTGTTGGGTGTGGTATTCTACCTTTATCTAGGCGAAAACGCCATTTCGGGAATTGAGCCCGATGGGGTCTTTGCCTTTGTTGCCACACGCTCGGATATGCCTATGGCAATGAGTGCGTTGTTGGTGTTGGGTGTGGTGGCAGCAACATTCTCCTCGATAGGCGGCTCGCTTACGGCGCTAACCACCTCATTTACAATAGATATCCTCCACTCTCGCAAACGCTTCGACGACGAGCGCGGCAAGCGTATTAGCCACCTTGTTCACTTCGCTATGGCATTGGTGCTGATAGCGTTGGTTTTGCTCTTCGATAGGTGGGGTAGTGGTAGCTCCATCAATATCTTCTTTGCGATGTCGAGCTACACCTTTGGCCCTCTGCTCGGAATCTTCGCCTTTGGCGCATTCACAAAGCGTCAGGTGCGCGACAGATGGGTGCCACTCGTAGCGATTCTTTCGCCCGTAGTTTGCGGTCTGCTCGACCACTTCTCCGAACAGTTATTCTGTGGCTATCAGTTTGGTTTCGAGATACTTCTGCTCAATGCAGGATTGACAATGGTGGGCTTGTTCGCCCTTTCGAAACGATAAAAAAAAGAGATGTCAACCGACATCTCTTTTCTCTTGCTACTTGTCGAGCCCGAGCCCCTGCCAATCGTTGCAGGTACCGCCCTTGACGCCCAACTTGCGTAACTTCTGCACCATATCGGCCTTGCCCACCTTTATGCCGTAGCACTCGAGTGTTACCCCCTGCTCGTGACAGTAGTTGGCAAGCTCCTCGGTTACATACTTTGCACCAGGTCGCGCTACGCCATTTTTTACAGCCTTCACCTTGTCGACTGTCTCCTTGGTCCAAGCCTTGCTCTTCATATGCTCGAGCGGAGCGTTGCTATACTTTGATGCCTCCTTGAGATAGTGCCACTTGAACGATGTCAGCACATACTTACCCTCGAAGCCCATCTTGTGGAGCAACTCTATGGTCTTGCGGATACCCTCGTTGTTGAGTAGCTTGAGCTCTACATAAGGTACAAGGTTTGCCTTTTTGCACACCTGCAGATACTGCTTGAAGGTTGGTATGCGGAGCTTGTGGGTGTACTTTGCATCCCAGCCTGTTCCTCCGTCAATCCACGCCTTTTTCAACTGCGCCCATGTATAGTCGCTCACCCTGCCAGTGAAGTTGGTGGTGCGGTCGAGGGTGTTGTCGTGCATACACACCAACACGCCATCTTTGGTCATCTGCACGTCGGTCTCCATACCGAAGTAGTAAGGCACCTTGCCAGCCTCACGGAATGCGAGAACAGTGTTCTCGGGGTAGCGATGCGATAGTCCGCGGTGAGCCTGAAGGCCAAATGCCACGTCACGACCCTTCGGGAGTTGGGTTTGCGCCGATGCGCTTACGGCAACAAGTGTTGCAAGCGCCAAGAAAACGAACGATTTGAGTTTCATATAGGTAGTTTTTTGGTGGTTGATACTTACGAAAAACGGACCACCTTTCGGGTAGTCCGTATTATTCGGTTGAATGTAAAACTCTGATTAGAGAGCGTTTACGTGCAACTGAGCTGCGCTCTTGAGGTTGCCAGCCTTGTTCTTGTGGATAATGTTGGTCTTAGCCAACTTATCAAGCATCTTGCATACGGTTGGGAGCAAAGCCTCAGCAGCTGCCTTATCAGTAGTGTTGCGGAGAGCCTTGATAGCGTTACGGGTAGTCTTGTGGTAAAGACGGTTGTGAGCACGCTTTGTTGCAGTCTGACGAATTCTCTTAACAGACGACTTGTGATTTGCCATAGTTTTTAGTTTTTATTCGTTTTTATTATTAAATTCTCAATTTTTCGAGACATTTCGTGAAGTATTAGCATCTTCTGCTCACCCCCCCCCCCAGGGAAGTCTCATCCCCTTCTTAATCACAGCCTTAGCTGGTTTTGGATAGACTTAAAAGTCCGCTCCTAAATTATGGTTGAACCACTCCGTGTAGCCCGTACGAGAGTCGAACTCGTCTTTCAAGAATGAAAATCTTGCGTCCTAGCCGATAGACGAACGGGCCTTACCGCTATAACCCTAGGTGGGCATTTAGCGGTGCAAAGGTACGAATAAAATTCAAAATGCAAAATTCAAAATGCAAAATTGTGCGAAAAAAAGAGAAAAAGCGATGAAAATCACCGCTTTTCTCTCTAATTATCAGTTGCTAAAGATAGTTTCCTACCTATTTCGCAGGGTTTTTGCCGAAGATCTTCTTCAAACGAGCGGCGTCGTACTTTTCGCGACGGTCGTAGTGGTAGATACCATTCTCCTCCTGCTCGACGTCGGTGAGCTGGGTGTAGCAGTAGCCCCACACATGCTCGCTGAGCGAGAGCAGAGCATCCACCTGAGCCTCCAAACGCTTGTAGAAATCCTCCTTGGTCACGGCCGACTTGCCATAGCCCCAAGAGCCGTTGCGGTCGGTATCCTTCACAGGGTTAGCCTCCAAGCACTTGATGCCTCCGAACTCGTCAATGAAGTATGGACGTATGCCGTCGTATTGAGCCTGCACAAATGGAGCCTTGGTTGCAAGGTCGCCTACGGTAGGGCTACCGCTCGAATTTCTTGACTTAGGCTGACGAGTAGGTTTGTAGTGGAAGAACTTACCGGTCTCTGGGTTGTAGACACTCGCCTTGAGCTTCTCGCCATTCTGCTCGTAGTTGTGCATAGCGCAGATGTCGTAGTCGGGGGTGAGAATACCACCACTTACGGTGTTTACAGGGCGAGTAGGGTCTGTCACGTGGGTAACATCATAGAGATCCTTCACAAGGCGAGGGTACTGTACATTAACAGGAATCCAAGCCTCGTTGAGCGG
Source organism: Alistipes sp. (assembly GCA_045614685.1). GTDB lineage: Bacteria > Bacteroidota > Bacteroidia > Bacteroidales > Rikenellaceae > Alistipes. The sequence continues at coordinate 3,233 of JAZLDJ010000133.1, read as the reverse complement.
AGTCCAGGTGACAATCGAAGGGTGGTTGCGGTCACGTACAACGATGTTCTGCCACTCAGAGAGGAAGTTGCGAGCAGTTTCAGGCAACGAGATATCCACGCCCCAGCTTGCGAACTCGCCCCATACGAGGTAGCCCAACTTGTCGGCCCAATAGAGGAATCGCTCCTCGAAGACCTTCTGGTGGAGGCGTGCGCCATTGAAGCCAACAGCCATCGACATCTCGATATCGCGACGCAAAGCCTCGTCGCTTGGAGCAGTCCAGATACCATCTGGATAGAAGCCCTGATCGAGTACCAAACGCTGATAGTATGGCTGGTTATTGAGGTAGACCTTGTTGCCGTCGATGTGTACCTTACGCATACCGAGATACGACGAGATGCGGTCGAGCACCTTGCCCTCCTTGTCGCAGATCACATACTCCACATCGTAGAGCTTTGGATTCTCCGGCGACCAAGTCTGGTATTTCTTCATAGGGATTACGATAGGTAGACCTTCAACCTGTGCCACCTGCTTCTTGGCAACGAGCTTGCCGTTATCCTTGATAGAGATGGTGAGGGTGTTCGACGCAGTGGTGCTGTAGTAGCGTGGAGTGACGATAACCTGGTGGTTGTCGATGTCGGTAATCACCTGTACGTGGTCGAGCGAGTAGCGGTCGGTAGCCTCCAACCATACTGTCTGCCAAATACCTGTGGTGCGGGCATAGACACAACCATAGGAGTAGTTACGCAACGACTGCTTGCCCGAGCCCTGAGTCTTTTTGCGGAGGTCGCTATTGGCACGCACTACGAGATTGTGAGCCTTGCCATCGGCCAAATACTTTGTAACGTCGAGCGCGAAAGGCGACGAGCCACCGAAGTGACGGCCCACGAACTTGCCATCAACATAAATCTCGGCCTCATAGTATACTGCGCCGAAGTGGAGCATAATCTTTCGGTTGCTCCAAGCTGCAGGGGCCTGAATGGTGCGGTGGTACCAGATGCCGGTAATGATATCCTTGTGCTCCACGCCCGAGAGCTTGCTCTCAGGGGCAAACGGAACGATAATCTTGTCGCCAAAGCCCTCGCTGTTGAACAACTTGCGGTCGAAACCGGTGTTAGCGAGGTCCAACTCGTAGGTCCACTCTCCATTAAGGTTCACCCACTCGCTACGCTCAAACTGTGGGCGAGGATACTCTGCGCGTGGCTGCGCTGCAAATGCGGTTACCGCAGCAACCAACATCATAGCAAAAACAAAAATTCTCTTCATAATAGTTTAGTTTATAGTGTGTTATACTTGAAAATTCTATCTATCGGCACTCCTCAAATCGCGCTGCGGCATTCAGGAAGTGAGCAGTAATCCAAAATACGGTCCATCGCTCGGAGTAGCCGCCTCGGAGTTTATGCACATTGCTTCTGTCTCCTTGTTGTGCGAAGTTGGTCTGCTGAATCTGCTCGCCTTGCGATCCGTAAGGGTCTATCAGCTGTCCGCAGCTGCGATACAACACATCGGCAAGTCGGCAGAGACGACTATCCTTGAGATATTTTCCCATCTTGTAGACCTCGGGAGCAAAGAGAACGCCATACACATCGAGGTGCTGATTCTGTGGCGATACACTCGTCCAACCTGTAGTCTTGAAGTTGAAGTTGGCAAGTCGACCCGCAGGCAGCGGAATATCCCACACAACAACATAGCTCAAGCAGACATCCATTGCGTGTTTTGCCCACGCTAGGTAGGTCTCATTCTTGGTGCGTTCGTACAACTCCAGGAAACCCTGGAATGCGGCCCACGACCCCTCCTTGTCCTCGCAAGTAGCATCGCGTGTTCCGCCCCAATAGCAACCGTCCATCTCAAGGTGACGCTTGGCGAACTCATCGGCCGCCTTCGTCGCCGCCTCCATATATCTCTTATTGCGGAAGAGCTTTGCGCTGATAGCAAGCGGTGCGATGTAGAAACCTTCGGCTGTAGAGTGCGGATTCCACTCCGCGCTGAGGATTCTATTGCTCACCATATCGGCCGCGCGACGTAGGAAATCCTCCCACTTCGAGGTGTCATACTTGCGGCTCTTGCGTGCAACCTCTATCGCTTTGGCAAAGTTGTACATCGCCTGACCGCACGAAACGTGGTCGCCACCCCAAAACTTCTCGCCATTGTATCGAACAACGAAGATACCCTTGCTCTCGTTCATCTCGTAGGTTGTCAAGAAGTCCATCGAGCGCTGTACCATACTCTCGATATCCTTGTCATTCAACCTCTTGGCAAGCACCTGCAACGAATAACCTGGCGAATCGGCCTGACCGCACCAACCCATAACAATCGCCTTGCGGAAGGCTGGGTCGTACATATTGAATCCTACAGCTTTATCGTCAAACTCAATCCAGCGCTGCTTGGCAAAGGCGTATTTGCTCTTGATAATCTCGTCGTAAGTTGGGAATCTGTCGGCGTCGTAGGGCTTGTAGAGGTCTAACGAGGTGTAGATTGGTCGCTGAAATCCTGTACCCTTCGCCTCGATGGGATAGAGCTCGATATAGAAACTCTTTTCGACCACCTGACCTGGCTCGAGGGTGACATATGTGTCGGCATATCGCATAGGGCGCTTCTGCAACGCCTTCGACACCGAGCGCTGACCATTGTAGCCTATAGGGCCCGAATAGAGAACTATCTCGCTGTGCTCCTCATAAGCCTCAACGCCCAGCGACCACCATTGGTCGCTCAACACAGCACCCTTGATTGGGCTTGGAACGGTATGGAGAGCCACACCGAAGTTACCCTTCGGCTCGCTTTTGGCCGATTCGAGCATTGCAAACGGCATAGGATAGCGGTGCTCCTCGAAGATGGCAAACTCGCCCGCCGTGCCGTTGTAGACAGCTATTCTCTCGGCATTGACCTTTGCGCCATTCTTATTTCCGTAGTACAAAATGCCAGGCAGACAAGGCATAAGGCCCTTGCCCTTGACTTGCAGACGCACCGAGAGCGTCACCCTCTCCAAAGGCTTGCTGCCGTGCCACTCGTAGCGACGAATACACTGCACAAGTCCATTATCGAGCTTTCGATAGCTATCTCTCAGGACAAGGTCGCCCTGCTCGAGCGCGATCTTTCCGTGCGCTATTTCCCACTCGCCCTGCTTCTCAATCTTGGTTGGCGAGGCGTGGTGCCAATCACACATCCAGTCGTTCTCCCAACCCGTAGCCACCGACCACAACCCCTCCGACGGTGCCGAGACCTTAACCTCATCGTAGAGGTTGAAGCTCAAAAAA
>JAZLDJ010000132.1:0-10475 GCA_045614685.1 Alistipes sp. | reverse complement strand
CCTCGCTAAAAACGAGCGTTATGTTATTGCTTTGCTCTACTTAAATTCCATTTTTTTCGTTGTTGGAAAGTGTGAGGCCTTTCTTTTGCGATGCACCGCATCTCACGACTTCTGACAAGAAATTAAAAACACATTTTAAGGGATATTTGCTTCTTTGATGGCGCTGCAACTACCTTTTTAAAATGTGTTTTTATGCGTGACTTTGGTGGGTGGTTGGATTTTTTTGTATATTTGTACTACCTAAAATTTGATATATGAAACTACGAGTTCTTATCTTGCTGCTATTTGTGGCAAATACTCTCTATGCGGCGGATATTATTCCGCAACCGAAATCTGTTGTCGAGGGCAATGGAGCGTTGGTGCTTGATGTCAAGGCTACGCTCTCTTACGACAAGGAGTTGGGTGATGCGGCCGACTATCTGCTCGACTATATGCCTCTGCGCAAGGTATCGTCGCGCAAGGCCGATGTGCGCCTTGTGCTCGACAACGAGTTGCAGAGCGAAGAGTATCGACTCCGCATCGACACGAGTGGCGTGGAGGTGCGAGGCGGTGCATATGGCGGTGTCTTCAATGGCTTGCAGACCCTTCTGCAGTTGATGCCTGCGGAGGTCTATTCCAAGAACTTGAAACTGCCTGTAACCATCTCGCATATAACTGTATGCGATGCTCCGCGCTACGAATATCGAGGTTTTCTGCTCGATGTGGCGCGTACCTATATGCCTCTCAACGAGGTAAAGCGCGCTATCGACTATATGGCATTCCTGAAGTTGAACAAACTTCACTTCCACCTTGTCGATAACACGGGCTGGCGCATCGAGATTAAGTCGCACCCCGAGCTTGCGAAGGTGGGCGGTTGGCGTGGTGGCGACTCGCCAATACATCCTGTATATGGTAGCTTCTTCGAGAAATATGGTGGCTACTACACCCAGGAGGAGTTGCGCGAGGTTGTCAAGTACGCTGCACAGCGCAATGTGGAGGTCATCCCCGAGATAGATGTACCTGGCCACTCGAAGGGTTTGGGCGCAGTACGTCCCGATATCTTGTGTGGCTATGTGCCCGACACAACCATTACCAACGGTATCGACACTCGCAATGTGTGGTGTGCATCGAAGGAGAGTAACTATCGCCTTATCGAGGATATTGTAAAGGAGGTGGCCGAAATCTTCCCGTCGGAGTATCTCCATATCGGCGGCGACGAGGTGAACTTTAACTGGTGGCGTCAGTGTCCCGATTGCCAGAAGCTTTGTCGCGAGAAGGGCATCAAGGTTGGTCCGCAACTCGAGGAGTACTTCTTGATGCGCGTGTCGGATATTCTCACACGTCACAATCGCAAGGCTGTGGTATGGAACGAGGCTATTCGTGGCGGCAAGATGCCTAAGAGCACCATTGTGTGCGGTTGGTATGGATTGAAGGGATGCCTCGAGGCGATGAATGGCGGCTATCCGACCATTGCGATGCCGTCGCGCATCTTCTACCTCGACAAGCGCCAAGGCCCGAACGAGACAGGTCACACGTCGAAGACGGGTATTACGCTCAAGACCATCTGCGACTTTACCTACGACAATGCAGGTTTTACGCCCGAGCAACAGAAGTATATCATCGGCATCGAGGGTGCTATGTGGGGCGAGATTATCCTCTCGAACATCGACCCTAAAGGCCGCTTTAGCGACTACTTGGAGTATATGATATTCCCTCGTCTGTTTGGTGTTTCGGAGGTGGCATGGTGCACGAATCGCCGCTCATACGACGATATGTATGCCACATTGAAACGCTCATTCTACGATAAACTCAATGTTATGGGTGCAACATATCGTCTCAATCCGCCTGTGGTGGAGGCTAAGGATGGTAAGCTCACCGCCAAGGTTGATGATGGGTCGAAGATATACTACACCGATATTCGCACCACCGAGCGTCGCGCCTATACCGAGCCACTCGACGCCTCGCTTGCTCCGTGGGTGGCGTTCCATAGCTACGCAGGCACAGGTCGAAGCGGTATCGCGGCAGCACCTGAGTATTGGCAATATCGCACACCTAAGATGGTGGCAACATCGTCGATGCCATTCTCGGAGAAGCGTCCGTTGAAGTTGTGCGAGTCGTACGAGCAGGCAGCCTACACCGCACGATGCGCTCGCAAGGGCGATTGGGTGGAGTTCCGCTTCGAGGAGCCGCTCAAGTGCCACTATATCGAGGTTATCACAGGCTTCTACCAGGTGTTCCGTCGTCTGATTTATAATGGTCACGTAGAACTCTCGTACGATGGCAAGACATTCGAGAATGCGGGTTTGTTGCACAATGGCAAGATAGAACTTCGCCCAACACGCACGGTATACGCTCTGCGCATTGTGGCTGATGGCATTACCGATGCCGAGGAGTATACCGTAATTCGTCCGTTGAAAATCAAGTAAAAATCCTATCGTATGAAACGACTTTTCTCTCTCGTTGCACTTCTGATGCTGGGTGGTAGCCTATTGGCACAGGTGCAGAATGTCCACCACTTCGAGGCTCGTCGCACGCCAGCTTGGTTTCGCGAGGGCTTGAGCTATCAACTTATGCCTCGCGCCTTCAGCGAGGAGGGTACAATCAAGGGTGCCGAGAAGCACCTCGAGCGACTCAAGGATTTGGGCGTTACGGTCATCTACCTCACCCCTGTGAATGTGGCCGATACCGATATGGATCGTAGCAAGTGGAGCCCACGACAGCTCAAGTCGGGCTTCAACGATCCTCGCAACCCCTATCGTGCAGGCAACTACTTCGAGGTAGACCCCGAGTATGGTACCGACCAAGACCTCAAGGAGTTTGTGGCTAAGGCGCACAGCCTCGGTATGAAGGTCTTTCTCGACCTTGTCTTTGGTCACTGTGGCCCTGGTGCCGATGTTGTGAAGACTCATCCCGAGTTCTTCAAGTTTGACGAGCAGGGCAATATGCGCCTTACGAAGTGGCAGTTTCCGATGTTCGATACCGACTATAGCGGCACACGCGCCTACTTCAAGAGCATTATGAGCTACTACCTCTCGAACTACGATGTGGATGGCTTCCGATGCGATGTGGCGAGCCTTGTGCCCATATCGTTTTGGGAGGAGTCGCGCCTCGAACTCGAGCGTATAAAGCCCGACTTGGTGATGGTTGCCGAGTCGAGCCGACCATACAATTTGCGCTGTGCTTTCGATGCCAACTACAACTGGAACGTCATCCAAAAGGCTCTACGACCACTATTGTATAAAGAGGCGAAGGTGGCCGACAAGGGCGGTATGGCCTATGTGCGCGAGTGTCACGAGTGGAATAAAGGCTTATGTCCGAAGGGTGCTCTGTTGTGGAATATGACCGAGAATCACGATTGGGCTACCGATGAGTTCGAGAATCGCCAGGAGAAGGTGCTCGGAAATAAGTGTTGCGAACTCTCTTTGGCCTTCTGCTTCGCTCTCGATGGTGTGCCTCTCATCTTCAATGGTCAGGAGATAGCCCATGACAAGCGTGTTTCGTTGTTTGGTCACAAGGGCTGCTGGATTGATTGGAATAGCGACGGAGTAACCGCTGTAGCAAAGGATAGAACAGCCAAGATTAAGCAGTGGTGCAAGATGCGCAAGGAACTGAAGGCTCTCTCCTATGGTGCTACCGAGTGGATTGACAACGACCATCCAGCCGAGGTGCTCTCGTTCAAGCGTACCCTCGAGGGTAGTGAGGATGTCCTCTTTGTAGGCAACTTTTCCGATAAGGAGCTAAAGGTAAAACTTGCCAATGGTGCAAAGTATACGCTCTTGCCATTTGGTTATGTGTTTACCCAAACCAAATAATTAAAGATGATAAAAAATGCACCTCCGCCGAGGTGCATTTTCTTATTGTGGCTTTCCGCCTTCTACATATGGCCAGCCGAAGCTATCCCACTTCATCTCTTGCATCATCAAAGGGCGTTGATGAGGTTTTACGTTGCGGTTGTGGCAGTGGTAGAAGATGTAGTCGCGCCCATCCTTCATGAATATCTCGCCACAATGACCTGGGCCATAGAAGTGGTCTCCCTTTTCGCTAGAGATGACAGGTGTAGCGTAACCTTCGGTCATAGGGTTGCCATTGCGGTCGCGGAATGTGCCTGTCAAACGACGACTACGGCCTACGACCAACTTGTAGGTGTGGTCCTTGTACCAACCCGCACTCGCGAAGAGATACCAATATCCGTTGCGGCGGTGTAGGTAGCACCCCTCGAAGACCTTCGAGCGTGAGCGATTCTCCTTGTCGGTCAATCCAGCAACGTGTGTGTATTTTGCACCCTTCTTTACGCTGAGACCATCGCGCGTAAGCTCCACGCGGTGCATCTTGCCCACACTGCCGAAAAAGAGCCATACCTTTTTACCTTTCTCGTCTACCACAACCTCGGGGTCGATGGTGTCGCGGATGCCCGTTTCGGTGCTGCGGGTGATTACTCCGTGGAACTCGAAACGATTGGGCGCGACCTCCTTCAGAACGCCTATGCTGCTATCGCTTGCGCTGTTGTAGAGCGTGACGTAGAGCAGCCGTTGTCCGTTGATTGTCGCCACGTCGGGAGCCCAAAAGTGGCGTGCCACATAGCGCATATCGTCCCACGCGCCCTTGTCCACTACCGAGCGATTATCTATCTGCCAATGGAACAAATCTTCGCTGACGAGTGTGCGTCGCATACCTGTGCAGATGGAGTAGTAGCGACCATCCTCCGCTTGCCATACTGTAGGGTCGGGCCAACTACCTTGCGTGATGGGATTCTCTATTGCTTGTGCTTGCGCCACTCGAATAGTCGCGACGAGCAATAATATATATAGTAAGTAACGCTTCATAGCGTTGAGTATTTAGATAAGGCAAATATAGCAAAAATTTGTAAGTTGAGGTGCAAAAAAGTGGCGAAAAAAGCGGATTTTTGGAGCAAAAATTATAACTTTGCGTGGATGTTTATTACAATTTGTAAGCATCATAAAGAGTGTGAATCCTAATTTAAGAATCTAAAATACTAAAATATAAGGACTTATGTACGGAAATTTCAAACAGCACCTTCAACAAGAGTTGGAGTCTATCAAGGAGGCCGGTCTTTATAAGACCGAGCGAGTAATTTGTTCGCCACAGCGTTCGGCTATCGAGGTTGCCGAGAAGGAGTGTCTCAACTTCTGCGCCAACAACTACCTTGGTTTGTCGGACAATCCTCGCCTTATCGAGGCGGCTAAGAAGGCTATGGACGAGCGCGGTTTCGGTATGTCGTCGGTGCGTTTTATCTGCGGCTGCCAGGATATTCACAAGGCCCTCGAGAAGGCCATTGCCGACTACTTTGGCACCGAGGATACCATCCTCTATGCCGCCTGTTTCGATGCTAATGGTGGTGTCTTCGAGCCTCTCTTCACCCAGCAGGATGCTATCATATCGGACTCGTTGAACCACGCCTCGATTATCGACGGAGTTAGACTTTGTAAGGCTGTGCGCTACCGCTATGCCAATGCCGATATGGAGCAGTTGGAGGATTGCCTCAAGCGCGCTCAGGCTCAGCGTTTCCGCATTATCGTAACCGATGGTGTCTTCTCTATGGATGGCAATGCCGCTCCGCTCGACGAGATTTGTCGCTTGGCAAAGGAGTATCGCGCTTTAGTGATGGTGGATGAGTGCCACTCGGCGGGTGTGTTGGGTGCAACAGGTCGCGGTATCACCGAGTTGTACAACCTACGTGGTGAGGTCGATATTCTCACCGGAACTCTCGGCAAGGCCTTTGGTGGTGCGATTGGTGGCTTCACAACGGGCCGCAAGGAGATTATCGATATGCTCCGTCAGCGTTCACGCCCTTACCTCTTCTCGAACTCGTTGCCACCGGCAGTTGTGGGTGCAGGTATCGAGATGTTCAAGATGCTCGAGGAGAGCAACGAGCTCCACGACCGCTTGGTTGAGAATGTAGCCTTCTTCCGCGAGAAGATGATTGCTGCAGGCTTCGATATCAAGCCAACCGTGTCGGCTATTTGTGCCGTGATGCTCTACGATGCGAAGCTCTCGCAGGACTTTGCTGCCGAGTTGCAGAAGAAGGGTATCTTCGTGACAGGCTTCTACTACCCAGTAGTGCCAAAGGGTCAGGCGCGTATCCGCGTGCAGGTGTCTGCGGGCCACACTCGCGAGCAGTTGGAGAAGTGTGTAGCCGCCTTCACCGAGGTTGGAAAACAGTTGGGTGTGTTGAAGTAAATGAATTTTTAACAAGGGCTTAGCCCTAAAAAGAAAATGTTATGAGCAAGGAGTTGTTAGATGATATTGATCGCAAGATTCTGAAATTTTTGGTTGCGAATGCGCGTATGCCATATTTGGAGATTGCGCGTGCTTGTGATATCTCGGGTGCGGCAATTCATCAGCGTATCAAAAAACTTGAAAGCATGGGAGTCATTCTCGGCTCGCGTATGGTTGTTAACCCCAAGATGCTTGGCTTCGACGTGTGTGCATTTGTGAATCTTAGCATCCAGGACCCTATGATGTGGGGCGCTATTGCCGAGAAGATGAAACTTGTGCCCGAGATTGTGGAGTGCCACTTCATTACGGGTACATACACCGCGATGGTGAAGCTCTACTGTGTGGATAACGAGCACTTGATGCGCACCATCTTCGACAATATCTTGCGTATTCCGGGTGTGACAAAGACCCAGACATATATCTCGCTCAACGAGGTATTCTCGCGTGAGCCACACATTGGATCTCTGGATAAGTAGGATATGGCAAAGATACGATTAACAAAGGAGTTCTCGTTCGAGTCGGCCCACGCCTTGGATGGATACGATGGCTTGTGCCGCGAGATACACGGCCACTCCTACCGCCTATTTGTTACGGTGAAGGGCGAACCTTCGTGCGACGAGTGCGACCCCAAGTTGGGTATGGTGATGGACTTTGGCGACCTGAAGCGCATTGTCAATAGCGAGATTGTCGAGAGGCTCGACCATTCGTTTGTGCTGCGCGACTCGGAGCAGAATCTCGAGCTGAAGGATCTACTCAGTGCAAAGTTTAGCAAAATTGTGTTGGTGGACTATCAACCCACCTGCGAGAATATGCTCTCGGATTTTGCCGCGCGCCTACAAAAGGCTCTGCCTAGGCACGTGGAGCTACACTCGTTGCGCTTGCACGAAACGGCAACATCTTATGCCGAGTGGTACTGCGATGACAATAAATAGTAATTTTTAACTGTCAATTTTTTCAAAAAAAAAAGCTAATGGCTAATGGCCAACGGCTAATAGCAAAAAAATGAAACGCCTTTTCCTTGTCGATGCTTACGCATTGATTTTCAAATACTACTACGCCTTTATGGGGCGACCTATGCGCAATCGTGCGGGTATGAACACCTCGATTGTCTATGGCTTCACGAAGTTCTTGCGTGATATCCAAAAACGAGAGCAACCCGACTTGCTTGGCGTGGCATTCGACCCTAAGGGCGGATGCTTTCGTCGTGATATATACCCCGAGTACAAGGCAAATCGTCCTGCTACGCCCGAGGATATTTTGCTCTCGGTGCCATACGTAAAACGCATCGTCGAGGCGATGTGTATCCCCGTGTTGGAGGTGCCAGGTTTCGAGGCCGACGATGTTATCGGAACACTTGCAAAGAAGGGTGACGAGGCGGGCTACGAGGTCTTTATGGTTACGCCCGACAAGGACTATGGCCAGCTCGTAGGCGAGCATCGTAAACTCTACAAGCAGAAGGGTGACGACATCGAAATCATCGATAAGGAGGCTATCAAGGCGAAGTATGGTATAGACCGTCCCGAGCTTGTGCGCGATATCTTGGCCTTGTGGGGCGACTCGTCGGATAATATCCCTGGCGTGCCAGGTGTGGGCGAGAAGGGTGCAAGCAAGATGGTGCAGACCTATGGCGAGGTGGAGAATATCATCGCCAATGCAGATAAGATTGGAGGCAAGACGGGAGCTAACATCCTTGCCAACGAGGAGCAGTTGCGCTTGGCGAAGGTGCTTACAACCATTCGTCTCGATGTACCTATCGAGTTCGACGAGGAGGCTCTCACGGTATGCTGTCCAAATACCGAGGCGTTGCGTGAGCTCTATGCCGAGCTCGACTTCCGCAGTTACCTCGCCGAGTTGGGCGGTGCGCCTGTGGCAGTTGCGCCACAAGTGGTCGAGACCGTAAAGCCAAAGCCGAGTGCCAAGCCCAAGGCTTCGCTTGAGGGTCAGGGCTCGTTGTTCGATGCAATGTTTGCCCCTGCCGCAGTGGAGGAGGTTCCACAGGCGAGCGAGGAGGTGCAGAGCGACCTCTTTGCCAATGCTTTTGCAAATGTGGCTACTGTGCCACACAAATATACCACCATATTCTCGGCCGACGAGTTGCGTAGGGTAGTGGCGGAGATTGCTACATATCCGCACTTCTGCTTCGACCTCGAGACCTCGGGCTTCGATATGTTTGGCGACCGCATAGTGGGACTCTCGCTTGCGGTACGCGAGCATGAGGCGTGGTATCTGCCATTTGGCCATAATGCCGATGTGCGACCACGCAACGACATCGAGGCGGAGTATGGCGCAATTCTAAAACCACTTTTCGAGAACGAAGCCATCGCCAAGGTGGGTCAGAATATGAAGTTCGACATCCTTTTCCTTCGTGCCTTGGGCATCGAGGTTAAGGGTGCGAAGTGGGATACAATGATTATGCACTATCTGCTCGATGCCGAGTCGCGTCACGGTATGGATGCCTTGGCCGAGCGATATCTCAACTACTCGCCAATCTCGATAGAGTCTCTCATTGGCAAGGGTGTGAAGCAACTCACTATGGATATGGTGGGCGTGGACCGTGTGGCCGAGTATGCTTCGGAAGATGCCGACATCACGCTGCAACTCTTCAATAAGTTGCGCCCTCAGCTCGAGGCCGAGAGTTCGCTTGCAAAGCTATATCATACGGTCGAGGAGCCTATGATTGCGGTCTTGGCCGATATGGAGTGGGCGGGTGTGCGTGTTGATAGCGCAGCACTTGGCAACTATTCGGCAGTGTTGTCGCAGAAACTTGCCTCAATCGAGGCCGAGATTCGTGAGATTTCGGGCGAGAGCGAGATAAATATAAATTCGAGCAAGCAGTTGGGTGAGATGCTCTTTGGAAAGATGCGTATCACAGCCAAGCCAAAGATGACCAAGACCAAGCAATATTGCACCGACGAGGAGTATCTGCAGTCGTTTGCGGGCGAGCACCGCGTGGTCGATTTGATATTGGAGTATCGAGGCGTGAAGAAGTTGCTCTCGACATATGTGGATGCCCTGCCACAACTTATAAATTCGGTTACAGGACATATCCACACCTCCTACAATCAGGCTGTAACGGCCACGGGGCGACTCTCGTCGACCAATCCAAACTTGCAGAATATTCCTGTGCGCGACGAGCTAGGACGACCAATCCGTGCAGCCTTTGTGCCTAGCGACGATAGACATCTTCTGCTTTCGGCCGACTACTCGCAGGTGGAGCTTCGACTTATGGCCCATCTGAGTGGCGATGAGAATCTGTGCGAAGCATTCCGTGAGGGTAAGGATATCCACTCGGCAACTGCTGCGCGCATCTACAAGAAATCTATCGAGGAGGTGACCTCCGAGGAGCGTCGTCGTGCCAAGACGGCCAACTTCGGTATCATTTACGGCATCTCGGCCTTTGGCCTGAGTCAGCGTCTGCGCATACCGCGTGGCGAGGCAAAGGAGCTTATCGAGGGCTATTTCGAGTCGTATCCTAAGGTTAAGGAGTATATGGACAACGTTGTGGCCGATGCACGCGAGAAGGGCTATGTCGAGACTTTGTTCGGTCGTCGTCGTTACCTTGCCGATATCGATTCGCGAAATGCTAATGCTCGAGCGTTGGCCGAGCGAAATGCCATAAATGCACCTATCCAGGGCACCGCAGCCGATATAATGAAGCTCGCTATGGTGGGCGTGGCTCGCCGCTTCAAGGCCAAGGGCGTGCGTTCGCGCATCACTATGCAGGTGCACGATGAAATTGTGGTAGATATGCTCCGCTCCGAGCAGGCTCTCGTAGAGCAGATTGTACGCGAGGAGATGGAGGGAGCAGCGAAACTATCCATTCCATTGACCGCCGAGTGTGGAGTTGGTATAAATTGGTTGGAGGCACACTAAAAATCGTAACACAATGTAATTTTAAACTACTAACTAACATTTATGAAGAGAATTTTTATTTTGCAATGCTTGGTTGCTCTGGTGACTATGACCTATGCCCAGCAGCCACGAGTGATGAATGATGACCGCACCTACTGCCACGAGTTGGGTTGTGGTTCGAGAAAGATTGTTTCGATACCCAATATCGAGGGTTACTTGACTCTCAAGGGCGATTTTCATATGCATACATACCTCGACGATGGCAGCGTGTCGCCCAAGGCACGAGTACGCGAGGCGTGGTATGACGGCCTGGATGTCGTTGCTATGACTCCGCACATCGGCGTGCATAAGACCGATTGTGTGCACCTCAAGGACTACAACTTGCCCTACAAGTTGGCGGAATCCGA
>JAZLDJ010000131.1:0-10097 GCA_045614685.1 Alistipes sp. | reverse complement strand
ATATCGTACAACTCGCGGTTGGAGTGCTGTCAAGAACTACGCAGACATCAATGTAGATCTCAACTACTCGATGCTCGATGGCGTTGCCGATACAAATACCGTTGTCGATGACCGCGCATTGTATATCGGTGCTATTATTGGATACACTTCGCAGCGCACTATCGACTCTGAGAACAAGGGTAATGTAACCGTTAAGGGTACCTACAACTGCGAGTCGTTGTTCGTTTCAGGTGCTGTCGGATATGGTAATGTCGGTGCAAATACCGTAAACCACGGTAAGATTACTCTCGACGACAACATCTCTGTTGATGGTGGTCGCACCTATGTTGGTGGAGTATGTGGTGCTAACGATTATGGTGCTAAGGATATTACAGGTGTAGAGAACCACGGTAATGTCTATGTTGGTGGATCTCACTACTCTATTTGGCTTGGTGGCGTATTCGCTCACAACCGTGCAGCTTTCACAGGAGCAAAGAACTACGGCGAGGTTAAGCTTGCTGTTAGCCAATCTACAAATGGAGTACATATGGGTGGCTTGGGTGCTAATTTTACCCGTTACTATTATAACGAGTCTAAACAAGCGATTGAGATCGGTGCTGCTGCATACGGTTTCTTAACCAACTGCGAGAACCACGGAGAGGTTGTCGTTGCTCTCAAGGCTCAGATTACAGGCTCAGTCAGCGTTGGTGGCGTTGTAAAGCAGGGTCAGCAGGATATGATTGGCTGCGTAAACTACGGAGATATTACAGTGAATGGTGGTGGTACCGTAAACTCAACCTACCTCGCAGGTTTGGTAGTGTCTAACAGTGCAGAGCCTCGTGTTGATTGCTACAACAAGGGTAAGATTACTATGGACAACTACACTGTTGGTAATGCAAGCAGCACAGGTTCAGACCTCTTCATCGGAGGTATCTGCTACAGCGGTGGTTCGAATACCCCTTACACCAATGTTCACAACGAGGGTGATATCGAGATTGGCAAGAATGTAATGGTTGCAAACTGCTTGCGTATTGGAGGCTTTATCACAAATGTCGAGACTGCAGATAAGACCAACATTATCACCGACTGCTCGAACAGCGGAGATATCACAGTTTACGCTACCAATAGCGTTAATTCGAACGGTGTAATGCGTATTGGCGGAATCATCGCGCAGCACCAGAAGGGCACTCTCAAACTTTTGGGTACAATCAAAAATAGCGGTAATCTCAACTTTGCCGGTAAGCAGTCTCGCGCTATCGGAACATCTATTGGTGGTATCTTTGGTGGTAATGACGATGCGGGCTCTATTGCTGCTGACTCGTATGCGGTGCTTCTCAACGAGGGAACCGTAGCGTTCACCGGTGAGACTGTTCAGCAGTTCTATATCGGCGGTATCGCAGCATTTGTCTCAAAGTATGCTATTCCTGCAACGGTTAAGCTCATCAACACCGGTGATGTTGTTGCAACAGGTAAGAGCGGCGCAGGCTTGGAGGGCAATTGCATAGTGTCGGGTATCATCGGCTCGATGAAGGCTCCAGTCGAGGGTGCACAGTGCTTCTGCACAATCGACGCATACAAGTATCAGGCTCAGCAGGGTATGCTCAGCGGTAAGGCACGCGCAGCTGGATCCGTCCTGTACAACAATGCAAAGGTTGGTGGTTCGATGGTATCGGGCTACAGCGAGGAGGAGGATGAGTATACTACTGTATCTCTCAAGGCTACAGACTACTTCAAGTATCTCTATGGCGGCACTACCGATTGGACAGGTAATGATACCTACGATGGCTGTACCTGCATCTCGAGCAAGAACGAGATCGACTATACTGTTCCGGTTGCTCCGGCTCCAGCAGAATAACCTATAAATAAGTTACGATTATGAAAAAGTATTTGAAACCAGAAATTGACATTTTTGCAGTCGTAGCCGAGCGAGGTTATGGCGATAGCATCGGTCTGCCGGGCTTTGGCACCGAGCAAGACGAACTTGTCTACTAAAAGAAAATGAGGCTCACCGAAGAGCCTCATTTTCTTTTAGTAGACATTGGGGCTCACCAAGAGCCCCATTTACTATTTTTAGTCAAAAGTTTTCGCCTCTCAGTTTTTCGCTTTTCCATTAATTTTTGCTATCTTTGTACGATTTATTGTCGTTTTCGAAAATTATGGATGCAATACAAGCGATAATTCTCGGATTGGTGCAGGGATTAACCGAATTCTTGCCCGTATCGAGCAGTGGACATCTCCAACTCGCCAAGGAGTTTTTGAATGTGGCAGAGGTGCACGAAAATCTTACATTCGACCTCACGCTTCACGCAGCAACCGTGCTGAGCACCATCGTGGTGTTGTGGCGCGAGATTTGGCGCTTGCTCAAGGGCGCGTTCGTCTTCTCGGGAGGTGTGAACGAGGAGCAGTCGTATCTGCTCAAAATCATCATCTCGATGATTCCAATTGGTATTGTGGGCTTCTGCTTCAAGGACTTTGTCGATGGCATATCGAGCAATATGTGGGTCGTGGGAGCGATGTTGCTAACTACTGCTGCACTCCTGGCCTTTGCATACTACGCAAAGCCTCGTCAGAAGACAAAAATATCCTATCGCGATGCCGCTATTATAGGCGTAGCTCAGGCCTTTGCCACTATGCCTGGACTCTCGCGCTCGGGCTCGACAATTGCCACAGGCTTGTTGCTCGGCAATAAGAAGGATAGCGTGGCGCAGTTCTCGTTTTTGATGGTGTTGCCTCCAATTCTCGGCAATGCCTTGCTCGATATTTTGAAGGGCGATTTTGGTGGTGGAGTAGAGCTCTTGCCACTTATTGCAGGTTTCGTAACAGCGTTTGTTACGGGCTGTTTGGCTTGCAAGTTTATGATTGAGATTGTCAAGCGAGGAAAACTTATATGGTTTGCTGCCTACTGCGCTGTTGCAGGAGTGGTGGCTATGATTACAAACTTTATCTAAGCTATGATAGATTTTAAGAATTTCAATCCGAAGGAGGAGGGATATGTTGCCGTTATCGACAAACCGCTTGAGTGGACTTCGTCGGATGTGGTGCGCAAAATAAAGTTCCGTCTGAATAAGATGGGACATCGCAAGATTAAAATTGGTCATGCAGGTACGCTCGACCCATTGGCTACGGGCATACTCTTGGTATGCATCGGTAAGGCCACCAAGCAGGTCGACGCTCTGCAGGCCGAGCGTAAGGAGTATGTTGCAGAGCTTATGCTCGGCGCAACCACGCCAAGCTACGATATGGAGCATCCGGTGGATAAGACCTATCCTATCGACCACATCACTCGCGAGAAGGTTGAGGAGGCTCTTCTCTCGCTCACAGGCGAGCGTCTGCAAGCACCACCAATCTTCTCGGCAAAGAAGGTCGAGGGTTTGCGTGCCTACGAGTTGGCGCGTGCGGGCGAGCAGGTGGAGTTGCGCAAGGCGTTGATTAATATCTACTCGATAAAGCTCGAGGAGTACGATATTCCGAAGGTGCGTATTCGCGTGGAGTGTAGCAAGGGAACCTATATCCGCTCGTTGGCACACGAGATTGGCGAGGCACTCGAGAGTGGAGCCTATTTAACCTCGTTGCGCCGCACCCGAAATGGCCAATTTTCGGAGGCAGATGCAATCTCTTTGGACGATTTCTTGAAATATTTGCCATTGGACGAAACAAAAGATTGATTTTTTCGTAGTATTAATGATTGTTGCGTACTTTTTTGCGCAGCATATTGTGTTTGCTACGAAACAACAACACTTAATTATATATGAAACTTTCAAATTACGACTTCGATTTTAGTCCGGAACTTATCGCAAAGTATCCGGCTAATAATCGTGATGAGGCTCGATTGATGGTTATTCACCGCGATACGGGCGAGATTGAGCACAAACTCTTTAAGGATATCATCGAATACTTCGATGAGGGCGATGTGTTCGTAATGAACGACACCAAGGTGTTCCCTGCACGCCTTTATGGCAACAAGGAGAAGACTGGTGCTGAGATCGAGGTGTTCTTGCTCCGCGAGTTGAATCGCGAGCTCAAGTTATGGGACGTTTTGGTAGATCCTGCGCGTAAGATTCGTATCGGCAACAAGCTCTATTTCGGTGAGGACGATATCCTCGGAGCCGAGGTTATCGACAATACCACTTCGCGTGGTCGAACACTTCGCTTCCTCTACGACGGCGAGCACGAGGAGTTCAAAGAGTTGCTCTATCGCTTGGGCGAGACTCCGCTTCCAGCGTGGGTGCGTAAAGAGGTGGAGCCTGAGGATGCCGAGAACTATCAGACAATCTTTGCCGATAAGGAGGGCGCTGTAGTGGCGCCAACTGCGGGTATGCACTTCTCGAAGCATCTCCTCAAGCGTATGGAGATTTTCGGTATCGAGAAGACCTTCGTGACACTTCACGCTGGTTTGGGTAACTTCCGTACTGTCGATGTCGAGGATTTGTCGAAGCATAAGGTCGATTCGGAGCAGTTCTTCGTAACAGCCGAGACAGCCGAGACTATCAATAAGGCAAAGCGCGAGAATCACAAGGTTGTAGCAATCGGTACTACTGTTATGCGTACGCTCGAGACTGTAGTTTCGACCCACGGAATGGTTACTGCTCAGGAGGGCTGGACCAACAAGTTCATCTTTGCGCCGTACGATTTCACGGTTGCCAATGCAATGGTTTCGAATCTTCATATGCCGGGCTCTACTCAGCTGATGATGGTTGCAGCATTTGGTGGTTACAACACCGTTATGGATGCTTATCAGGTGGCTGTAAAGGAGGGTTATCGCTTTGGTACCTACGGCGATGCAATGTTGATTCTCTAATAATATTTAACTAACTTTTTACAGGAATTAAAATCCAACAGCGATGGCAAAAAATAAAATTTTGTATATCTGTCAGCAGATAATGCCTTACCTTCCGGAGAATGAGGAGTCGCGTCTTAGCCGCCAGCTCTCGCAAGCAATGCAGGAGCACGGCAACGAGATACGTACCTTTATGCCTCGCTATGGTTGCGTGAACGAACGACGCAACCAGTTGCACGAGGTTATTCGCCTTTCGGGTATGAACCTCATAATCAACGATGACGATCATCAGCTGATTATCAAGGTTGCCTCCATACCTTCGGCTCGTATTCAGATATACTTCATCGATAACGACGATTTCTTCTCGCGTAAGGCAGTGCTTACCGACGAGGAGGGTCGTGAGTTCGAGGATAACGATGCGCGTATGGTATTCTATGCGCGTGGAGCCTTGGAGACAGTCAAGAAGTTGCAGTGGAAGCCAAGCGTGGTACATTGCCACGGATGGTTCTCGGCTATAGCGCCAATCTATTTGCGTAATATGTTCAAGGACGATCCTCTCTTCTGCGATTCGAAGATTGTGGTTTCGCTCTTCGAGGAGCGCTACGCAAAGCCGCTCGACAATGCTCTTGTTGACAGACTTATTGGCGAGGGTGCTCCAGAGGATACTGCCGAAAAATTGGGCACTCCTTCATACGAAAATCTGATGCGTTTCGTTATAGAGAATGTCGATGGCGTGGTAGTGGGCTCGGCAAATGCCGACCGCGAGTTGGTGGAGTATGCTCGCCAATGCGGAAAGAAGGTGCTCGACTATCAGTCGCCTGAGGAGGGAGATTTTTATGATAACTACGATCGCTTCTATGAGGAACTTTTCTAGCAGATTGCGCCATATTACATACCTACTTTCGTTGTTTCTCGTGGCACTTCTCTTCGAGGGGTGTACAATGACCGAGGATAGCACTTTGGGCTCGAATATGATGCCCGAAGATCAGGTTATGTCTATGCGTCATTTGCGTTTCAGAGGTAGCAAAATCATCTCGTACAACTCCGCAACAGATGCGAACGAGACTGTCGATACGGGCAAGGAGTTCTTCGAGACTCGACTCTACCGTACCGACTCGCTTCTCTCGTCGAATATCGATCAGGGATATATGGGTGTACGCCGTAGCGATGCGCTCGGCTTGCGTACCGCAGGTTTCGCCTCTACAATCCTATATATGAATGCGTTGGACGAGGAGAAGGGCTTTGGCTATATGCCAATCTTCGACACTATGAAACTTGTGCTTACGGTGAAGGATTATGGTGGCGACACACTCGTTCCTATTCGTTATAGAGTCTATGAGTTGCACAAATCGTTGGCCGAGAATGTGCTTAAGTACGACGCTAGTCGCGACAAGGATTCGGTGGCATATATAAACTGCGATTTGAGCGGTGTGTACGACGCTTCGAAGCCTATTTTCGAGTTCACATTCCCTAAGAGTGAGTTGAAGGAGGGCCCTTCGACCGTGATGATTCCGATGGAGAGCACTCCATATTCGTGGGATTTTGCACGTCGTTTGATGCTCATCCCCGACAACTACACAACGAGCGAGTGGGATGGTTATGGCAATAAGGGCGTAGAGATATATAGCGACGACGAAAAGTGGTCGGAGAAGTTCTATGGCCTCTATATCGAGCCAGTGTTGAGCGAGACTCCGAGCGACAAGGAGTGTGCTATGTATGCACTCGACCTCTCGGCATCGGGTATTATGCTCCAGGGACGTAGCCGCAACGAGAAAGATCCGTCGATGATTAAGGATACAGTAGGTATGTACTACTACTTCTACGACGAGGATTCGAAGTACAATGCTTCGGTGAATAAGGTTACCCACGACTACTCGCAATCTGCGCTTAAGAACGTGGTTATGGATTGTTCGAAGTCGCGCGAGGAGCGTACTAAGGTCTCGACTTGCTATGTCGAGGGCTTGGGAGGTCCATCGACCGAGATTTACATCACCGACGACTTCCTCAACGAGTTGTGCAAGTTGGAGCAGGATGCTGCGGGTGATAACTACTCGAAGATGGGTATCAATCAGTGTATTCTCTCGATCTATGTGGATGGTGCCGACTACGATTGGAACATAACACAAAGCCTCTCGAAGAACGAGGACTTTGTGAAGATGCTCGATGGCTCGTTCACTCGATTGGGTGCTTATCTCAACTACAACACACTCTCGCCGATAACCGACTACGACTACCTCTACGAGCAGAGCTATAGCAGTGAGCTGGCATATGGCGGTCATCTCGACCGTAGCCGAGGTTGCTACACGATGAACATTACGGCGCATATTCAGCGACTCTACAACTACGCCAAGAGTGTTCGTCAGGAGGATGGAACGTTCCTATTCGACGAGACAGATAAGAATTATGTGAAGCGAACAATCTGTATCGGAACAGAAGCAACTGCGCCATACGCCTTCTCGCAGAGCGTATTGCAGGGCTCGGGCAAGGAGTTGCCAGCACCGATAGCGATTGATTTGACCTATACATTAGTGAAATAGATATAAGTGAAGCCTGAGCTACGACTCGGGTTTTGCTACGAAAAAGTATTATTTATAAGTGATGCAAGAAAATTTAGTAATTGTTGAGTCCCCTGCGAAGGCGAAGACCATCGAGAAATTCTTGGGCAAGGAGTTTGCCGTAAAGTCGAGTTTTGGTCATATACGCGACCTTCCGAAGAAGGAACTCAGCATTGATATCGCAAGTGGTTTTGTCCCAACATACGAAATTCCTAAGGAGAAGAGTAAATTGGTAGCCGAGTTGACCAAGGCTGCCGCAGCGGCAAAGACCGTTTGGCTTGCAAGTGATGAGGACCGCGAGGGAGAGGCTATTGCCTGGCATTTGACCGAGGTCTTGGGTTTGTCGGTCGAGAATACCAAACGAATCGTATTCCACGAGATTACCAAGAACGCCATCGTCAATGCAATCGAGAATCCGCGTAAGGTGGATATGAACCTTGTGAATGCTCAGCAGGCACGCCGCGTGTTGGATCGTATCGTAGGCTTCGAACTCTCACCAATTTTGTGGAAGAAGGTGCGTCCGGCTCTCTCGGCTGGTCGTGTGCAGAGTGTTGCCGTACGTTTGATTGTCGAGCGTGAGCGCGAGATTATCAACTTCAAGAGTACCTCGTCGTATCGTTTGGTAGCACAGTTCTATCCTGCAGACGATGCCTCAAAGACACTCTTCAAGGCTGAGTATACCGAGCGTTTCGCTACAAAGGAGGAGGCGCTCGCAATGTTGGAGCACTGCAAGGGTGCAACCTTCACGGTCGAGGGTAGCGAGATGAAGCCTTCGAAGCGTTACCCTGCACCTCCATTCACCACTTCGACCCTTCAGCAGGAGGCTGGTCGTAAGTTCTCGATGTCGGTGTCGCAGACAATGTCGGTAGCGCAGAAACTCTACGAGCGAGGTCTTATCACCTATATGCGTACCGACTCGGTAAACCTCTCGGACTTGGCTCTTAATGCTTGCAAGAAGGAGATTGTAGATATGTTTGGAAGCGAGTATTCGTCGCGCCGCAACTATACCACCAGCAGCAAGGGTGCTCAGGAGGCTCACGAGGCTATTCGTCCAACCTATATCAACAACCACACCATCGAGGGTACTGCAGCCGAGAAGCGTCTCTACGAACTCATTTGGAAACGCACCGTAGCGTCGCAGATGGTACCGGCCGATATCAGCCGTACCACCATCACCATCGGTGTGTCGGAGAAGAACGAGAAGTTTATCGCTACGGGCGAGGTTATCGTCTTCGACGGATTCTTGCGTCTCTATTCCGAGTCGCACGATGAGGAGCCTGCCGAGCAGAACGAGACGGCTATCTTGCCTATGTTGGAGAATGGCACCAAGCTCCTTGCTTCGACCATCACTGCAACACAGCGCTTTACTGTTCCGCCAATGCGATTCAGCGAGCCATTGTTGGTTAAGCGATTGGAGGAGTTGGGCATTGGTCGACCTTCAACCTATGCACCTACAATCTCTACCATCATCACTCGTGGCTATGTCGAGAAGAGCAATAAGCCATCGCTCAAGCGTCAGTATACACAGCTCACACTCAAGGGCTCAAACATCACCGAGAAGGTGGCGAACGAGAACTATGGCGCAGAGAAGAACCGCTTGGCTCCAACCGATATAGGTATGGTCGTAAACGACTACTTGGAGCAGAACTTCGGCATCGTTATGGACTACAACTTCACGGCTAAGGTCGAGAAGGAGTTCGACCGCATTGCCGATGGCGAGCAGGGCTGGAATACAATGATTGGCGAGTTCTATGGCGATTTTCACGAACTTGTAAATAAGGCTATCACCACCCAGGTCGAGAAGAATTCGCAGGTGCGTATCTTGGGCGTAGACCCAGAGTCGGGTATGGTCGTAAAGGCTCGTATCGGTCGCTTTGGACCTATGGTCGAGATCGAGACCAAGGAGGGCGAGAAACCACGCTTTGCATCGCTCAAGAAGGGCCAGCTTATCGAGGCTATAACCCTCGAGGAGGCGTTGGAGCTCTTTGCTCTGCCACGCACACTCGGCAAGTACGAGGAGCAGGATGTTATTGTCGGCATCGGTAAGTTTGGCGCCTATGTTCGCTATGGCAATAACTTCGCATCGTTGGCGAAGGGCGACGACCCTTACACACTCACCTTCGAGCGTGCTCTCGAACTTATCGAGGCGCAGAAGAAGAGTGCTACCGCAGCAGCTACGCCAATCAAAACCTTCGAGGAGGATGCCGATTTGGTCATCAAGAATGGTCGCTATGGTGCCTACATCGCCTACAAGGGCAAGAACTATCGTATTCCACGAGGCAAGAAGGTCGAGGCTTTGACCTATGCCGAGTGTGTAACTATTGTCAATTCAACTAAAAAATAGAGATTATGAAGAGATTTATCACTGCATTATGCCTTTGCGTGGCCCTCGTTATGTCGGCTTCGGCTCAGGAGAAGAAGGGCTATCAGTTTACCGATGGTAAGCTTGTTAAGACCACTTCGGTCAAGAATCAGTTCCGTAGCGGTACCTGCTGGTGCTTCTCGGCTCTCTCGTTTATCGAGAACGAGATTATGCGTGCTGGTGGCGAGGAGATGGATTTGTCGGAGATGTGGATTGTCCGCAACATCTACTTCGAGAAGGCTGTCAAGTATGTTCGTCTGCACGGTCACCTCAATATGGCTGTCGGTGGAGCATTCCACGATGTGACCAAGGGTATCGAGAAGTATGGTATCGTACCTCAGGAGGTTTACGAGGGACTCAACTATGGCACCGATAAGCCTGTATTTGGCGAGATCGATGCAATCCTCAAGGCCTACGTAGAGGC
>JAZLDJ010000130.1:0-2186 GCA_045614685.1 Alistipes sp. | reverse complement strand
GTACGCCCGACTCATACTTCAAGGTGCCATATACGCTGTCGCCCGTAACTTTGAGGATAACCTCCTTGTAGCCGCCAACAACGCCCTCCGAGAACGAGGTCACCTCGTAGCGCCAGCCCTTCGACTCGATATACTTGGTGTACATACGGAACAAGTCGCCCGCGAACAACGCAGCCTCGTCGCCACCTGTACCACCACGAATCTCGAGCACGGCATTCTTGCCATCCTGAGGATCCTTCGGGATGAGGAGCAACTTGATCTCCTCCTCCATCTTCTCGATTGCAGGCTCCAATTCGGCAATCTCCATACGAGCCATTTCGCGGAACTCCTCGTCCTTCTCGTTTGCAAGAATATCCTTAGCGTCGGCCAAAGCCTGTATCGCCTTGCGGAAACGGTCCGAAGTCTCGATAATAGGCTCCAACTCCTTATACTCTTTTGTGTACTGAATAAATGCCTTGACGTCGGCAATCACATCGGGGTCGGTGAGCTTTTGTCCCAACTCCTCGTATTTGATCTTCAGACCATCAAGACGCATCAAAATTGAACTTTCTGCCATAAATATAATTTGTGAATTTAGTGAATCATTATTTCAAATCGCTCAACCAACGGAGCAACAGGTGTTGCCACTCCTTCTGGTAAGCGAACTTGTCGTAGTTGCCCCAACCGTGACCTCCTGTTGGGAATATATGCATCGATGCCTTCACGCCGTGGTAGCGCAGAGCTGCGTAGTAGAGAGCCGAACCTGCAGCAGGTACGGTGGTGTCGTCATCGCTCAGCAGAAGGATTGTTGGCGGGGTCTGCTCGCTCGCAATCTTATCCATAGCCCATTCGTCAGCCTCGGCTGCGGTGTGGTACTTGCCAAGGAGGTTGCGGAACGAGCCTCTGTGAGTGTTGAAATCACCGGCGGTCAATACAGGGTAGAATAGAATCGAGAAGTTCGGTCTATCCTCCACTGCAGGCTTATTCGATGCCGAAGCTGCCAAGTGGCCGCCTGCCGAGAAGCCCATAATACCCACCTTTGCGGGGTCGATATTGAACTTCTTTGCCTTCTTGCGCACGATGCGGATAGCCTCCACAGCATCCTCGAGTGGCACCTCTCGGTGTCCATTTGGCAGACGATACTCCAACACGAATGCTGCAATACCATTCTTTGCCAACCACTGCGCCATAAGGTAGCCCTCCTGATCCATCGAGAGCTTTGCATAGCCTCCACCTGGGCAGATTACAACCGCCTGGCCTGTAGCCTTTGCAGGATCTGCGTTGTAGACATATATCTGTGCCTTGGTGGTGTTCACCAATCGATATGCTGTAGCCTCGTAAGCTTCACCCTCCAAGCCGTTCGAGTGTGGGGCCTTATTGTTATCCCAAATGAGAATAGTATCGTCCTGATAGTAGTTCGACCTCTTCTGCTCTTGTGCCATAGCCGTTGTGGCCACCAATATAGCCATAATTAAGAGTACACGCTTCATAGTGTAGATTATTTCTTCTCCTCGAGCTTGTTGATGAATACCAACCAACGCTTGAGCTGGTGCTTCCAATCCTTGTCGTAGCGGAACTCTGGACGACCAACCCATCCGTGACCACCCTCAGGGTAGATGTGCATAGCAGCTCTTACGCCATAGTGCTTGAGAGCCTTGTAGTAGAGGGTCGAGCTGATTGGCGGTACGGTGCGGTCGTTGGTGCTGAGGAGCAAGATTGTTGGCGGTGTAGTAGCCGATACGCGGTTGTTGAGCGAGTAGTATTCGCGATCTGCAGCCGAGTGGTTCTTACCCAACAAACGACGGAAGGTGTTCTGGTGAGTCATACAAGTCTCGCCATTGATTACAGGGTAGAACAAAACTGCGAATGCTGGCTTCTCGGCATCTGGAGTGAAGGTCGAGGTGTAGGCTGCGAGGTGACCTCCTGCCGACGAACCTGCGATACCCACCTTCGTAGGGTCTACGCCCCACTTCTTGGCATTCTTGCGAGTGTAGCGCAAAGCTGCCTGAGCATCCTCGAGTGGCACCTCCTTGTGTCCATTGTTCGGAAGACGGTACTTCACTACTACTGCAGTGATACCGATGCTCTTGAAGTACTCAGCCAAGGCAAAACCCTCGCGCTCGATACATACCTTGCCATAACCTCCACCTGGGAGTACCACAACAGCCTGTCCAGTTGCGTTGCTCTGGTCTGCCTTGTAGATGTAG
>JAZLDJ010000129.1:0-1801 GCA_045614685.1 Alistipes sp. | reverse complement strand
AGAGTGGTATGGTAAGGCTGCTGAGCAGGGTAATGTTTCAGCGATGCATAACTTGGGTTGCTGTTATTTCGCTGGTGAGGGTGTGACGGCTGATATCACTAAGGCGGTGGCGCTATGGCATGCTGCTGCTGAGGAGGGATTTGATCGTTCGCAGTATGAGTTGGGCATATGTTATTGCTTGGGTGAGGGCGTTCAACAGGACTATGCCGAGGGCCTAAAGTGGTTGCGTATGGCAGCGCGTCAGGGTCATGCCATGGCACAAAATGCATTGAACTCTTTGGGTGAAAAATGGTAATAGTACCTATCTATTTGGGAAGGTCCTATAAATATTAAAACTTATTTTTGAGTGGAAAGTTACTTTCCACTTTTTTTTGCTATCTTTGTGGCTTGAATATACCGTAGGTATAAAACCTGAATTAAGTAACAAAAAAACGATATAGACTATGACACAGGAAGAATTGTTCAAGAAGCTTATTGCTCACTGCAAGGAGTATGGCTTTATTTTCCCCTCAAGCGAGATTTACGACGGCCTCGGCGCTGTATACGACTATGGCCAGAATGGTGTTGAGCTCAAGAACAACATCAAGAGCTACTGGTGGGACTCAATGGTTAAGCTCCACGAGAACATCGTAGGTATCGACGCTGCAATCTTCATGCACCCCCGCGTATGGGAGGCATCAGGCCATGTAGGTGCCTTCAACGATCCCCTCATCGACAACAAGGACGCAAAGAAGCGTTACCGCGCCGATGTATTGGTTGAGGACTGGATGGCTAAGCAGGAGGAGAAGATTGAGAAGGAGGTAGAGAAGGCGCGCAAACGCTTCAAGGAGAACTTCAACGAGGAGCAGTACCTCGCTACTTCACCCCGCGTGTTGGAGATTAAGGCGAAGATGGATGCCGTTCACGAGCGCTTTGCAACGGCTCTCAATGAGAACAACCTTGAGGAGTTGAAGCAGATTATCCTCGACTGCGAGATTGTATGCCCCATCTCTGGTACACGCAACTGGACAGATGTACGCCAGTTCAACCTCATGTTCTCTACACAGATGGGTTCTACTGCCGATGGCGCTAACACCGTATATCTCCGCCCCGAGACTGCACAGGGTATCTTCGTTAACTACCTCAATGTGCAGAAGACCGGCCATATGAAGCTCCCCTTCGGTATCGCACAGATTGGTAAGGCCTTCCGTAACGAGATTGTAGCACGTCAGTTTATCTTCCGTATGCGCGAGTTCGAGCAGATGGAGATGCAGTTCTTCGTACAGCCTGGCACAGAGATGCAGTGGTGGAGCGAGTGGAAGGAGACACGTATGGCTTGGCACCGTGCCCTCGGCTTCGGTGACGAGAACTACCGCTTCCACGACCACGACAAATTGGCCCACTATGCAAATGCCGCAACAGATATCGAGTTCAACTTCCCGTTCGGCTTCAAGGAGGTGGAGGGTATCCACTCGCGTAGCGACTTCGACCTTGGTCGTCACCAGGAGTTCTCAGGCAAGAAGATTCAGTACTTCGACCCCGAGCGTGGCGAGAGCTATGTACCCTATGTTGTTGAGACATCAATCGGTGTTGACCGTATGTTCTTGCAGATTATGTCTGCAGCCTACACCGAGGAGAAGCTCGAGAATGGCGAGGAGCGCGTAGTATTACGCATCCCTGCAGCCCTTGCTCCCACAAAGGTTGCTGTGTTGCCCTTGGTGAAGAAGGATGGTCTCCCAGAGGTGGCACGTCAGATTATCGACGACCTCAAGTATGACTACACCGTAGTTTACGACGAGAAGGACTCTATCGGTAAGCGCTA
>JAZLDJ010000128.1:0-14075 GCA_045614685.1 Alistipes sp. | reverse complement strand
AGTTGTCAGGAGCTTTTGTCTTCCTAAGACCGCTTGGCCCTCCGACTTAACGCCTGCTCGACATTTGCCGTATAGTTACGATGTGTGAGAATCACACCCTTAGGATCGGCCGTAGTACCCGAGGTGTAGGTGATGGTTGCGTAGTCGTCGTTCTGCACCGCCTGACCAATCTCCAAGAACTCCTCGCGATGCTCTGCGAGGTGCTTCTCACCCATAGCATTCAACTCGGCAAGCGAGATTTCGCCCTCCTGCAACTCCACATCGCCCCACACGATG
The DNA here is from genome assembly GCA_045614685.1 of Alistipes sp. GTDB lineage: Bacteria > Bacteroidota > Bacteroidia > Bacteroidales > Rikenellaceae > Alistipes. Next base: position 13,799 of record JAZLDJ010000128.1, on the reverse strand, counting down.
ACGTGCTTGAGCAATGGCAACTGCTCGCGAATGGAGCGAATCTTCGGAAGCTGATTGCGCGAAACGAAGATTGCCACAACATCTGCGTGACGCAGACGGAACAACAAATCGTTTGCCTCCTCCAGCTTTATCGACAACGGCACGCTGATAGCTCCGGCATACAAGAGACCCAGCTCCGATGTAATCCAAGCATTGCAACCCTCGGCCAAGATAGATACGGCCTGCTTAGGCTCGATACCGAGAGCTGCCAAACCTGCACCCGTTTTCAATGCTATCTCACGAGTCTCGAGATAGGTTGTAGGCTCGAACTCGCCCGTACTCTTTTCGAGCAAGAACGGTTTTTCGCCAAATTTCTCTACCGACGACTCGAAGAGGTCAATAATTGTCTTTTTCATATTTTAAAACTTTTTGCCACTTGGCTATAGATATAATCCTTATCTTCAATTAGTCCATCTTGAGCACTGCAAGGAAGGCAGTCTGTGGCACCTGCACCTGACCAATCTGGCGCATACGCTTCTTACCAGCCTTCTGCTTCTCCAAGAGCTTACGCTTACGCGAGATATCACCGCCATAACACTTCGCAGTTACATCCTTACGCACCGCCTTCACGGTCTCGCGAGCGATAATCTTAGCACCGATAGCTGCCTGAATAGCAATATCGAACTGCTGACGCGGTATCAACTCCTTCAACTTCTCGCACATCTTGCGACCAAAGTCGTAGGCGTGGTCGGCATATATAAGCGACGAGAGTGCATCCACAGGGTCGCCATTGAGAAGGATATCCAACTTCGCCAACTTACTTGTCTCGTAGCCGGTACGATGGTAGTCGAACGAAGCGTAACCCTTCGAGATACTCTTCAACTTGTCGTAGAAGTCGAAGACAATCTCCGACAATGGCATCTCGAAATTAACCTCTACACGGTCCTGAGTGATGTATGTCTGATTCTTGAGGATTCCTCGCTTGTCGATGCAGAGTTTCATCACAGGTCCAAGGAAGTCGGCCTTGGTGATAATCTGCGCCAAGATATATGGCTCCTCAATCTTTGCAATCTTGGTAACCTCAGGCAAGCCCGATGGGTTGTGCACCTCAATCTCCTCGCCCATAGTGGTAGTAATCTTGTACGAAACGTTCGGTACGGTGGTGATAACATCCATATCGAACTCGCGATAGAGTCGCTCCTGAATAATCTCCATGTGGAGCAAGCCCAAGAAACCGCAACGGAAACCGAAACCGAGAGCCAACGAGCTCTCTGGCTCGAATGTGAGCGAAGCATCGTTGAGCTGCAACTTCTCGAGCGAAGCACGCAAATCCTCGTATTGGTCGGCCTCAACAGGATAGACACCCGCAAAGACCATAGGCTTAACATCCTCGAAGCCTGCGATTGCCTCGCTACAAGGGTTTGCCACCGAGGTGATAGTATCACCCACCTTCACATCCTTCGAGTTCTTGATACCCGAGCAGATATATCCTACGTCGCCCGCCTTAATCTCGGTGCAAGGCTGCATCTTGAGTTTGAGAACGCCAATCTCGTCGGCGTCGTACTCCTCGCCCGTATTGAAGAACTTGACGTGTTCGCCCTTGCGGATTGTTCCGTTGAATACACGGTAGTATGCGATGATGCCGCGGAAAGGATTGAACACCGAGTCGAAAATCAACGCCTGCAACGGAGCGTTCTCGTCGCCCTTCGGAGCTGGCACTCGCTTAACGATTGCCTCCAGCACCTCGTCGATACCCTCGCCTGTCTTACCCGAAGCACAGAGAATATCGTCGTGATCGCAACCGAGCAGATCAACAACCTGATCCTTCACCTCGTCGATCATCGCCGAAGGCATATCAATCTTATTCAGGACAGGGATAATCTCCAGGTCGTTACCAAATGCGAGATAGAGGTTCGAGATGGTCTGCGCCTGAATGCCCTGTGTGGCATCGACCACAAGCAGCGCACCCTCGCACGAAGCGATAGCACGCGACACCTCATACGAGAAGTCTACGTGTCCCGGGGTATCGATAAGGTTCAATGTGTATTGCTCACCATCCTTCGCCACATAGTTCATCTGAATGGCGTGCGACTTGTTGGTGATACCCTTCTCGCGCTCGAGATCCATATCATCGAGCACCTGCGACTGCATCTCGCGTTGATTCAAAGTATTTGTGGCCTCCAACAAGCGATCGGCCAAGGTCGACTTACCGTGGTCGATATGGGCTATAATGCAAAAATTTCTAATCTTCTTCATAATCGCGGCAAAGATAGTAAAAAAAACTTTGTTTTTTAAGTTTAAATCGAAAAGTTAAGGGGTAAAAGTTCTTTTTGTCCCAAAAACGCTCTGTTTTTTTTTGAGTTTTCGCTATTTATAACTAAATTTGTTGAAACGAAAACAACCATATAACCATTTACTATGAAAAGACTTTTGATTTTATTGGCCGCTGTGGCAATAGTGTTGCCATCGTGCCAAAATGAGATGCCGGAGTGCGACCACTCGTGGAAAGATAGCGTATGCGAGATATGCGGTAAGGAGTGTCAGCAGCACTCGTGGAAAGATGGCGTGTGCGAGATATGCGGCAAGGAGTGCGACCACTCGTGGAAAGATGGCGTGTGCGAGATATGCGATAAGTTGCAAGATCTGTATGACGAGGCAACCAACACCTACTATGCAGCTTCGATGAAAGGCTTGCGAGCTTGGTGCGATGCAGTAGACAATAATCCATCTGCAAATCTCATCATCGCGAGAGATATAGTTTGCGAAGAGTCTTGCAATTGGTATGCATCAGATGCAGAGGGTCTGATAGAGGGCAACGGCCACACCATCAAAGGGTGGAACGGCAAATTTTTCATCCTTGACCTCCAAAATGGCGGTGCTGTACAAAATCTCAATTTCGCAGATGTAAACATCGAGAATACCGGCGCCTTCGGATGTATTATAGCCAGAGTAGATGAACATTCAAGGGTATCGAATTGTCGTGTTTCGGGATTCATATGGACCAAGCAAGATTATGCAGGAATAGTCGGTTTCAACCGCGGAACCATAGCAAATTGTATCAACGAGGCTGAGGTCTATGCCGGAACTTATGGTGCCGGTGGCATCGCTGGTGTCAACTATACCGGGGCAAAAGTCGTCGCTTGTCTGAATCTCTCAACCTCGGTATCAGGAGGCGAAAGTATCGGATCTATCGCAGGACAAAACTACGGTAACATATATGGTTGCTTGGGTGTTGTCAGCACAAGTGGCGAAGGCGCAAGTAAAGCTACCAATTGCGCAGGTTACAATGGCCGGGATGCAAAAGTCGAGGGTTGTGTAGTGGTGAACAGTATGGCAGATGTTACGACTGAACACATCGCAACAATGAACGATGCCATCGCTGCTATGGGCTATAGCCATCGTTGGGTAGCGGGCGAGAACGGAGAGGCTCCATCATTCACTTCGGCAGAGTAATCAGCCAAACGCAAGATAGAGGTTCGAGATGGTCTGCGCCTGAATACCCTGTGTGGCATCCACCACAAGTAGCGCACCCTCGCACGAAGCGATAGCGCGCGACACCTCATGCGAGAAGTCGACGCGTCCCGGGGTATCGATAAGGTTGAGCGTATACTGCTTATCGAATAGTCAACTTATAAACTGCGCAACTATGTCGCACAAAATCAAAAAACTAATCGGAATCTATCTGCTTGCGAGCTTCGTTCTCTTCGCCTATGGTTGCACGGGAGGAGATCCAAGCTACGACAAAGAGACATATCCCGAGGAGGAGTATACTCAACTAAATCTCTATGGTGGCTGCGGCCACGATGCGGCAACCGACGATATTGAACTCTCGCGTGCTGTGCTCGAGGATATCAAGGGGAGTGGTCCTCTTGTGCTCAAGTGGGAGGGTGTAGCCATCGACTCCGACAAGACCCGAGACTTGTCACTATTCCTATCCGATGGCAAGAAGCCTATCTCGGGCAGGGTCACGCCTGAGGACGATGCGGAATCGGCATACAGCGGTGTTGCCATAACCCCCGAGAAGGGCGACCCTTACCACGCCGAGTTCCGAAGCGTCAACTACTACTCGTCGAAGGATTTGGAGAGGGTCGTACATTGCTATGCTGTAGCGGGCAAGACCACCATCGAAACCGACCACGCAAGCGGGGAGCACATCTGCCATATGGAGATGCCACTACATTTTTCGCAGAGCGACTCACAAGATCCGAGCTTTCTGAGGAACAACACCTATATGTACGCCATAGCCGAATACAGGGAGCAGAGGACCAATCTACGCTTCAACCTGATACCGGCAACATTCCGATTCATCGTCACCAACGCCACCACCCACGACATCTCGTTGCAAGAGCTCTCCATCTCGCTATCCGACGAGGGGACACCCGTCGCATCCCAATCGGCAGACTTAACCTTCGATTGGAGCAACGCCGCTGTCGACATATCACTCTCCGAGGCGGGTTACGACAAGGTTTCAGTCGTGACGAGCAACGAGACCTCTCTGCCAATTGGCTCGGATTATGTGGCATACTCGATGGCTCTGCCCCGTCCGAGCGACACAGCCTTCAAAGGCAAGTGTATCCGCTTCAACATCAAGAGCGACAATCAGGAGCAAGTAGCGCTTGAGCTGAATGACTCCGAATTGGCAGAGGTAAATGGCTCGACAACCTACAACTGGGTGGGCGGAAAGTCCTACACCGTAAGGATCACTCTTCACGAAGATGGCAAGGCTACGGGAGAGATCCTTGAGGGAAACCGCATTGAGGTATCCCCATCCGAGCCGGGAATTTACACACTCTGCTACGAAGACGAGGATAGTAAGCCGCTTGCGGCATACGCACCCATCTGCACCCTGACAGTAAAGGATTTGGCCTACTATGAGGATTTTATCGACGAGAACATAGCACCTCGCGAGGCCCACAAGATCGGCATCTACAACTCGGTGAACGAGCGACAGGGAACCATCAAAATACTCACGCTGAGGCCCGACTTCTCCGAATCACCGATCTACCGCTTCGGTGTTCTCTCCGATGTACATATCGGACGCGACGAGATTACCCCTGAGGTCGATTTCGAGCGAGCCCTCAAACTATTCAACTCAACAGGCGTGGCCCACACCTGCATCTGCGGAGATCTCACCCAGAATGGCAAAGAGGCAGAGTTTGCGAGCTTTAAGGATGTAGCCTCGCTCTCGAATGCGCCCATCTATGCTACATCGGGCAACCACGACGCCACAACAAGCGGCATCACCCCCGAGCGATGGACACAATACACAGGTGTTCCTCTTGTCTACGAACGCACGGTAGAGGTTGGTGGCAAGGCAGACCACTTCCTATTCCTCGGTATGGAGCGCTGGAACTTCTCGGCCGCCTACTACGACTACCACATCTCGTGGTTGGAGAGCAAGCTCGAGGAGTATCGAAACGAGCGCTGCTTCATCTTCACACATCTCTTCTTCCCCGACAGAGCAGGCAACTTGAATGATATATACCCATCGGGCAACTGGCTCAAAGGCGAGCAACTCGAAAAGCTCGAGGCTATGTGCGAACGCTACCTAAATGCAATGTGGTTTAGCGGACACTCGCATTGGGAGTGGTGTCTGCAGAAGTACCAGGACAGAGCCAACATCTTCAGAACATACTCGGGCACACTGCCGACATCGGGATGGTGTGTGCATATACCTTCGTGTGGAGTACCACGAACCTCGGATGGCAGCTCGAGGTCGGATGTCAAGGCGGGCTCTGAGGCGGCTATTGTGGAGGTCTACAAGGATCATATCGACATCCGCGGAGTGGAGATGATCAGCGGAAAGTTCCTCCCTATAGCAACCTATCGTCTCGACACCTCATTGCAGAGCGTTGCAGCAGACAACCTCACAAGACAAAACTACTACATCTCGGCACGTGACTTTGTGGTTAACCAGAGCAAAAAGGGAGCAACGGTGAGCGATGTCGAGGGTATGCCAAACTATGTGGATGTGACCTTCACCGATATAGGGCAGGGCTTCTATGTGGCGAACAACACCTTCTTTGCAGAGGCTACCAAGGTGAGCATCACCGTCGAGGATGTCAAGGCATTCTCCGATGGCGTGGCTATCGATGTGCCTGCAAATGTGGGTTTCTATGGCGGAAGCTACTATATGACCAGCACCAATTCGGCGACAATCGTCAACAACAGCAGTTACCAAGGTGTGCAGTTCCAGACCTCGAAGTCCAAATATGGAGATGGACCTCTGCCCCTTACCTTGCGAATGAAGGTTATGATGTCGTTCTATTAAAGGAGAGATAAGGATCAGAGCGTAGAAGCAAACTACAGCTTTATCTTCTCGATGATGCTTTCGGTCACACCTCGATGCTGACCGACATAGACTTTGGCAATGGCAGAAAGTCGAGCCAGGTAGTCGCCATCCTCTTTCAGCTCATCAAACCACGCTTTCAACTCCTTGGCGCTGCTGACCGAGCGACCTGCACCGAGCGCGATCAAGTCGCGCGCCTCCTTGAACTTGCGGTACTTTGGACCAAAGGCCACAGGCATACCATAGACTGCCGCCTCGAGAGTGTTGTGGATACCCACTCCGAAGCCACCGCCCACATAAGCCCACTCGGCCGAGCCATAGACACGCGAGAGCAAGCCCACAGTATCGAGCACAAGCACTTGGCTGTCGGCAAAGTCACTCGGCAGTTGCGTATATCGCACTGCACCACCCTTCACCTCACGCAAGATGCGTTCGATACGCGACTTATCCATCTCGTGCGGAGCAACCACAAACTTGATGTCGGGATTTTCATTAATCAGTGGCACCAATATCTCCTCGTCGGGCCCCCATGTCGAGCCCGCAACAAAGAGTCGTTTATCGCCCTTGAACTCTTCGACAACATCCACGCGCTGAGCCTCGTCGGCTATGGCAATCACTCGATCGAAGCGAGTATCTCCCGCCACCACAACTCTCTCTATGCCAATCTCTGCAAGCAGCGACTTCGAATTTTCGTCCTGCACATAGAGGGTATCGAAGGTGCGGAGTGCCTCGCGCCAGATATCGCCAAGAGGGTGAAAAAATATCGATTTACGACGGAATATCGCCGAGACTATATAGGTGCGAATCTTGCGTCGACGCAGCTCTGCAAGTATGTTGAGCCAAAACTCGTACTTGACAAATATAGCCACCTCGGGCTTTACCACGTCGAGGAAACGGCGTACACGTCGAGGCGTATCGACGGGTATATAGCTCACATAGTCGGCATTCGGATAGTTCTTGCGCACCTCATAGCCCGCAGGCGAATAAAAGGTGAGCAGAATCTTATAATCGGGATAGTGGGTGTGCACATAGTCGACCACAGGACGTCCCTGCTCGAAGTCGCCCAACGACGAGACGTGAATCCATACAATCCTATCACCCTCGCCTATCGCTGCCTTCAAGCGCTCGGTTAGCCCTTTGCGTCCACTGCTCCACTGTCGCGCCTTCTTGTGGAAAGGAGAGATTAGACGAACAAGCGCCGCATATAGCGCGATGCATATGTTGTAGAGCAACTTCATCTTCGAGTAATTTACCAACTATATTGTAGGGCATCCTCCGTAAATCGCAACGCCTCTACCCTATCGCCCACAACCTCTACGGCAATCAGCGAGAACTTAGGCTCGAGCATCGAGTGATGCTGCGCCATATAGGCCGAAGCGGCACGACGCATAGCGCGCAACTTACGCTCGTTGATAGCCTCCTCAGGCGTAGTCAGCGAGCCAAACTTTCGGGTCTTGACCTCCACAAAGTGCAACTCATCGTATCGCGAAGCTATGATATCGATCTCATCCTTACCCACACGATAGTTGCGCTCCACTATCATAAAACCGTTTTGGCGAAGGTAATCCACCGCCGCCTGCTCACCCAACGCACCACGTATCTGCTTTTCGGTCTGCATAGTATTATTGTATAACGGCGCACTCTTCGACTGCTTTATGGCGGCGGGCCTTTAGCCCTTTATGGCGGCGCACCTTTGGTGCTTTATGAGCCCCACAGAGAGCGTAGCTCGACGCCAAAGAAGGCATTATAATGCCTGACGCCATAGAGCCAACCTTGTTGGCGACGCCAATTACTAAAATTTATAATAAGAAAGACAAATCATCTCCTGGCTGCACCTCATAAGCCTCTACGCCCTTCTTGAAGATTCGCATTGGGCGCGAGCCGACAAGCTCGAGTTTACCATCTACATAGCGAAGCATACAACCCTCGCGCAAGCCTACGACATAGCGGTGTGGATTTGCCTCGATATACTCCTCGATACGCTGCTCGCGAGTCTCACCAGCGTGTCCCTCGGGATTTGCATCGAGGTAGTGTGGGTTAATCTGGAAATTCACCGCGCCGATAGCGTTGAACGACTCTGGCTCTACGATAGGCATATCGTTGGTGGTGCAGATTGTAGGGCAGCAGACATTGCTACCTGCCGACCAACCAACATACGGTACTCCTGCCTCCACACGCTCGAGGATAGCCTTCATAAGTCCCTGCTCCTGCATCTTCTTGGTGAGTGCGAAGGTATTTCCGCCACCCACACAGATAGCTTGAGCCTTCATAACGGCGTTGAGAGGATTCTCCTCGTGATGAATCGAGCGCACCTTCACGCCTATTTCGTTGAAGCGCTCCTGCACCTTGCGCTCATACTCGTCGTATGAGAAGGTTACGGCAGCGTATGGCACAAACAAAACCTCGCTTACACCCTGCAAGTGGTCGCCAATATGGCCAATCGGGTACTTGAGATATGCCTCGCCGGCATTTGTCGAATTCGAGATAAGTAACAATTTCATATATCTTTCTGTTTTTTAGGTATTTAACTATTTTTTCAATGCGCTATATCTGCAAAATATTTGTAATTTTATGCCAAAGATAATAAAAAAGTGTTATATTTGCACCGGTGGATGTAGATATTTTTGAGCTCCATTCGCCCCGAATATGCTCGCAGAAGTTTGTGCAGAGCGTTTTTTGGCAAGATTTTAAGAATGAATTTACATACAACTAAACTATTGTTAAATTAAAAAACTGAAAGTTATGTCAGAAGTTCAAGAAAAAGTTGTTAAGGTTATTGTTGACAAGTTGGGCATCAGCGCAGATAGCGTAACTCCAGAGGCTACATTGGTAGGCGATCTTGGTGCAGACTCGTTGGACACTGTTGAGATCTCGATGGCACTCGAGGCTGAGTTCGGTCTTGATAAGCTCGAGGAGGAGGCAGAGAAGTTCCAGACTGTAGGCGACATCGTAGCTTACATCGAGGAGCACGTAAAGTAATCTTATCGGATACCGAGAATTAAAACCCGCAAGGTGGTGCGTATGAAAGAGGCAAGAAGAGTTGTTGTTACAGGCATAGGCACAATTAATGCTATCGGAAACAACATTGAAGAGTACTTCACAAATCTCGAAAATGGAGTCTCCGGCTGTGCCGAAATAACACTTTTCGACACTACAAATTTCAAAACACGCTTCGCTTGCGAGGTTAAAAATTACGATTGGAGCCAATACTTCGACCGCAAAGAGGTTCGCAAATTCGACCGTTTTAGTCAGTTTGCAATGGTTGCGGCCACCGAGGCTGTAGAGGATGCGAAGTTCAACTTCGACACCCTCAACAAGGAGCGCGTAGGCGTTATTTGGAGCTCGGGTATTGGTGGTATCCAATCACTACATGAAGAGTCAGTGGGCTGGGCAAATGGGGACGGAACTCCTCGCTTCAGCCCATTCTTTATTCCCCGACTTATCACCGATATCGCTTCGGGCCATATATCTATAAAGTATGGATTTATGGGTCCGAACTACTGCGTAACTTCGGCTTGCGCATCGTCGAACAACGCAATGATCGACGCCCTAAACCTCATTCGCTGGGGCAAAGCCGACGTTATTGTTACAGGTGGCTCGGAGGCTCCTATCACCATCCCTGGCTTGGGAGGTTTCTCCACTATGCGTGCACTCTCAACACGTAACGACGACCCTCAACACGCATCGCGCCCGTTCGACTCGGGTCGCGACGGCTTTGTTATAGCCGAAGGTGCTGGAGCGCTCGTATTCGAGGAGTATGAGCACGCCAAGGCTCGTGGAGCAAAGATCTATTGCGAGGTGGCAGGCGGCGGTATGTCGGCCGATGCTCACCACATGACCGCTCCTCACCCAGAGGGCAAGGGAGCAATCCTATCAATGCGCGAAGCATTGGAGGATGCCGAGATGACCATCGAGGATATCGACTACCTCAACACACACGGCACCTCGACACCACTCGGCGACATTGCCGAGATTACAGCCATAAAGGCTCTCTTTGGCGAGCACGCCTACAAGATGAATATCTCATCTACAAAATCTATGACAGGTCACTTGCTTGGTGCTACAGCAGCAGTCGAGGCTTTGGCCTGCATTATGGCAATCGACCGAGGTATCATCCCTCCAACCATCAACGTAGAGGAGTTGGACCCTCAGATTGACGACAAACTGAACTTAACACTCGGCAAGGCTCAACGACGCGAGGTGCGCGCCACCATGAGCAACACCTTCGGCTTCGGAGGACACAACTCGACCGTAGTGTTCCGTAAAATCTAATCGACAGATTATGTTTGACTTTATACTTCGTCCGATACGCCGTAATTTCGGACGCGACAAATTATACTATAGAATCATCGACGATATGTTCGGCTTCATCCCGAACAATATCGAATTATATAAGGTGGCGCTTATTCACAAATCGTCATCTATTGAAGCGGAGGGCCACAACATCAACAACGAGCGCCTCGAGTTCCTGGGTGATGCCGTAATCGAGAGCATAACCTCCGACTACCTATTTATAGAGTACCCCGACTACGATGAAGGCAAGCTCACCAAGCTTCGCTCGAAACTCGTATCGCGCCAATCGCTCAACTCCATAGCTTGTAAATTGGGGTTGGATAAGCATATCATCTGCAGCCGTTCGGTGATGGCAACGCAGAAGCATATCTTTGGCGACGCCTTCGAGGCAATGATTGGAGCCATCTATCTCGACCAGGGATACAACTTCGCCAATCGTCTGCTCATCAATAATATCTACTGCGAGAATCTCTCGCTCGACGAGGTGGACGAAACCGAGACCGACTTCAAGAGTCGCCTTATAGAGTGGGGACAGAAGAACCACCACACCGTACTCTTCCGCACCAAGGGCTCGCCTATCGGACCTGGTGGCGTGCGTAGCTTCCATTGCACCGTATTGGTCGACAACTTGGAGGTGGGTCACGGCATAGGAGGCTCGAAGAAGGAGGCCGAGCAGAACGCTGCGCAGTCGGCAACCTACGAGCCGAGCGACGAGGAGTATGCTCGTCTACTCGATAAACTCGACAAATTCGACAAGTCGAATAAATAGTATGAAAGAGATTCGCGATAAGATGGCGTGGAGAGGCATAGAAGCGCTCTCCGACGAAGAGCTTCTTGCACTCTACTTGGAGAGCAGAGAGCTATCCGAGGCCCTTTTACGCGAATGTGGCTCGTTGAAGGCTATAGCCTCAACTCCAGCCACTCGCTTGCGTATGATTGCAGGACTTGGTGCCAAGCGTGCCGAGCGCATTCAGCTGGCAACAGAGTTAGGACGTCGCGTTGCGGTGGCAAACCGAAGCATCGAGGAGAGCATCACCTCGAGTGACGATGTGGTGCGCATTATGCGCCCCGCATTGCAAGGTCTCAAGCACGAAGAGTGCTGGGCTCTCTACCTCACCAACTCCAACCGCATTATCGAACAAACGCGCATCAGTCAGGGCGGTTTGCAGGCTACTGTGGTAGACCATCGTCTGATTGTGAAGCGAGCACTGGAGCTACTATCCACTCGCATTATCATACTTCACAACCACCCTTCGGGCAGCGCAACACCAAGCCAAGCCGACTTGGACATAACCCGCAAAATCAAGGAGGCGACAGCCCTCTTCGACATAGATTTGCTCGACCACATCATCATCACGGCGAGCGAACATTACTCGTTCAAAAGCAACGGAAAACTCTAAAAAACAACCAAATATGAAGACTAAATCATTTTTGCTTACACTACTTTTGGTAGTTGTTGCAGTAGGTTCATTTGGCATTCACAATGCCGATGCAAAGGGCAAGCGTCCCTACTCTATCAAGAATGGAATGATTCATTTCGACGAGCCTAAGCGCGAGGCAGGACAGACCTCGATGCTTGGCTTTAAGGCCGAGCCAATCGACACCGTACGCATAGGTATTATCGGTATGGGTATGCGCGGCAAGGGCCCATTGAAGCGTATGTCGTTTATCGAAGGGGTGAAGATTGTTGCAATCTGCGACCGTCATCAAGAGAATGTAAATCTTGGTCAGGCTCGTTTGGCAAAATACAAGATGCCTAAAGCCGACGAATATGTTGGCGAGGAGGCTTGGAAGGAGATGTGCAAGCGTAAGGATATCAACCTAATATATATCGTAACCCCTTGGACCAAGCATACCCCTATGGCTGTGTATGCTATGGAGCAGGGCAAGCACGTAGCCATTGAGGTACCGGCAGCCACATCCGTCGAGGAGTGCTGGCAGCTTGTAGATACCTCGGAGCGCACTCGTCGCCACTGTATGATGCTCGAGAACTGCGTTTACGACCACTTTGAGCTCACCACTCTCAATATGGCTCAGCAGGGCCTCTTTGGCGAGATTATTCACGTCGAGGGAGGTTATATTCACGCACTCGACAAGTTCTGGAATCGCTTCGACGACAACTGGCGTTTGAAGTTTAATCAGGAGCACGCCGGCGACGTCTATGCTACCCACGGCCTTGGCCCTATCTGCTTTGTACTCAACATCCACCGTGGCGACCGTATGACTCACCTCGTGTCGATGGATACCGACTCGTGGTGCGGCAAAAAACTCGCAAAGGCATCGCTCGGAACCGAGGAATTTGCTAATGGCGACCACACTACCACCCTCATCCGCACCTACAAGGGCAAAACCATCGAGCTTCAGCACAATGTATACACTCCACGCCCATATAGCCGTCAGTATCAGCTTACCGGCACCAAGGGCTTTGCCAACAAATATCCGGTGGAGGGAATCCTCCTCGAGCACGACAAGATGGCCGATAGCGGCGTAGTACCTAACCACGAGGACCTCTCTTCGCACAAGTTCTTGCCAAAGAAGGCTTTCGACGCCCTGATGGAGAAGTATCGCCACCCTATCCAGAAGGAGCTTCTCGAGTATGCAAAGAAGGTTGGCGGACACGGAGGTATGGACTTCATTATGGACTACCGCCTCATCTACTGCTTGCGCAATGGTCTTCCACTCGATCAGGATGTGTACGATGCAGCCGAGTGGTCGTGCATTGGCGAGTTGTCGGCAGCTTCGATCAAGCACAAGTCTATGCCTGTGGCATTTCCGGACTTCACTCGTGGCGAGTGGAACAAGCTCAAGGGACACACCTTTGCAAAGTAGAGATCCGCTCGGAGAGAGCCAATAGTTAGAACCTATCATCAAGTACAATTAGGGGGATTTGCATTCAAATCCCCCTAATTACTTCACGTCCCCTCTCAAACACCGCTCCGAAGGCATTATTAACTAAAAGTTAATTGAAAATCAAATAATTTTGCATTTTGCATTCTTAATTCTGATTTTTTTATTACCTTTGCCACCGCTTTGGCGTGATTCGTAGTAAGGCGAATGCGTACGAAGTTTAAACTTTTAAATAACTTAATTTTAATTCTTTACAATTATGGCTTATTTAACAGCAGAGAAAAAGCAAGAGCTTTTCGGTCAGTACGGCAAGTCTAACACCGATACAGGTTCTCCAGAGAGCCAGATCGCGTTGTTCTCGTACCGTATCAGCCACCTTACAGAGCACCTC
>JAZLDJ010000127.1:0-56218 GCA_045614685.1 Alistipes sp. | reverse complement strand
CGGGCTTTTTTGTGCAGTGGGGAGATGGGGGATTATAGGGTCGCACCTTCGGTGCTCATGGGGATTATGGGGACGGGCTAACGCCCTTATGGGGATTTCTTTTGATGAATTTTGCTAGCACCTCTACCCCATAAACCCCATAAGCAGTCGCAGACTGCGCCCCCATAAACCCCATAGTCCTCATTTTTTCAAAAAAAATCTCTCAAATAATTGCAAAACTTTTGTAATACCCTTAACTTTGTTGTAATGAATGGTCTAACCACACATAAGAGTTCGTACCGAACATTGATTTCGTATCAGAAGGCGGAGGTCATCTACGATATGACCTACTATTTCTGCAACAAATACCTCAAATGCGGGGACCGCACAATTGACCAAATGGTACAAGCGGCTCGTTCTGGCAAGCAAAACATCGTGGAGGGCGTCGAAGCCGCAGTCACATCCTACGAAACATTGCTCAGACTTCTGAACGTAGCTCGTGCAAGTCTACATGAACTACTCGTAGATTATGAGGACTACCTGCGAGTACGCAATCTCAAATTGTGGGACAACAACTCCGCAGAGGTGAAAGCAATGCGCGAATTGGGAAAGTCACACACCGACAGCGCATATTTCCTCGAGTTAGCACAGACTCGCAATGATGAGGTAGTTGCCAACATGACAATTGTGCTAATCCATCAGGCCGATAGTCTCCTGAAGAGCTACATCAACTACCATTACGAAAAGTTCGTCAGTGATGGCGGTTTCCGCGAGAAGTTAACACGCGAACGTAAAGCCCACCGCGAAAATTAGTCCTTCCCCAGTCCCACATTATTACGAAATTCTCCATTTTTTTCGTATCTTTGCACACCTTGCAGCGTCAACAAACCGCAGTAAGGCTCAACACGCTGTTTATTAACTAATTAACAATTTGCAATATGAAAAATTTAACCCGTCTTTTTGCAATCCTGTTGTCGGCACTACTCGTGGGTGTGGCCTGCACACCAAACAATAGCGACGGTCCATCGGGAGCGGACTACGACTTCAAGATTGAGTTCGAGAATGTCTCGACCACAACCGCAACCGTAAAGTGTACTCCAAGGGACAAGGAGATGACATACATCTGCATGATGGTGCAGAAGGAGGCTGTAGCAAGCGTGGGTACATCGCAGGCCTATGTCGATGCCCTGCTTGCAAGCTACTACGCTTCGTCGCTTCAGCTCTACAAGGGAGAATCGACACAGAGTATCTCGAGCAGCAAGGCAGCTTGTATGTTGGTATTCGGTGCGACACGCGATGCTGCTTACAACTACACCTACACCACTCGTGTCTACACCTTCGACATACCATTCATTACGATGCCTATCGTGAACATCCCATCGGGCACCGAGCATAGCGTAGCTTGCGAGGCGGGAGTGTTGAAGTTGCCATTCTCGGTGGCAAACCCAATCGGCAACGCCGAGCTCGAAGTGAGCGAGAAGTCGAAGCACGCATCGTGGGTAAATCCAACCATTGCCGATGGCGTTATCACCATCAACTACGAGGCCAACAACTACAAGGTGGCACGCCAGACTACCATCTCGCTCTCATACGAGGGCTTGACCAAGGATATTGTGCTGACCATCGAGCAGGCTGCAAATCCTAACGCTACACCTATCACCTTCGCACTCTCGGTGTCGGAGACTCACTTCAACCACGCTATTGTGAACGTAACACCTTCGGACAAGAGCGTGAAGTATGTGTTGAAGGCAGTATCGAAGAAGGAGTTTGAGGGTTTGCGCTATAATAGTGATGACGAAACTTTGCAGAAGGAGGATTTAGCTAGCTATTTCGCACCTTCGACCTTGTCGGGTGACCAGACAAACTACAAGTTGAGTGTAGATGCTTCGGATTACTACGGTTGGGATTGGTATATCTATGTCTATGCTGTAAGTGATGATGTGAAGACCGCATTGTCGGATGTGGAGAAGGTGTTGGTGACCATCGTGAATGATATGCCTGTTCTCACACTCGAGACCAATACTTTGAAGGTGTCGGCCGAGGGTGGCAACTACACCGTGAAGTACACCTTGGAAAACCCAATCGAGGGCGGTGTTTTGGCTATCAATGGTGTAATCACCAACTACTACAATGTATTGGATGCCGACTCGATTGTGTTGGACACCGAGGCTTGCGAGATTCGCTTCACCGTAAACCCTTACGATGCCACTCAGCACAGCCACTACGCAATCATTCCTTTGACATATTACGACATCTACGACTCGAAGTATTCGATTTTGAATGCTAACCTCAAAATCGAGCAAGATGCTCCGGCAAAATAATTTTTGCAACACACCCCCCAAAAGCCCGATTCACTTCTGCGAATCGGGCTTTTTTGTGGCAAGTTGATTGAATGGGGGAGATGGGGGCGCAGTCTGCGACTGCTAATGGGGGCTATGGGGATACTGCAATGGAGCTAAAATCCCCATAAGCGAGCGTTGCGAGCGCCCCTATAACGCCCATAAACCCCATTATTCCTATTTATATTTGCTCGAAAAAAGTGATTTTTAGAGCAAATAGTTTGCAATTCCGAAAAAACTTCGTAACTTTATAAAACAATTCGGAAACGAACCTTAAAAATTGAACACTTAAAACTTATACAACTATGAAAAATTACTCACCAAAAGAGATTAAGAACATCGTTCTTATTGGCGCTCCGGGCTCGGGTAAAACTACCTTGGCGGAGGCTATGGCTTACGAAGGTAAGGTTATCGACCGTCGAGGTAGTATAGAGAACAATAACACCTTGTCGGACAACACCGACATCGAGCACGAGTACAAGCGCTCAATCTATGCAACCACTCTCTTCACTGAGTTTATGGGCCGCAAGCTCAACATTATCGACTGTCCAGGATCGGACGACTTCTGCGGTAATCTCTTCTCGGCATTCAAGGTAGGTGACGTGGGTGTAATGCTCGTCAACGCACAGAATGGCTGGGAGGTTGGTAACGTACTCCAGGGCCGTTATGCACGCATCCTCAACAAGCCACTCATCGCAGTAGTGAATCAGCTCGACGCTGAGAAGGCTTCGTACGAGAATGCTCTCGAGACAATGCGCGATAAGGCTTCGGTTAAGCCTGTTATCGTACAGTATCCTGTAAACCAGGGTGTTGGTTTCGACTCGTTCATCGACGTATTGATGATGAAGATGTACCGCTTCACCGACGAGAATGGTACTCGCGAGGAGTTGGAGATCCCAGAGAGCGAGATGGAGAAGGCTCTCGAGTTGAACCGTGAGCTCGTAGAGACTGCTGCCGAGCACGACGACGCTTTGATGGAGCTCTACTTCGAGAAGGGTACTCTCACTCAGGACGATATCCGTTCGGGTTTGAAGATTGGTGTTGCTAAGCGTAAGGCTATGCCTGTATTCTGCGCAAGCGGTAAGAAAGATATTGGTACCAAGCGTTTGATGGAGTTCATCATCAACGTAGCTCCAGGTCCAACTGTAGCCCCTGCATTCCCTGCAACCGATGGTTCGGAGGTTTCTGCTGACGAGACTGCTCCTGTAGCATTGTTCGTATTCAAGTCGCAGATGGAGGGTCACATTGGCGAAATCAACTACTTCCGTGTAGTTCGTGGTAAGCTCACCGAGGGTATGGAGTTGGTGAACTCGCGCACAGGCAACAAGGAGAAGCTCTCGCAGTTGTTTGCCGTAGCAGGTAAGAACCGTATCAAGGTTACCGAGCTTTCGGCTGGTGATATCGGTTGCACCGTTAAGCTCAAGGGTACTCGCACAAACGATACTCTCTCGGCACCTAATGCACCTATCACTTTGGAGCCTATCGTATTCCCAGAGCCACGTTACCGTGCAGCTGTTAAGGCTAAGGTACAGGCTGACGAGGAGAAGCTTGGCAAGTTGTTGCTCGACGCTCGTTTCGAGGATCCAACCATCTTGGTTGAGTACTCTAAGGAGCTCAAGCAGACCATCATTCAGGGTCAGGGTGAGCACCACCTCAATATCTTGCGCAACCGCATTGCAGCAGAGAGCAAGGTGGAGATGGAGTTCTTCGCACCTAAGATTCCGTATCGTGAGACCATCACTAAGGTTGCTCAGGCAGACTATCGTCACAAGAAGCAGTCAGGTGGTGCAGGTCAGTTCGGCGAGGTACATATGGTTATCGAGCCTTACTACGAGGGTATCGAGGAGCCATCGAAGTACAAGGTAAATGGCAAGGAGATTAACGTAAATATCAAGGGTAAGGAGGAGTACGACCTCGAGTGGGGCGGCAAGCTTCAGTACTACAACTCGATTGTGGGTGGTGCTATCGACGCACGCTTCATGCCTGCTATCCTCAAGGGTGTAATGGAGAAGATGGACGAGGGTCCGTTGACTGGCTCGTACGCTCGCGATATCCGCGTTACCATCTACGACGGTAAGATGCACCCAGTAGACTCGAACGAAATCTCGTTTAAGTTGGCTGCACGTAACGCATTCAAGGAGGCATTCCGCAACGCAGGTCCAAAGATTATGGAGCCTATCTACAACGTTGAGGTGCTCGTTCCAACCGATTATATGGGTGCTGTGATGAGCGATTTGCAGAACCGCCGCGCAATGATTATGGGTATGGAGTCGGCTAAGGGCTTCGACAAGTTGAATGCGCGTGTGCCTTTGGCAGAGCTCTATCGCTACTCTACAACTTTGTCTTCGCTCACCTCGGGTGCTGCAACATACACTATGAAGTTCGATTCGTACGAGCAGGTACCGAGCGATGTGCAGGATAAGTTGTTGAAGGCTTACACCGACACAGACGAAGAGTAAAAATGTTTGAAAAAACCCTAACCAACCTTTTTTCATAAGCATTTTTCGGGAGGGGCAGAGTCGTGAGATTCCGCCCCTCTATTTTCTAGAATAATATTAGGCAAACAAGTATGATTCTCGATGAAGTAGCACTGACCTTTGTGCCAAATCTGGGTACACGAGGCATTTCACATCTCACCGACATCTATAGCGATGCCGCGGATATATATGGCGCTACAGAGCATCATTTGGCTTGCGTTGCCGAACTGCGTCGCGATATCATCGACCACATCACACAAAGGGTCGGATATAGCGAGGCAGAACGCGAGTTGCGCTATTGCCAGCAGCACAACATTGGCGTAACATCCTATCACGATGCGCTCTATCCGCCACTTCTGCGCGAGGTTGCCGATCGTCCGCACGTGCTCTACTCGATGGGCGACATCGGAGCACTGCAGTCGAAGCATATACTCTCGGTGGTGGGTACACGACGTATCTCGACCTATGGGCAGACCGTCTGCATACGCATCCTCACCGAGTTGGCCGAGATGTTCCCCGACTTGGTTGTGGTGAGTGGATTGGCCTTTGGCGTAGATGCCACAGCACACCACGCCGCCATATCGGCGGGGGTGAAGACCGTGGCTGTAGTGCCAAGCAAACTGCCCGAAGTTACACCTGCTCAGCACAGTCGCCTAGCCAAGGAGATTATGGACGAGGGCGGTGCAATAATCTCGGAGCTAAACTCGCAATCGAAACAAAATGGAGCCTACTACATCCCTCGCAACCGCATCATAGCTGGAGTTGCCGAGGGTCTATGGGTGGTGGAATCGCCCGCAAATGGAGGCTCGCTCTCTACGGCTAAGGCGGCCGACAGCTACTCACGTACGGTAATGGCCGCACCTGGCCGCATCACCGACTCACGCTCGGAGGGCACCAACCATCTGATTAAGACAAATGTGGCTCAGCTAATCACTTCGGCCCGCGACATAGCCTCGGCTCTCGGCTGGGAGGAGGTGGGAGCAATGCCCGAAAAGATACACTTTGCACCTCACCAAATCACACCAAAGGAGAAGCTGGTGTACGATGCTATTGCCGACAATTCGGACGGCCTCACCATCGACGCCATAGCAGATAAAACCTCTTTGACGGTTGCGGAGGTGAGCGCAATATTGTTGAATATGGAGCTATCGGGCTTGGCTCGACAGCAACCTGGTAGAAGATATGTAATATGTTGATAGACACCCACTCACACATCTACGACGAGGCATTTGACGAGGACCGCAACGAGGTTGTCGAGCGAGCCAAAAGCGAGGGCATCGAGCGCATCGTCTTGCCAGCCATCGATGGTGAAAGCAACGAGCGACTCTTTGCATTGTGCCGCGAGTGTGGCGACTATGTTGTACCATTGATGGGCCTCCACCCCACCTCGGTAAACGATAACCCAAAGTGGCGCGAGGAATTGGCACAGGTGGAGCATCTTTTGCAGAATCCGCCCGAAGACATCGAGCGATTCTATGGCGTGGGCGAGATTGGTCTCGACCTCTATTGGAGTCGCGATTGGCAAGCGGAGCAAGTCGAGGCCTTTAGGGCTCAGGTGAAATTGGCATTGAAGCACGACCTACCTATTGTTGTCCATACGCGCGATGCGTGGGAGGAGATGGCCGAAATTATGGAGGAGTATAGCGGACAAGGCCTTCGAGGCATATTCCACGCCTACTCGTCCGATGTGGCAATGTACGAAAGACTACGCAAATGTGGCGATTTTGTCTTTGGCATCGGAGGTGTTGTGACCTTCAAGAAGAGCGCCTTGGCCGAGGTGGTAAAGTCGATGCGATTGGAGGATTTGGTCGTAGAGACCGACGCTCCATATCTCACCCCTGCACCTCACCGCGGCACACGCAACGAATCGTCGTACGTACGCTTTGTGGCGGCCAAGATTGCCGAGTTGCAAGGCGTTGATTACGAATCAGTTGCCAAGCAAACCACAGCAAATGCAAAACGAATATTTAACATATAAATCGATATGAAAAAGGCTTCGATTTTAATCATCTACACCGGTGGAACCATCGGTATGAGTCGTAACGAAAATGGCACTCTCGTACCATTCGACTTCAACACCATCGAGCAGGAGATTCCGGCGGTCAAAAATCTGAATGTAGATATTTCGGTTCATAAGATGGATGCTATAGATTCGTCGAATGTAACCCCTGCACGTTGGAGCGAGCTGGCTCACATCATTGCCGACAACTACTCGAAATACAATGGCTTTGTAGTGTTGCACGGCACCGACACAATGTCATACACCGCTTCGGCCTTGAGCTTTATGCTCGACAACCTCTCCAAGCCCGTAATCTTTACAGGTAGCCAAATTCCGATGGGTATTCTACGTACCGATGGTCGAGAGAATCTTGTAACGGCCATCGAAATCGCCTCGGCCACCGACGATAAGGGTCGCGCCTTGGTGCCGGAGGTGGCTCTCTACTTCCAGAATTGTCTATTCCGAGCCAATCGCACCTCGAAGCACTCGGCCGAAGAGCTGAGTGCATTCACTTCGCGCAACTTCGCACCCCTTGCCGAGGTGGGTGTAAATATCAAGTACAACACCTCTGCAATCTACAAGTCGGCCCCATACTTCGAGCCGTTACACATCTCGGATCAGCTCGACGAGAATGTAATTGTGATAAAGCTATTCCCCGGCCTCTCGAGCAAATCGTTCAAGGCAATGCTTTCGATTGAAGGTGTAAAGGGTGTAGTATTGGAGACCTACGGAACGGGAAATGCCCCTACGGCGGAGTGGTTTTTGGACTCTCTACGCGAGGTAATAGAGCGTGGTGTAGCTGTGGTGAATATCACTCAATGTCGAGGTGGAGCGGTGGCTATGCACCTCTACGAAACGGGGCAACATCTGCAAGATATAGGCGTGATTTCAGGCTACGATATGACAACCGAAGCAGCCACAACAAAGCTGATGTGGCTGCTCGGTAAGGGATTGACAGGCAAGGCATTATCCGACGCTATGAGTAATAGCCTGCGTGGTGAAATGTCTACAAATTAGAGCTTTCCGACAAAATCGAGAAGAGCCTTAGCGCAAGCTTTAGCCTCCTCGATAAAGCCCATATGTCCCGAATTTTCGAGCCACACGACCTCGGCCTCGGGATGTTCGGCTACCATCTTATCGGCCACCTCGGGCACGATGTAGCCATCCTTGCGACCAAGGATAAAGAGTATAGGTTTACCCAAGGCGTGGAGCATTTCGCTCTGCGCCTTGCGCTCTATCATACCATTCAGCAACGCAATAATGCCCGCATCCTCGGTGAGGTAGACAATCTGTTGCAGATCCTCGATTTCGGTTGTGAAGCGGCTACGATTCTCGATTGCAAAACCAGCCTCGGCAGCCGTGTGAGCCAACATCTCCTTCTTGCCCGAACGGATAATCGAAATCTCGCGCTGGCGATTTTTCTTCTTCTCGTCGCTATCGGCATACGGGGTCGAATGGAGCAATACCAATGCCTCGGTACGCTCGGGATGACGCTCGGCAAAGGCGAGTGCAACGTATCCACCCATCGAGTGGCCTACGATGGTTGCCTTCTCGATTCCTAGTCTGTCGAGTGCTGCGGCAAGGGTGTCGGCCAAGAACTCCATGGTGTGAATTTCGCCCGTCACCACCGAGATTCCGTGGCCCGGAATATCGAGCGTAACAACGCGTACATTCTTGTAGAGGAGTGGCACAAAATCGTCCCAAACCAACATATTCTCGAGATATCCGTGAAGTAGCACAACTGTCTTTTCACCCACCTCCGAATCGCAGATATGGAGTGCAGAATTGCCTGCCATTATAAACTTTTCGACCATTTTTTGATATTTTTGATTTTTTACTGCGTAAAAATATGGAAAATTATCCAAATTTCACTATTTTTGAACGATTATACACTTAAGTTGGATGAAAATTGACTATATAAAGTGCCACGGCTCGGGAAATGAGTTCGTTATGGTCGACGCTGTAAAGGTCGATTTGAGGGGTATTGACCTTGCCGAATTTTCGCGTTTTATCTGCAATCGCCAAAGCTCGGTTGGTGCAGATGGAGTGTTGCTTCTCGTGAAGAGTGGCGACATGTTCGGCATGCGAATGTTCAACCCCGATGGCTCGGAGGCCGAGATGTGTGGCAATGGCATTCGCTGCGTAGCTCGCTTGGCCGAGGAGTATGTCGGCAAGCGCGAGTTCGAGATGTTCTCGGGTGGCAACACCTACGGAATCGTGCGTGCCGAAGATATATACCCCGCAATTCCGACATATGGCGTCGACTTACAGGTCCGACTTGCAAGTGCCGATTTCGGTTTTGCCAAGGGTGCCGACTCGTTCGTTGCAAAACCTATCGAGCGATTGGACGACTCGCTGCTCTGGACCGCCATAAATGTGGGCAATCCACATATCGTGGCAGAGGTCGAGGAGATAGATTACGACCACCTCACTCAACTTGGCAAGCGCGTATTGGAGTTGAAGGAGGAGTTCCCGAAGGGCATCAACGTATCGTTGGTGAAGGTGTTGGGCAAAAATCGCATATTTGTTGCCACCTACGAGCGTGGCGCGGGCATCACAGCATCGTGCGGAACGGCCATGACATCGAGCGCTACGGCTATGGCACTCAACAATAGAGTCGATTACGAGGCTCAAATTGAGGTAGAAAACCGAGGTGGAGCAGTACGTTGCATCTGCCATAAGGATGGGGCACTTCACACCCAGCTCATAGGCAATGCATCGTACATTTCGTATGGCGAGGTTATTGCCGAGAATGGCAATTTCAGCTACACAGAGCAGGGCTTATACAACGACGAGATAGAGTTATACAACGATTTTCTTAAATCGAAAAATGCGTAGACTGGTATACATAGTGTGTTGTGTGGCGCTGGGAGCAATGCTCTCGGCTTGTAACGTCACGCGCCTAATACCATCCGACGAATATCTCTTGCAGCGCATCACCATCGACGAGGATAAGGAGGCTCCGCGTGCCCAGCGCATCAAGGGCGACGATGTAACCAAGTATCTGCGTCAGAAGCCAAACAAGCACTTCCTTGGCACAGACTTCTATGTTTGGATCTATATGATGGCTAACCCCGATAAGGACAACTGGTGGAACAACCTCAAGCGCCGCATGGGTGAGGAGCCAGTATTCTTCAATATGCGCGACACCGAGCGTTCGGTCGAGAATTTGAAGATCTATCTCGACTCACGAGGCTACTACTCGTCGGATGTGGGCTTCAAGGTCGACACCAATGCTCGCACACGCCGTGCCAAGGTGACCTACACGCTCAAGCAGCGACAACCATATCGTATCGACAACATAACATACGACTTCCGAGACCGCTTCCTCGAGCCTATTGTCCTACCCGACACCACCAACACCCTACTCCACCGAGGCGACATCTTCGACATCTCGGTGTTGGATGCCGAGCGTCAGCGCATAGCCCTCTACCTCAAGGATAGAGGCTACTACAACTTCTCGGTAAATAACGTGGAGTTCGTGGCCGATACGCTCAGTGGCGACAAGAAGGTTGGTGTGAGGGTGATTGTCAAGCAGAATCTCACCGGCTACAATGCGCGAGGTGTGCCTCAGTATGACAACAATGCCGTATATCGTCTGCGTAATATCAACATCATACCTGGATACAACGCTGCCGTAGCCAAGATTACACCAAACTACTTCGACAAGTTCGACTCGCTCGAGTATCGCGGTTTGAACATCATTTTCAAAGGCGACCGTCCGAAGATTCGACCACAGGTGTTGCGAGGTATAGTTCCGCTCTATCCGAACTATCTCTACAACTATTCGCAGATTAACCAGACCTACTCCAGCCTGATGTCGATGGGCTACCTCAAGAGCGCCCGCATCAACTTTACAGAGGTTACCGATGATTCGAAGAGCAACTTCATTACGCTTGTCGGAGCAGATAACAAGACGAAGTCGTCGCCTATAAACTACACACGCGAACGATACCTCGATTGCGATATCTACTGCTCGCCTGCATTGCAGCAGAGCATCAAAGCCGAGTTGGAGGCTTCGACCACGGCAAGTTTCTACGGCTTGACCGCAGTGTTGGGCTACCAAAACCGCAACATCTTCCGAGGTGCAGAGATGCTCGAAATTACAGGTACGGCGGGATACGAGTATATGAAGGCTCCAAACTCCAAGAAGCGACACGCAATGGAGTTCGGTGTATCGGCAAGTCTATCGTTCCCACGATTCTTGTTGGCCAACTACGCAATAAAGAGTGGAACAATAGCGCCAAAGACCAAGTTCGAGATATCCTACAACCACCAAGACCGACCATACTACAAGCGTGGTCTGTCGAGCGCTTCGTGGGTATACACTTGGCGTAATCAGACAAACTCTTCGTTCGTAGTACGTCCAATAGGTATCAACTTGGTGGATGTCTCGTACATCGACGACAAGTACTTCAACTCACTGCAAAACCAATACCTCAAGCACAGTTTCGAGTCGCAGCTTATAGTGGCAATATCTGGCTCTTACGTATTGAAAAAGCAGTATAAGTCGGCACCAAACAACTACACCACCGTGCGCGCCAACTGCGAACTCTCGGGCAACGCCCTGAATGGATTGGTGCGACTCTTTTCGAAGCCTGTCGAGGGAAACAACTACTACGAGTTCTTAGGCATTCGCTATTCGCAATATGTGCGAGCCGACATTGACGCTAGTCATCGCATTATGTTTGGCAAGGTGACATCCCTTGCTGCGCGCATATACGCAGGAGCGGCATACGCCTACGGCAACTCCGACGCCGTTCCGTTCGACCGCCTATTCTACGCTGGAGGTAGCAACAGTATGCGTGGTTGGGCACCTCGAACACTCGGTCCTGGCTCGTCGCCAGCCCCTAAGGATGTGGTCTATCCTTCACAACTTGGCGATATGAAACTTGAGGCCAACCTCGAGTTCCGTTTTCCTATTTGGGATATGTTCCACGGTGCCACATTCCTCGATTTAGGTAACATCTGGTACATTGGTCGCAAAGATCTAAGCCACCCCGAAGGCTCGGTATTCCACTTCAACAACTTCTACAAGCAGCTGGCTTTCAACACAGGTATAGGCATCAGACTCGATATCGAGTTTGCAATCTTGCGCCTCGACTGGGGTATTCAGCTCCACAACCCGAACAACCCTGTAGGCGAGCGATGGATTCACAACTTCAAGTGGCGCAACACCTCGCTCAACTTTGGCGTAGGATTCCCATTCTAACCCTCACGAAACTATTATGACAAAACTAGAATACAAGTATCTTCACAACATAAACTCGCCCGAAGATCTGCGCAAGCTTTCTATCGACGAGCTTCCTCGCTACTGCGACGAGGTTCGTCAATATATCATCGAGCAGTGCGCCGTGAATCCTGGACACCTTGCCTCTTCGCTCGGTGCAGTCGAGTTGGCCGTGGCTGTGCACTACGTCTACGACACTCCAAACGACAAGCTTGTGTGGGATGTCGGACACCAAGCCTACGCCCACAAGATTATCACAGGACGACGCGACGCCTTCACCACGAATCGTCGCTTGGGTGGCATCAGTGGCTTCCCACGTATGGCCGAGAGCGAATACGACGCCTTTGGTGCAGGACACGCCTCGGTATCCATATCGGCAGCACTCGGTATGGCTAAGGCAGCGAAGTTGCAGGGCAAGGATATGAAGAGCGTAGCCATCATCGGAGATGGTTCTATTGCCGGAGGCCTCGCCTTCGAGGGATTGAACAATGCGGGCTCGGACAAGCTGACCGACATACTCGTCATCCTCAACGACAACAATATGTCGATAGATAAATCGCAGGGCGCACTAAACAACTACCTGCTTCGCCTCTCGACCTCTAAAAAGTATAATCGTTTCAAGCAGGGGCTATGGTCGGCCCTGTCGCGCACGCCACATCTGCTAAACTTTTGCCGCAAGATTGGCAATGGCGTCAAGCACGGCCTTCTGCAAAATAGCAACCTCTTCGAGAGCCTCGGCTTCCGCTACTTTGGTCGTGTGAATGGCCACGATGTAAAGCGCCTTGTACGCACTTTGCTTGCGTTGAAGAAGATTAACTCGCCGAAGTTGCTTCACGTAATAACCGAAAAGGGCCACGGCTATGCCCCTACAAAGGATAACCTTGCAGTATGGCACGCACCAGGTTGCTACAATCCCGAAACTGGCGAGCGCATAAAGAGCAGTTCGAAGAACTCGCGTCTGCAGGACGTCTTTGGTCAAACACTCCTCGACCTCGCCGAAATAGATAAGCGCGTGGTGGGCATTACACCCGCTATGCCTTCGGGATGCTCGATGAGCATAATGATGGAGAAGATGCCCGAGCGATGCTTCGACGTGGGTATTGCCGAAGGTCACGCAGTAACCTTCTCGGCAGGTCTCGCAGCGGCTGGTCAGCGACCATTCTGCAACATCTACTCCACATTTATGCAACGCGGCTACGACAACATCATTCACGATGTGGCCATACCTAACTTGCCTGTGATATTCTGCCTCGACCGAGGAGGATTGGTGGGCGAGGATGGCGCAACGCACCACGGAGCATTCGACATCGCCTACCTAGGCTGTATACCTAATATTATAATAGCAACACCGTCCGATGAGTGGGAGTTGCGCAATATGATGTTCACCGCACTACATAGCGATGCCCCATTCGCCATCCGCTACCCACGCGGAACGGGTCGTGGCACCGAGTGGCGAGATATGCCATTCGAGGCTATCGAAGTGGGCAAGGCACGCAAGGTGCGCGAGGGAGACGATGTTGCCGTGTTCGCCTTCGGAACATTGCTTGTCGAGACGGAGCAGGCAGCAGCACAAGCCGAGGTTATAGGCGTGAGCGCCGCAGTCTACGATATGCGCTTTGCAAAACCGCTCGACGAGGCTCTCATCTTGGATGTAGCACGCAAGGTTAAGCGTATAGTGACCGTAGAGGATGGCATCATCCGCGGAGGTGCTGGCGAGGCTGTCGTGAAGCTACTCAACGATAACGGCATTAGCACACCTGTGAAAACGCTCGGCATCGACGATAAGTTCGTAGAGCACGGCACCGTAGCCGAACTACGCAACCTCTGCGGCTACGACACCGAGAGCATTCTCCACGCTATAGTAGAGTAATTATCCTGTACATACATACAAAAAAGTAAAGACCTTCAGGCTCATTGCCCTAAGGTCTTTACTTTTGGGTTGTTGTTTGCAACTTAACGAGAAAAATCAGAGTAATTGTGGATATTTTTCGCCAAACAAAAAGCCCGATGCGCAGCATACTATTTAGAATGATTTTTAATTATTGTCAGAAGTCGTGAGATGTGGTGCATTGCAAAAGAAGGCTCCTCGGGATAGTACAATACGTACAGCCCGAGGAGTCGTACTTTTAGCAAAAGTTCCCCTCACAGGAGGGGGATTTAGGGGGTGGGTAACACACGTTGGCATAGTAAAAGGCCGCAAGTTTTTGCGGCCTTTTACTGTGCCGCAGATTGCGGCTTATCACAATAATTTCCCAAAATTGGATTTTAAGCAGATGAGAGCAAGGCAAACAAGAAATCCGCTTGCGCAGCATACTAAAACGTATGTGAGCAAGCGGATTATCGTAATTTAACGCAGCTATCGCTGCTTAAAAACAATTTTACTTGATAGCAGCAAGGTTAATATCCTTCTCAGCCTTAGCCTTCAACGAAGCATCCTTAGAGATAGCGCTGTTGAGCTGAGCCTTAGCGGTCTTAACATCACCCTCCTTGCAAGCGATTACAGCACGCAAGTAGTCAGCCTTAGCCGAGTTGTCGCTAGCGATGCACTGCTTAGCAGCCGAAAGGTTGCCATTCTGAACGTTTACGATAGCAGCGTTGTAGCCCGAACGCAAAGTCTGAGCAGCAGTAGCGTAGTCACCCTTAGCAGCAGCAACCAAAGCCTTAGTCTCAGCAGAAGCGTTTGCAGCATAGCCCTCAGCCTTAGCTACGTCACCCTCAGCAGCATAAACCAAAGCGTAGTTGTTGTTCAACTCGTTAGCAACGCTCTTGTCAGCCTTGTTCAAGCACTCTACAGCCTTAGCATAGTTGCCGTTCTTAGCGTAGTAGATACCGAGGTTGTTCCAAGCACGAGCATCACCCGACTTAGTAGCCTCAACCAAAGCAACCTCAGCAACGCAGTCGCAAACAGTTGCGATGTGGAGCAACTCCTCGAGCTTCAAGGTCGAGATCTTACCCTCCTTGATGAATGCGAGCATCTCCTCGTCGCTCCAACCAGTTACGTCAGCGCTGTTAACAACCTGTGCACGACGGAGCTGTGGCAACACGTCAGTCTTGAGCGACTTGAATACTGCCGACATATTCTTGATCTCCTTCTCGCGCTCTGCGCTCGACGAGTACATCTTCAATACCTGGAGGATGAGATCCTTATCAGCGATGTTCGAAGCAGCTACAGCAGCCTGGAAGCCCTCCCAGTCCTCGCCGTAAGCAGCAGCGTCGATGTTCAAACCAGCGTCAGCAAGCAACTTCTCAACAGCCTTCAAACCAGTCTTCGAACGCTGCTCCGACAACTTGTCGTTGAACTTCTCAGGACCATCTGGCGAAGCGTAACCATTAACATAGAGCGACTGTGCTACACGGTCGTTAGTCTTGTTAGCCTCAACACCAGCCTTCAACGACTTCAACTCCTCAGTTGCAACAGCCTTCTTAGCTACGCGCGACGAGTTGATTTTGTAAACGATGTCAGCCTTAGTTACAACAGTAGTTACACGCTTGTAGTTGTTAGCTGCAGTCTGCATAGCCTCCGAGAAATCGAGGTCACCCTGCAAGGTGTTGATACCCTTAGCAATGGTCAAACCATACTCTGCTGGAGTGAGCTTAGTGTCTGCGCCAAGAACCTCACCAGTGTTAGCGTTGATGAGAGTGAACTCCTTGCACTTACCGCTCTTGCACTTAACCTCAACGATGAGTACGAGGCTGCTGTTCTGCATTGCAGGAGTGTAAGCGAACTCTACGTGACGCTTGATCGAGAGAGCCTCGCCCTTCTTTACGAGCATACCGTTGTCGAGAACCTTCTCGCCCTGGAGGAGGAGAGTGTTGCCCTTAGTAACGCCTCCCTCGTAAACGAGAGCAGGAGTAACCTTCAACGCAGCCTTCTTGTCGAAGTACTTTGCAGGAATCTCTGCTGTGATGTCAGCAGCTACCTTGCCGTTGTTCAACACGAGAACATCCGGAGTACAAGTGATGGTAAGCTCCGAACGGTTCTTCGCCATCTTCTTGAAGCAGTCGCAACCTGTGAGGGTCAACGCAGCAGCTGCAAGAACCAATGTCATCTTAAAAAGATTTTTCATAGTGTTTTTTGAATAATTAAAAAGTTAACAAATTGTTATTTTGTATTGATTAATTTCCTTGCGTGCTAGGCACACACCTATTTTCGGCGCAAAGATAGTAATTATATCGCGAATTAACAATAGTTAATAGGAAAATTTAGCAATATCGACCCACAAAACAATTTTGTCATTTCGTGCAGCCAAAATAGAACGAATCTTGCATCATTGAAAGAGCCAAAATTAGGCACATATGACAGGGTTTTAAGCACAATTTTATCAACTTTTTCCTAAAAATTTTGCAAAACCGAAAAAAGGTAGTACCTTTGCACCCGGAAAGATGGCAGAGTGGTCGAATGCGGCGGTCTTGAAAACCGTTGATCTTCACGGGTCCGGGGGTTCGAATCCCTCTCTTTCCGCCAGCAAAGCAGCGATGATTTTCATCGCTGCTTTTTTTGTCGGAAAGAGAGGGATTCGGTCAGCTGGTGGCGTCTCGGGCGACTTGTCTGCTCTATTTTAAATGTGCAAAGTTGCTATGCAACTATAGTTATCTTAATCGAAATTCTTTCGTTCAAACAGGTTTGACGACGCATTTCAATTAAGACAACAAGCCTACGGCTTTCTGCACATTTATCTCGTTTGGTCACCTCTCGACTGCGGCAGCCGTTCGAATACACTAGCGTAACATTAGAATTATACTTTTGTCTCCTCCGATTAATCTCTTAATCGAAATTCACATTCCAAAAAGCAATTTCTTTCACCACAAAATGCTGTGTGTGAAGATATTTCTTCGGTATTTCCAATAATCTATCGAAGCACATTGACACGTATCCGCATTGCAAACATTTAACAAGAGTTAATTTTTCTTGTCAAAAGTTGAATTTTAGTCCTTTTTTTTCTATCTTTGTAGGTTGGAAGTGGAATGTAATTCCACTGCATGCAAAATGCAAAATGCAAAATGCAAAATGCAGAATGCAAAATGCAGAATTAGAATTACTCCACAAAGGTGAAATCGGAGGCGATTAGACTATTTTTGTGCTAAACGAGGCAACAAACCCGCAGCATAGTTAGCCTATGTGAGGAGTTTGGAGACCGAAGAGCAGTGCAAAAAGAGTCAATCGGAACGATTTACAGAGCAACGAAGAGATAAGTTAATTTACAAACAATAAAAAAGAAAAACATTATGGGAAGAGCATTTGAGTATCGCAAAGCGAGAAAGATGAAGAGATGGGGTCATATGGCTCGTGTCTTCACAAAGATTGGTAAGGAGATTGAGATGGCAGTTAAGGCAGGTGGTAGCGATCCATCGGCAAACACCCGTCTTCGTATCCTTATGCAGAATGCTAAGGCTGAGAATATGCCTAAGGAGAATGTGGAGCGTGCTATCAAGCGTGCAACCGACAAGGATGCTGCTGACTACAAGGAGGTAATCTACGAGGGATACGGCCCTAACGGTATCGCAGTATTGGTTGAGACTGCTACCGACAACACCAACCGTACCGTAGCAAATATCCGCATGTACTTCAACAAGTGCGGTGGTACACTCGGCAACTCGGGTTCGGTAGGCTTCATGTTTGAGCACAAGTGTGTATTCAAGTTCAAGGCTGAGGGTGTAGATCCTGAGGAACTCGAGCTCGAGATGATCGACCTTGGCGTAGACGAGTTCTATGTTGAGGAGGATGGCATCAATGTTTATGCTCCATACGAGTCGTTCGGTGCTATTCAGAAGTGGCTCGACGACCAGGGTTACGAGATTGTATCGGGAGAGTCGGTTCGCATTCCAACCGACACCAAGGAGCTCGACGCAGCAGGTCGTGAGGCTGTAGAGAAGCTCGTTGAGAAGTTGGAGGAGGACGACGATGTGGTAAACGTATACCACACTATGGCCGAGTCGGAGGAGTAAAAGACCTTAAAACCTAATAAAACATACAAAATGAACAGCAAGTACGCATTGCCAAAGGATGGAGGCTTGATTGCCGATGCTGCATTCAAAGACCTCACACAGCGTTACGAGAAGATTGCAACGCAGGCTTACGAAAGCGAGTACGAAGGTGTGCAATATGTGGCTGACGCGATTGTGGCAGCCATCAAGGCCCACCAGGGCGAAAGACCTTTCGTACTGGGACTCACAACAGGAAAGACCCCTATAGGTCTTTACCGCGAACTTGTAAAGCGCTACAAAGCGGGCGAGGTTAGTTTCGCAAATGTTGCGGTATACAGCCTCGACGAGTTCTACCCTATTCTTCCGACCGAGAAGCAGAGTCGCAACTATCGTATTCACGAGGAGTTGCTCGACCACATCGACATCCGTCCAGAGAATATCAACTTCCCTGACGGAACACTCCCTCGCGAGGAGTTGCCTGCATTCTGTGCAAACTACTGCAAGGAGAAGATTGACCTGATGATTATCGGCGTAGGCGAGCAAGGACAGCTTGGCTTCAACGAGGCTGGCTCACACGTGAAGTCGAACACTCGCCTTGTACAGCTATCGTACAAGAGCCGCAAGGTGCAGTCGGGCGGTTTCCACGGTTTGGAGAACACTCCAAAGATGGCTATCACAATGGGTATCAACACCATCTTGGGTGCCGAGCGCATCATCTTGATGGCGTGGGGCGAGGATAAGGCTAGCATCGTAAATGCCATTG
The DNA here is from genome assembly GCA_045614685.1 of Alistipes sp. Lineage (GTDB taxonomy): Bacteria > Bacteroidota > Bacteroidia > Bacteroidales > Rikenellaceae > Alistipes. The sequence goes on along the minus strand of JAZLDJ010000127.1, from coordinate 37,506 downwards.
TCGAGGGTGGCATCACCGAGCAGATTCCGGCATCGCACTTGCAGTTGCACGACAATATCGAGGTAGTTATCGACGAGGGCGCAGCATCGCAGCTCACTCGCGTACAGACCCCTTGGTTGGTAGGCTCATGCCAGTGGACTCCTAAGTTCACCCGCAAGGCTGTAGTATGGTTGTGCGGCGTGGTAAACAAGCCAATCTTGAAGCTTACACACAAGGACTATATCGAGAATTCGTTGGGCGAGTTGTTGGAGCAGGGCCGTACATACGACCAAATCAACATCGACGTATTCAACGATCTTCAGCACACCATCACCGGCTGGCCAGGTGGCAAGCCAAATGCTGACGACTCGACACGTCCGGTTAAGTCTACTCCATTCCCAAAGAATGTGTTGATCTTCTCGCCACACCCAGATGACGATGTTATCTCGATGGGTGGTACATTCATCCGCCTCGTAGAGCAGGGACACAACGTTCACGTTGCATACGAGACCTCGGGTAATGTGGCCGTACACGACGACGTGGTATTGCAGAACATCGACGTTGCACACGAGTTGGGCTATGCCGACGACTTTGCAAAGGTCGAGGCTATTATCAAGAGTAAGTGTGCAGGCGAGCCTGAGCCACGCGAGTTGCTCAATATCAAGGGCTCATTGCGTCGTGCCGAGGCACGCGCTGCAGTGCGTTCGTTCGGCCTCAACCCAGACACCAACGCACACTTCCTCAACCTTCCGTTCTACGAGACTGGCGGCATCCGCAAGAGTCCGTTCACCGAGGAGGATATCAACATCGTGGCTAAGTTGTTGCGCGAGGTTAAGCCTCACCAGATTTATGCTGCGGGCGACTTGTCAGACCCTCACGGAACACACCGCACCTGCATCGAGATTGTACTCGAGGCTATCGAGGTGGTTAAGGACGATGAGTGGTTCAAGGAGTGTCACCTCTGGCTCTATCGTGGAGCTTGGATGGAGTGGGATCTCGGTTCGGTAGATATGGCAGTGCCTCTCTCGCCAAACGAGATGATTGCAAAGCGTCACGCCATCTATCGTCACCTCTCGCAGAAGGATATCGTGCCATTCCCTGGCGACGACCCACGCGAGTTCTGGCAGCGTAGCGAGGACCGCACACAGACCACTGCAAACCAGTACAACGCACTCGGTATGGCAGAGTATCAGGCAATCGAAGTATTTGTAAAGATGTTTTAACAATTAAAATAACAGAAAGATTATGAGACTTATTATTCAGGAGAATCAGCAGAACGCAGGCCGTTGGGCTGCAGAGTACATCGTAAAGCGCATCAACGAGAAGGAGGCTGCAGGTGGCCGCTTCGTACTTGGTTTGCCTACAGGCTCTACTCCACTCACAACCTATGCACACCTCATCGAGCTCTACAAGCAGGGTAAGGTATCGTTCAAGAATGTTGTAACTTTCAACATGGACGAGTATGTAGGTTTGCCTGAGGAGCACCCAGAGAGCTACCACTCGTTTATGCACAACACCTTCTTCAAGCACGTTGATATCAACCCAGCAAACATCAACATCCTCAACGGTAACGCACCAGACTTGGCAAAGGAGTGCGAGGAGTACGAGGCTAAGATTGTTGCTGCAGGCGGTATCGATTTGTTCTTGGGTGGTATTGGTGAGGACGGCCACTTGGCTTTCAACGAGCCATTCTCGTCGCTCAACTCGCGCACTCGCGTGAAGACTTTGACCTACGACACTTTGCTCGTTAACTCGCGATTCTTCGACAACGACGTAAACAAGGTGCCTAAGCAGGCTATGTCGGTGGGTGTTGCTACCGTATTGGCTGCTAAGGAGGTTATCATCCTTGCATTCGGTCACAAGAAGGCTATGGCTTTGCACCACTGCATCGAGGGTGCTTACTCGCACGTTTACACCGCTTCGGCTATCCAGACTCACCCACGCGGTATCGTAGTTTGCGACGAGCCTGCTACCGTAGAGTTGAAGGTGGGTACCTACCGCTACTTTATGGATATCGAGAAGGACAACTTGTAGTCCATCTCACACAAGAAAAACCAATAGGGTGTCCAATCGGGCACCCTATTCTTTTGCATTCGTCTGCTCTACCTACCCAAGAGGGCATCCAAGACCGAGGCCACTCTTTTGAGTGCCACATTCACCACCTTTGCCACGTCGTAGACCAAGCCGAGCTGTTCTTCGGTTTCGCGTATGGTTTGGCGGAGTGTTACCTTATATATAATAATAGCAAGTAACGCAAAAAGCAGACCTACAAGAAGGCAGGGTATGATGAGCGTACCCATCAACTCTGCCAACCACGTAACTAGCGCCGCTACAAAGAGCAGTGCAGCCACCAGTACCGCCAAAACAACGATGGTGAGAGCGGCGAATAGCGAATGATGCGCCTGCATCGCTGCTACTCTTTATCGCAACCGCACTCGCACTCCGCATCGCCCTCGTGGCAACCTTTGCGGAGCTTCTTAATCTCGTCGGTTACAAAATTACGCACCAAGCTACGCATCTCGGCGCCCGTCTTCGGAGTAAACGCCAAGGCCAAAGCCGAACCAATCACCATACCTCCCAACAACGAGAGGACCGATACCGTTGAATTTTTCATAGTTGTAGTTTTTTAGTTGTTAATACCTTTATAACTTCACCCTACAACATTGCAAAACACACGCCAAAAAAGTAGGAGAGCCGAAATATTTCTCGGCCCTCCTACTTGAATTTATGATGCTATCTCCTACCAGCTAACTGGCTGAATGTAGGTTACACCAAAGTTGTCGGTTACGCGCACCTCGCCCGAACGAGCACCCTCGGTAGGTGTCGCACGGAACATAAACGGCACCTTCGATGGCTTGGAGTACTTACGCTCGGTTGCACCAAGCTTCTGCTCACCGTGCTGTGCGTAAATCTTCAGATAGTCGAGGTCGTGCTCCTTGGTCAAGAGCTGCATATCGGCAACCTTCACGCCATTCTCCCACCACTCAGGTGTGCTCCACGACTCGGAGTGGTTCCACACGATAGCCTTGACATATTGGCTGCTGGTGCGAACAGGGCTATAGATACGAATCTGGTGGTCGCGCTCCTGACCTACGGTCTTGTAGTACCACTGCATCGAATCACCATTCACCTCGGCAACCATATAGCCGTTAGGTGTACCATCGACATTGAGCTCGCGGTTGAGGCGGATCTGACCGATGCAACGACCAACAACAATCGACTCAATATTCTTCAACGACTCATACTTCTTGTCCGAAGCCTGCGCATAGTTGAAGTGGTAGTTCTGATGGGTATGTCCCGACCAAGCGTAGACCTTGTTGTACTGAGCAAGAAGCGCGGTGTACTTATCGTAGTTTACATTCTTCTCATTGTAGTTCTTACGCTCCTTGAAGAGAGGCGCGTGGCTGCAAAGCACGATGGTAGACTCCTTCGGAACGAACTTCAAGTCGTTCTCAAGCCACTTGATGGTGTGCTCTTCCATACCTTCCTTATAGTGAGCCTTGTCCGATGCACGACGATAGTCGATGCTGTTGACCACCACGAAGTGCATCTTGCCGATGTTGAACGAGTAGTTCTCAGGTGCAAGATATGCCTCGAAATATGGAATACCCAACTTAGAGTCGAAGAGGGTGCGCTGATCTACGTCGTGATTACCGATAACGCTAATCATTGGCAACGACGCCTTACCCAACACATCAACATAGTCGTCGTATGTCCACATCCAGTTATAGACAAGGTCGCCAAGGCATATTGCGTACATCTCCTTACCCTCCTTCTCCTGCAAAGCCTTAACATCGGTGAGAATCTTATCGCGGAAACGCTCGGTAGACTTGTCGGTCTTGAGACCACGAGTCTGAGGGTCGCCGATCATCGCAAGCACAAAGTTATCGCTCGCATTCTCGCGCTTGTTGATGACAAAGTCGGCACGAGCCGCAATCGAGTAGCGAAGCACTCGGCGGAAGAACTGCGGACGATTGTCGCGCATAGGAATCTCGTATGCCGAAGGTACCGAGATGGTTACAAAGCGAACCTTCTTCATGTCGCTCTTCATCTGGTACTCGCCATTCACGTTGGTCTTAACGCACTGCTCGCCATCGCTAACAACAACGCCCTCTACAGGCATTCCGTTATTGTCGGTTACGCGGCCATAGACATTTGTTCCGTCCTGGAGTGGCTTCACAGCCTTTGCCATATCGTCGTAACGCTTGCCCACGACATCGGCAGTGCGGTGGTAACCCACGATCGAATTCGAACGCGATGTAACAGCACCAGCAAACTTGCCCATATTTCCACAGTCAATCACACGAGCCTTGACCACCGGCTTACCCTTGTCGGCACGACCCGATACATAACCCACGACACCTGCTGTGCAAGCATGCTTATGAGTAGACTTATTTACGATTTGAGCATAGTTCATACAGTCACGAACCACAGCGCCACGAGTAAGGCCCTTGCGCGACTGAATCACCGCACCTATACCTCCGGCCCAACCGGCATTCTGCTGATTCTCGCTGGTAACTGCACCAAAGTTCGAGCAGTTACAGATGTAAGGATTAACAACCGAATAGGCGAATATACCGCCTACATAAGCTCCAGCCGACACATTGCCGAGAATCTTGCCATAGTTGCTGCAGTTTACGATATTCATAGGTGAGTTTGGACGAGCGATAATACCCGCAACCCAAGCCTCCTGTGCACCCGAAACCGATACTGCACCGAAGTTGTCGCAGCAGAGAAGATCGACATTTGACCAACCTGTGATACCACCAAGACGGCAGCAACCCTTTACTTTAGGGGTTGTGATAGGCATACCTACAGCCACCACATTACCGCGGTTGATACAATACTTTACTGTGAGCTTTGCAGCCTCGCCCACGATACCGCCAACATTGTTGCTCGGATAGTCACCCATAAATGAGATGTTACCCGTATTCTCGCAGTAGGAGATTGTCGAGCCGCTCAACGACTTACCATAGCAAGTACCTACAAGACCTCCAAGACGAAGGCTCATACCACCTGCGTGGTTGGTGAAGTTGAAGCGCGAGGAGATATTACCCGTATTCTTACACTGATGAACAATATTCAAGTTGTGTGCTGCAATAGCTCCGATATAGACCTGCTTGTACGCCTCCTCGCCTACGTGCTCGATATTACCATTGTTCACGCAGTTGATGATCTGACCACGGTTGACGCAGACAAGGAATGATACTAACTCGGTTTTGTCGTTCATCGCAGTCTTGACCGAAAGAAGACAGCTGTTATCGATGGTGAGATTCTTAAGCACACCCTTCGTTCCAAGGCTATGGATGAGAGCGCCCTTGGTGTTCCAGTTGTAGAGCTTGTGGCCACAACCATCAATCACGCCATCGTACTTGAGAATCTTCGGGAACTTCTTACCCTTCTTCATATCGATGTCGGCATCGAAGCATACCTCGCCCTTCTCGTTGAGCCACATCGATATATCGGCCTCCTTATTTACCGCCTTGGCAAAGGCGAGCAACTCCTTGTAGTTCGATATCGCCTCGGCAGAGGCCACCACAACGACAAACAAGGAGAGAATCAATGATAGAAATAATCTTCTCATTCTTTTTATAAGTTTGTTGGTTTATTCATTCGAAAAAAGCGAGTCCTATGGACACAGGGCTCGCTTTAGTTCACTCGGTTCTTCTACTTTGCAATAAATGCAGCATAGTCGTCGGCCGACAACAACGCCTCAACCTCCTCCGGGGCCGACATCTTAATCTTCACCATCCAGCCCTCGCCGTATGGATCCTTGTTTACAAGCGCAGGGTCGGCGTCGATTGCAGGGTTAACCTCTACAACCTCGCCCGAAACTGGTGTGAAGGCATCCGAAACGGTCTTTACCGCCTCGATTGTACCAAAGATATCGCCAGCGGCCAAGGTCTCGCCCTCGCTCTGGATATCCACAAATACGATATCTCCCAACTCGCTCTGCGCGAAATCGGTGATACCAACATAGGCGTACTCGCCCTCTACTCGACACCACTCGTGGTCGTTCGAATACTTCAATTCAGTAGGAATGTTTGACATAGTTTTATAGTTTTAGTTGTTAAGCTCTACTTTATCGCAGTGGCTAATAGCCTTTGCCCTACAAAGATAATTAAAAAATCACAAACTCCACCTCTTTGAAGAGATATTCTTTTGTTTTGCCTTTTTCGTTCTCGAGGCGGAGTGCACCCGAAGATGCTGTGCCGAGGATTTTCGCTCTAAACCTCTCGCCACTCGGCAAGGCGTAGGTGTGATATTCATTCTTGCGATACAACAGGCTGTTATATCGTTGATGCAGTGCATCATCGCTATTAAGTTGAGAGTTGAGAGTTGAGAGTTGAGAGTTTTTAATTTTACGCAAAAGCTCATAATTTTCTTGCAAATGCTTCAAAAAGCACTGCAAAACCTTCTCCGCATTCAACTCTTTTCCAAGCAGTTGCGCCATCGAGACTGGATTTGGAATCGAAGGGTCGAACTCGCGCTGATTCACATTTATGCCCACACCCACAATCGTGCGACGCAACGAGGTGGCCGAGAGCGAATGCTCAATAAGTATGCCCACCAACTTCTTGTCGCCAACGTATATGTCGTTCGTCCACTTTATCTTCGCCTCGATGCCATACTCCGAGAGCATATCCACAAGCGACAACGCCACCACCTCCGACACCGCAAACTGCTCGGTTATAGCCACAAACGTAGGCTCGAGCACCACCGAAAAGGTTAGGTTCTCGCCCTTGCAGCTATGCCACACGTGACCTCGCTGACCACGCCCTGCGGTCTGAAAATCGGCCCACACGACATCGCCCTCGCGATACTTCTCGTCGCGAGCGTCGTCGTTGGTCGAAGCGGTTATATCAAGGTGGTATATCATAATCAGCCCAAGAATACTCCGTTTTCGAGTAACACTTTACGAAGGTGAAGAGGATCGACATTTCGAGGCGTTGTACCGCCCTTCACTGCAAGAGCCGCAGCGACACCTGCCGCCTGACCCATAGCCATACACGGAGGCATCACGCGCACTGCACCAGCCGCATCCGAAGTGGCCGAGAGCGCACGACCTGCAACAAGCAGATTATCTACTACTTGCGGCACAAGCGAACGATATGGAACACCATACCAACGACCATTCTGCACGGTTATATACTCGGTAGAGTTGTCCGACAAACGACCGTGAACATCCACCGAATTGGAGGCTACCAGCACCGCATCATCCGACACCACGCCATTGAGCAGGTCATCTACCTGAAGAATATAATCGCCCAAAATATGTCGCGACTCGCGTATTCCGAGCGTTGAGCCGGTGCACTTCAATGTAGCATTCTTGCAGCCGGGCACATACTTATGGAAGAAGTCCATAACCATCTTCACCTGACGGCGTCCCTCAATCTCGCCACGAGTAAGATCCTCTGAAGAGGTGGCATCCACACGCGCAATACGCGTAGTATTGACCGCCCACTCATCATCGCGCACACCCTTATAGATATTTACCGAGCGACGCGATATATCCCAATCGCCATTCTCGACAGCCTTCAACACATGCCAATGGAGCGCACGGTGGCTCACGCCATCAATCTTGCGGAAGGTGTGGAGCTTCGACTCGACATCCTGCTCGAGCAGTCGCGACTCCACATTATTTATATGGAAGAAGAGGGTCGAAGGTTGCACTCTACCCGTTCTGCTATTTCCGAACTCGGTAGGTGCACCAGCCCTTGCAGCATAATCTCCGTCGCCCGTACAGTCAATCACAACATTTGCTCTGACAGCTTCTAAACCGCCCTTTGTCAGGATAACAGCTCCAACAGCCTTATCGCCTGAAAGTATCGGATTCACGAAGTTTGCGTGGAAGAGCACCTTAACACCCGCCTCGGCACACATTGTATCCAAGACATACTTCAAAGTCTCGGCATCGAATGGCGTAAGGTGGTCGTGACCATCGGTAATCCACGCCGAGTAGCAAGTTGTCTTGCGGATTCCGCTCGGATGCAAAGCACCACCGAGCGCAACCATTCTATCTACAATCTCCTCGAAGATACCCTTGATAATCATCTGCTCACCCGTGGTGTCGTAGCAGGTCATAAATGGCGCAACCACACCAAGTGTCGCCATACCGCCCAAGGCACCACCCTGCTCGACAATCATCACCTTCACGCCCTGACGTGCCGCTGCGATGGCCGCACACACACCCGCAGGGCCACCTCCAAGCACCAGCACCTGCGTCTGGTACGACTCTTTGATGTTGCCCGCCTTCAACGTTTCGGGGGTAGAAGGCTCGGCGCAACCGCCCAACAAGTTCAGCGCAAGGCCGCCTACAACCAAGCCACTGCTACGCTTCAGAAAATCTCGTCTATCCATTATTTTCGTCTTTAAAAAGATGACCGATACTACCTACTCTATTAAGCCTGCACGCCAAAGTCGCGCAAAGCATCGTTCAAGGTAGTCTTCTTGTCGGTAGACTCCTTGCGTTTACCGATGATGAGGGCGCACGCCACATTAAACTCACCTGCAGGGAACTTCTTCGGATAGGTGCCCGGGATAACCACCGAACGAGCCGGAACATAACCCTTATAGGTTACAGGCTCCTCGCCCGTAACGTCGATGATGTGGGTCGAGCCGGTGATAACGGTGTTCGAGCCGATAACAGCCTCGCGACAAACGTGAGCACCCTCAACGATGATTGCACGTGAGCCAATGAAGCAGTTGTCCTCGATAATTACAGGTGCTGCCTGCACTGGCTCCAACACGCCACCAATGCCGACGCCGCCCGAGAGGTGAACGTGCTTGCCAATCTGTGCGCACGAGCCAACGGTAGCCCAAGTGTCTACCATAGTACCCGTATCGACATAGGCACCAATATTTACATACGATGGCATAAGCACTGCGCCAGGAGCGATATAGGCTCCGTAGCGAGCCATTGCGTGAGGCACAACGCGCACGCCGAGTGCCTCGTAATCGTGCTTGAGGTCAATCTTGTCGTACCACTCCAACTCGCCGGCGCGCATTGTGCGCATCTTTTGGATTGGGAAGTACATAATAATAGCCTTCTTGACCCACTCATTCACCTGCCACTCGCTCTTCTCGAGGTCGATTGGCTCGGCAGTGCGAAGCTCGCCCTTGTCGACAGCCTCCACAACGGCACGAATAACGGCCTTTACATCCTCCTGCTCGAGCATTGCGCGATTCTCCCACGCCTGCTCAACTACTGCTTTAAGTTCCGAAAAATTGCTCATATTTTATTCTTGTTTGTTTCTTTTCTGCAAAGATAGCAAAAAGTCGTGAGTCGAGAGTCGAGAGTCGAAAGATTTTTTTGAGAAATTAAGGAATTTAGAGAGATTAGAGAGATCTAGTAAAAATAGTAAGCCTATGTGAGCATTTTGGCGTCCACAGCATTCGTGCAAAAAGAGCCAATCAGAATGATTTTTACAAAAAAGGGGAGCTGACGCTCCCCTCCCACAAATTAACCCTCTTATGCCTGCTCCCGAAGAACCGAATGTAGGAACGAATCTAGATAGAGAAGTTCCGCGTCTCCGCAAATTACTTGCGAGAGAAAAAGTTCCTCTTCACAGACATGGTGTAATACTCGATTGTCAGTCTGCTCCATAGGCAAGGTGTTTAATGATGATTTTCACTTTCTACCTTAAGAACGGAAGCAGCGAGTATTTTATTGCATAAAAATTAGCAAAGAACCAATTTTTTATCCTTAATCATCTGTCGCATATTGATTAGCGCATAGCGCATACGACCAAGTGCGGTGTTGATGCCCACCCCTGTACGCTCGGCTATCTCCTTGAAACTCAGGCCCTCGTAGTAGCGCATACGAACAACCTCGCGCTGCTCCTCGGGTAGCATCTCCACTAACGAACGTACTTCGTCGGCCAACTGCTCCGATATGATATTATCCTCTATCGAAGGTTCAGCGAAGTTCTTACTGCCCAAAACATCGAAACCGGCACTCGACTCACTCACGGTCTTAACCTGCTTGTTTGCGCGGAAGTAGTCCAACACTCTGTTGTGTGCTATGCGCAACAACCACGGCAGGAATCGGCCTTTGTCAGTATAGCGACCCTCGTCTATAACCTTAACAACCTTTATGAGTACCTCCTGCATGAGGTCGTCTGCCACGTCGTTATCCTTAACCAACATACGCATATAGTCGCGCAAGCGGCGTGAGTGGCGCTCCAAAAGCTGAGAAATGGCTTCACGATTACCCTGCTGATACTGCTCTAACAAGGTCCGATCGCTCAACATTGTACCTTTCATACTCTTCTCCTTTCTTAAATAAAAAATGGTTTAAAGAGTCGATTTTTTTCGATAGGCAAATAATTTTTTAGTTAAACTTCTCGTTAATTCTTCAAGGAGAATGTCTTTTTTGCGACATCTTCTCGACCGAAAGATATATAGTTTTTGCAAGATTTCCAAATCGTCGTAACCGCCTCTTCCTATACCACTTAGAGGCGAATTTCTGCAAAAATAGTGCCCAGAACACTATTTGAATAGGATTTGGACTTTTTTTCGACACTCCGCCCCAAATCGGTGAATCGACCAAACGAGGCGGTGAATTTGCACTTATTTTTACACCATTAGAGCATTTTTCGACAAAATTTCGCTTGTAAAGGGTGGTGGAACTAGTGAGCATTTTGGAGTCCGACGCACTCGTGCAAAAAGAGCCAATCAGAACTTCCTGCCAAAAAATCGTAAATGATGAGATTATTTTTGTGCGAGGCTAGGGAGCGAAAGCGGAGCATACTTTAACGTATGTGAGCATTTTGCTATCCGCAGACTCGTGCAAAAAGAACTCATCAGAACGATTTTTTACTTGAGGGGTTCTATATGAATGGCCACCGCTGTGCGCTCACCAAAACGCTGTCGCAAAGTTCGCTCGATAGTCTTGGAGATTTCGTGCGAGTCATTAACAGTCATATCGCCCGCCACACGGATATGCACCTCAATGGCTATATCGGCACCGATACGGCGGGTGCGGAGATTATGCGGTTTATAGACATTAGGTGTTGCCAATATTATAGACAGTATCTCCTCCTCGACCGCCTTCGGCAGACTCTTCTCGAGCAACTCGGCAAGAGCTGTGCGACAGAGGTCGATAGATACCTTAATAATAAGAGCAGCCACCACAATAGCAGCTATAGGGTCGGCAATGCGCCACTTCTCGCCGAGGAAATAGGCCGCACCAATACCTAGCAATGCTCCTATCGAAGAGAGTGCATCGCTACGATGGTGCCACGCATTTGCCACCACCGAAGGGCTTTCGACCCTCTTACCCACACGGACAGTCCACCTGTACAACGCCTCCTTCACGACAATCGAGAGTGCCGCAGCAACGATAGCAATCACACCTGGACGAGGCAAGACAACACCCTCGGCAAAGGCCTTTATCTTGTCGGCACTATCAATCAAAATTTCGACACCTACAGCAAAGAGTGCCAGACCAATAATGAGCGAAGCGAGTGTTTCGTACTTGCCGTGTCCCCACTTATGGTCGTCGTCACGCGGCTTGGCACTAATGCGAACAAACGCCAACACTACAATATCGGTGGTAAAATCGGATGCAGAATGTATTGCATCGGCAACCATAGCGCCACTTCGGCCCACAATACCCGCCACGAGTTTGAAGGCGAAAAGAGCCATATTGACAAACATACCGAGCAAGGTTACTCGGTATATCTGTTTAGTTCTTGTATCTGTAGTGTTGCTCTCCATTTTTAATCTAATTTGGCTGGATAGCCCAACAACTGATATGCCAACGTCTGCGCCATACGCATATGTCCTGCACTATTCGGGTGAAGGCGGTCGATACGTCGTTTACCCGATTTCTTGCTCATCTCGAGCGATGGTCTACGCCAATAAGGCTCGCTCGACTTTGCCAACGGATAGAGGCCGCAGATGGAGTTCAAGTCGATGACAGGCACGGCCCACACATTGCCAGCCTCCTTCACCGCCTCGACATAGGCATCGATATACTCGCCTACGCCATTTGCGTATAGCTCGTCGGGCTGAATATTCCTATCCGAAAGAAAGGCATCGCCACGATGAATTGGCGTGAGCAGGATAATCTGCTTGGTTGGATAGAGTTCCTTTAACTTCGACATTGCAATATTGATGCGACCACGATAGGTGTTGTTATCCATAAGGATAGTGCGCTTCTTGCGCTCGGCCATCACGCCCGACTTCGAACCTCGAGGGCCCGTAACCTCAACCTCGACAACATCCTCCGAGTACCACTCACCAAGCGGAACGCTTGCGTTGTAGTCGTTGGTGCCGACAAAAATCATTATCACATCGACCTCATCGGCGTGCTCCTTGAACAACTTGTCGGTCTGACCCGGAATATGCTTCCACTCGTGACCGCTGATGCCATAGACAAAAGAGTCGGTACCGAGCAACTTCTCGAGATATACCCAATAGGTGTCGTTTGAACCCTTCTCCACCTGACGTATATCGGTTATAGAGTCGCCGAGGTACGCAACACGCGCACCTCGCCACTGACTCTTAATCTTCGGCTTTGCTACAACAGGCAAAGCAAGAAACAATATCGCTATCGCAAACGCTATTCGTCGCATATTAGTAGCTCTTAGCAAAAAGAACTCGGTTGTGCGATGGCTTGCCGGTGAAGATACACTTACCCTCCTCAGGCTCAACATCCAAAGGAATACAACGAATAGTTGCCTTGGTAGCCTCCTTGATAGCCTGCTCGGTCTCAGGTGTACCATCCCAGTGTGCCGAAATGAAACCACCCTTGGTGTTCAATACCTCAACAAACTCCTCCCAAGTATCAACCTTGGTAATCATAGAGTTACGATAGTCGAGAGCCTTCTGGAATATATTCTTCTGCTGCTCGTCGAGCAAGTTTACTACGTAGTCGATAAGACCCTCCTGCGATACGGTCTCCTTGGTGAGAGTATCACGACGAGCCAACTCGATAGTGCCGTTTGCAAGGTCGCGCTGACCGAGTGCAAGGCGTACAGGTACACCCTTAAGCTCGTACTCAGCAAACTTGAAGCCTGCACGAACATTGTCGCGGTCATCAACCTTAACGCGTACGCCCTTAGCCTTCAAAGCGTCGGCAATCTCGTTCATCTTAGCACGCGCAGCAGCCAACTGTTCCTCGCCCTTGTAGATAGGAACGATTACAACCTGTGTCGGAGCCAACTTCGGAGGCAATACTAAACCGTTGTTGTCCGAGTGAGCCATAATCAAAGCACCCATCAAACGGGTAGAAACACCCCATGATGTAGCCCATACATACTCGAGCTTACCCTCGCGGTTAGCGTACTTAACGTCGAATGCCTTAGCAAAGTTCTGACCAAGGAAGTGCGAAGTTCCGCTCTGCAAAGCCTTACCATCCTGCATCAACGCCTCGATGGTGAGGGTATCCTCAGCACCTGCAAAACGCTCGTTTGGAGACTTGTGACCTACGATAACTGGCAAGCACAACCACTCCTCGGCAAACTTCTGGTAGACCTTAATCATCTGCAATGCTTCTGCTTCTGCCTCCTCGCGAGTCTCGTGAGCGGTGTGACCCTCCTGCCACAAGAACTCTGCAGTGCGAAGGAACAAACGGGTACGCATCTCCCAACGAACTACGTTAGCCCACTGGTTGCAGAGGATTGGAAGGTCGCGATAGGAGTTAATCCAACCCTTGTATGTGTTCCAAATAATAGTCTCCGATGTAGGACGAACAATCAACTCCTCCTCCAAGCGAGCTGCAGGGTCTACTACGATACCCTTGCCATTCTCGTCATTCTTCAAACGGTAGTGAGTAACCACGGCGCACTCCTTTGCGAAGCCCTCAACGTGGTTAGCCTCCTTCGAGAAGAACGACTTAGGGATGAAGAGTGGGAAGTAAGCGTTCTGCACACCTGTCTCCTTGAACATACCGTCCAATACCTCGTGCATCTTCTCCCAAATAGCATAGCCGTAAGGCTTAATAACCATACAACCACGCACTGCCGAATTCTCGGCCAAACCTGCCTTTACAACAAGGTCGTTGTACCACTGCGAATAGTTCTCATCGCTCTTGGTCAAATCTTTCAATTCTACTGCCATATATTTCTTTGTTTAATTTTCAGCTATTAGCTATTAGCCATTGGCCATTAGCCTTTAATTTTATTGCACAGAGTGCAAAGGTAATGAAAATTTACCACTTTGCTACTCTTTTTATCGTTTTTTGCGAACAATCACCTTTTGTAGCGACTCGTTCGAGATGCGCACTGGCGAGTTTTTCTCGAAATAGGCCTTATCCAAATCGTAGACTAAGAGAGGCAAACGCACCTCGTTTTCGCACTCGAAATGGGCGTAGTTGCGTGCCACATAATCAGCCACAGCAATCTTATATTTTCGGCCCTCCACCAGTCGCGGAAACTCCACATCGTAAGCCATATCATTCTCGTCGGTAATAATCGTGTAAGGTGTTGTGGCATAGAGGTCTACAACGTGCGACTCTTTAGCATTTACCGTGTCGTTATACTTCTCTACAATCAATTTTCGCAGCTGCGAAGGAGTCATCTCCACAAGGTGTATTTGCGAGAAAAATGGCTCGTTATCGAAGAGGTCTTTCACCGTAATATCACCCTTTGGTAAGCCCTCGATAATTCGCACTCCGCCACGATGATAGATTCCTATCTCAGCATCGGCCGCTTCCTTGATGATTTTAGTCTGCAAGTTACAGAGTCCAACGTGATTTGTCGAGTGCGCCATCGAGCCCACAACCTCCTTCAGCGCAGGATTCTCCTCTATCTCCTTGATGATTTGCTTCACCTCGGCATCCTCGGCATAGCCCTTCAGAGGAATATTCTCATACTCCACCGAAACCACCTTGTTGCCTCGCATCTTCACGCGTGTTGCGCCAACAACCTTCATTTTTCGGCCTGTCTGGCCAATGGTTGTGCCATTTATAAGGGTATCAAGCACCTTATGCGTATGACCGCCGATAAGCACATCGTAGCCACCAAAACGCTTTGCCATAGCCATATCGCGGTCGTCGCCCATGTGCGAGAGCAACACCTTCACATCGCCATTGCTTGCGTTACACTCACGCTCGGCAACAACCTGCGGATCCTCGAACTTGAGCCCCTCAAAATTATTGTCGTTGCCATCGGGATGACCATTCGAGTAGCTTGTCACCACGCCCACAAAGTCGATTGCTATGCCTTCGGATGTAACGATGCGATTGCTACCTTTAACACCTCGCAGCCACTCGCCCTCGCTTGTCATATTGGCGCAAAGGATAGGAAATTTAGCATTGCGGATTGCCCCATCAAGCGCCTGCTGACCTGGGTCGAAGTCGTGGTTACCCAACGCAGCCACATCGTAACCTATAGCATTCATCAGTCGGATGATAGGCAAACGACCCTCTGCCAAATCGACATAGGCATTACCTGTCCAACGGTCGCCCGCATCCACCACAACGGTAAATACCGTATCGCGGCACTCCTTGACCGCCGTAGCGAGGCGTGCCATATTATCGAGCGAGGCGTGCACATCGTTGGTCGAGAGAATCACAAACTCACTCTCGCGCTCGGTGGTGCCACACGAAGCCAAGCCCAATGTCGCCACACAAAGTATAACTAATAGAATATTCTTCATAGCGTCATCTCAAAAAAAGGCTGCCGCAAAAGGGCAGCCTTCTGGTTTATTTAAAAATCCTAAGACTACAAAGTAGCCAAGAACTCGGTTACATTCTTAGCGATACGAGCCTCAACATCGTCGCACTCAGCCTTCTCGAACTTCTCGCCTACGATATTCTCGTACAACTCGATGTAACGCTCGGTGATGCTCGAAACAATCTCCGGAGTCATCTCAGGCACCTGCTGACCATCCTGACCCTGGAAGCCGTTTGCCATAAGCCACTCGCGAACAAACTCCTTCGAGAGCTGCTTCTGCTTCTCGCCCTTAGCAAGACGCTCCTCGTAACTCTCAGCGTAGAAGTAACGCGACGAATCTGGAGTGTGAATCTCGTCCATAAGGTAGATTACGCCATTCTTCTTACCAAACTCGTACTTTGTATCAACAAGAATCAAGCCCATCTTAGCAGCAATCTCGGTACCACGCTGGAAGATAGCCTGTGTGTACTTCTCGAGCTGCTCGTAGTCCTCGCGCGAAACGATACCCTGAGCAATGATCTCCTCCTTCGAGATATCCTCGTCGTGACCCTCTGCAGCCTTGGTTGTAGGGGTGATGATTGGAGTTGGGAACTTCTGATTCTCGACCATACCCTCTGGCATCTCCACACCGCAGATTACGCGCTTGCCAGCCTTATACTCGCGCCAAGCGTGACCCGAAAGGTAGCCACGGATAACCATCTCCACCTTGAAAGGCTCGCACTTGTGACCTACGGTAACCATTGGGTCTGGAGTAGCGATTTTCCAGTTAGGAAGGATGTCGGTGGTTGCGTCGAGGAACTTAGCCGCGATTTGGTTGGGCACCTGGCCCTTGAAAGGAATACCCTTTGGCAACACCACATCAAATGCCGAAATACGGTCCGACACCACCATTACGAGATAGTCACCCTCGATGCTATAAACATCGCGTACCTTACCGACATAGTGAGCGGTCTGACCCGGCAACTGCAAATTTGTCTTAACGATTGCTTCCATAATTTGTGCTATTTATACATATATTATAATCTTGGGTGCAAAGATAGAAAAAAAGTGGCAATCTTGTTCAATTTATCGGCAAAATTTAGCACCAAAAAAGTACAAAAGTGAGCAGCGGCCACCAATCTATCCAACCGACCCCCTCGACCACCCGCATTATGCACTTTTGTCATATCTTCGACACCCCTCTTACATTTTTATCCATTTGCAACCATTTTGCCGAAAAATTGATTACAAAATGCAACCTCATTTTTGCCCATTTTCGCACCAAATAAAAAGGGCTCCAGAGTGCCATAAAACGGCAAAATTGGCAAAAATCGCCTCTAATTATTAAAAAATTTACATTTTAATTATATCGATTTTCACAAAATTTGATTTCAAATTGGAAGTAAATAACCATATCTTTGTAACAAGTTGTCAAAACACACTATTTTTATTATTAAAATATTTGGAAAATTAATTCTAGTTTGTTATCTTTGCAACCTAACGTACATTATATTAATAATATATTTTTCACTTAAATTAAATGCTTATGGTTAAAAAAATTGTACTATCAGTAGCTGCGATTCTGATGGCTTGCACTTCGGTGTTTGCGCAGAACAAGCAGGTTTCAGGTACAGTTACCGGACCGGACAAATCTCCGGTTGTCGGTGCTACCGTAGTGGTAGAGGGTACCACTTTGGGTACTTCGACCGATATGCAGGGAAAATATACGTTGAGTGCACCCGTTAATGGCACTCTCGTTTTCTCGTTCATCGGTTACGAAGACACCAAGATTGCCATTAATGGCAAGACTACCGTAAATGCAGTTCTTGCAGAGGCATCTAAGGCTATCGACGATATCATCGTTGTTGCCTTCGGTGAGTCGAAGAAGGATGCGTTTACAGGTTCGGCTAAGGTTGTGTCGTCGGAGGACTTGACCAAGACTCAGTCATCGAACGTATCGGACGCCTTGATTGGTAAGGTTGCCGGTATGCAGATGTCGTCGTCTTCGGGTCGTCCAGGTGCACAGGCTTCGATCACAGTGCGTGGTCCAGGTTCGATCTACTCAGGCACTCAGCCTTTGTGGGTTGTGGACGGTATGCCTTACGAGGGCGATATCAACCACATCAACCCTGCTGATATCGAGTCGATTACCGTTCAGAAGGATGCTGCTTCGAACGCATTGTATGGTGCTCGTGGTGCGAATGGTGTGATTATGGTTACTACCAAGCGTGCAAAGGTTGGTGACGCTCGCGTTACTTTCGATGGCAAGTGGGGTCTTAACACCCGCGCTTTGCAGACCTACGACTATGTAGACAACGCTGGCGAGTACTACGCTTTGCACTACCAGGCTCTCTACAACAACTACCTCCTCGCAGGTAAGAGCGCTTCGGAGGCTCACCTCGCAGCAAACAACCTCCTCACCTCGAACAATCCTGGTGGTTTGGGTTACAACGTAATGACTGTTCCTGCAGGCCAGACTCTCATTGGCTCGAACGGTAAGTTGAACCCTAACGCAACTGTTGGTCGCAAGGTGAACTACGAGGGTCAGGACTATTGGTTGCAGCCAGATGATTGGTTGAATGCACTCTACAAGCCTTCGTTCCGTCAGGAGTACAACGTAAACGTTGCAGCAGCTGGTGAGAAGACCAACTTCTTCGCATCGTTCGGTTACTTGGACAACAACGGTATCATCGAGGGTTCGCGTCAGCAGCGTTACACCACTCGTTTGCGTGCCGACTACCAGGCTAAGAAGTGGTTGAAGGTTGGTGGTAACTTCGCTTATACCAACATGACCTCTTACCAGGGTGATAGCGGTGAGGGTGCAAGCGACGGTGGTAACGTATTTGCTACTGCTTTGCAGACTGCTCCTATCTACCCTATCTTCATCCGTAACGGACAGGGTGGTCACATCTACGACAAGTGGGGCTTCCCAATCTACGATATCGGTAATGGTGCTAACGCAGGTATGATGCGTACAACCGGTGGTACTTCGAACGAGTTGCAGGATATTCAGCTCAACAAGTACACTTCGAACAACAACGCATTCTCGGCAAGCGGTTTTGCTGAGGTTCGCTTCTACCGCGACTTGAAGTTCGTCTTCAACGCAGGTATGAACCTCGATGAGATGCGTGGTACTTCGCTCCTCAACCCTTACTATGGTCAGTTTGCATCGGAGGGTGGTATCGTATCGAAGAGCCACGATCGCGAGATTTCGTACAACTTGCAGCAGTTGCTCAACTATACTCACACATTCGGCACAAAGCACAACCTCGATGTTTTGGTAGGTCACGAGTCTTACGACTTGAAGGTTTACTCCCTCGGCGCATCGAAGGCTATGATGTTCTCGTACGACAACGACGAGTTGAATGGTTTGGTAGTTGACAAGGCAAGTGCAAGCTCGAGCATTTCGCACTACAACAACGAGGGTTACTTCGCACGTGCACAGTACGACTACGACCAGCGTATCTTCGTATCGGCTTCGTATCGTCGCGATGCATCGTCGAACTTCCACAAGGACAACCGTTGGGGTAACTTCTGGTCGGCTTCGGCTGCTTGGATTATCAACCGTGAGGCTTGGTTCCCTAAGAACAACGTTCTCGATATCCTCAAGGTTAAGGCATCGTACGGTTCGCAGGGTAACGATAAGCTCGGTGGCTACACCATCTCGACTTACTACACCGATATGTACTCTATCTCGAACGACGGTCAGGGCGGTATCGCTACCATCTTCGCTCGTAAGGGTAACAAGGATATCACTTGGGAGACCAACGCTAACCTCAACATTGGCGTAGAGTTCGGCTTGTGGCAGAACCGCTTCTATGGTAGCATCGACTACTTCAACCGTAAGACTTCGGATATGTTGTTCCAGCTTTCGGTCGCTCCATCGCTCGGTTACTCGTCGTACTTCACCAACATCGGTGATATGGTTAACCAGGGTATCGAGATCGAGTTGGGTGCAGACCTTATCCGCAACAAGAACTTCGTTTGGTCGTTCGGTTTGAACGGTACATATTACCGCAACAAGGTTACTAGCCTCCCAGATGAGTACAAGCAGCACACCACACACGATGGTAAGGTTGTAGGTTACCACTCGGGTAGCTCGTTCCTCGCTGAGGGTCTCTCTATGATGCAGTGGTACATCCCTACTTACGCAGGTGTAAATGAGGATGGTGAGGCTACTTGGTACGCATACGAGACTCTCCAGGATGGTTCGAAGCAGCGCTACGTAACCAACGACTACAACGTAGCTAGCCAGTATGGTCGTGAGTTGCAGGGTGACTCTACTCCAGACTTCTATGGTGGTTTCAATACTTCGTTGTCGTTCTACGGTGTAGATGTATCGGCTAACTTCACATACCAGATTGGTGGTTTGGCTTACGACTCGGGTTATGCATCTATGATGGATTCTCCACAGCAGACTTCGGTAGGTTTCGCACTTCACCGCGATTTGTGGGATGCTTGGACTCCAGAGAACAAGAACAGCGACATTCCTCGTTTCCGTTACAACGACCAGTACTACGCATCTTCTTCGAGCCGTTTCTTGGTTGATGCATCGTACTTGAACATCCAGAACATTACCGTAGGTTATACCCTTCCGGCTAACATTACTCGTAAGTTCTTGGTTGAGAAGTTGCGCGTATACCTCGCTTGCGACAACGTATTCTACTGGTCGCGTCGTAAGGGTCTCGACCCTCGCCAGAGCATCTCGGGTTCGACCAACCCATATATGTATGCTCCAATCCGTACATTCTCGGGCGGTGTAACTATTACATTCTAATTTTAACGAGAAAGGAGATTTAGTATATGAAAATGAACAATATATTTAAGATGGCAGCCGTAGTGCTCGGTGCTTCGGTATTGGCAACCGGCTGTATCCAGGAGACATATCCGCTTGGAGGCTCGGCCACAAGCGAACAGGTTGGTAATTCGTCATTCGCAGCGGATGGTATGATTGCCTCGATTCCTGCAATCCTTATCACCAATAATATCTATGGTGGTGAGTATCACGACGACTTCGGTTATCCGTCGTTGTTGATCCACACCGACCACGCTATTGGTGAGGTATTCCCATCGAACTGGTACTCGGGCGGTAACCAGTACTACGACCGCTTCCAGTTCTATCACTACCAGATGAGCATCGGCCCAACTGGCTACTGCGGTATCTTCTGGTACAACTACTATCAGTTCATCAAGGCTACCAACGACCTCATTTCGGTTTGCGGTGACAACCCTGGATTGGCTGAGCAGCGTGGTATCGCTAAGACTTATCGCGCACTCTACTATCTCGACTTGGCTCGTTTGTACGATCCACTCTACGCAGTTTCGACCGAGCGTCCTGAGTATCAGGCAGGTTTGGCTGCTATCGAGGGCTTGACCGTACCTATCGTAGACGAGAACACCAGCGAGGATGACGCTAAGAACAATCCACGTTTGCCACGTGAGCAGATGTTCCAGTACATCTTCGACAACTTGAACGATGCTGAGGTTTGCTTGAAGGACTACACTCCTAAGGCTAAGAACATCCCATCGTTGGGCGTTGTTTACGGTTTGAAGGCTCGTGCTTACCTCTGGTTAGGTGGTTTTGCTGAGGGCTTGTACGACACTGCTAAGTATCCAGATGTTGTAACAGGCAACGCTGCTTACAAGAAGGCTGCAGAGTATGCTCGTTTGGCTATCACAGTTTCGGGCTGCCAGCCACTCACCGAGACAGAGTACTGCGACCCTATCAGCGGTTTCTGCCAGGCTAACAATGCTTGGATGTTGGGTATGATTCAGTCTACCGAGACTGTATTGTCAAACCTCCACACTTGGGCAGCACACATGTGTCCTACTGCAGGTTGGGGTTATGGTTCGGGTGCACAGCCAGGCGTACGTAAGGCAACTTACGAGCGTATGTCTAACACCGACTTCCGTAAGAAGTTGATCGTTGGCCCTAACACCACCTATGCAGACTACAAGGATGTAACCGACTTCACAGCTGAGGAGTGGGTAAGCGGTGGTCTCGAGGGTAAGGGTATGCGTACCTATGCACACCTCAAGTTCCGTACTCACGGCGAGAAGGTATCGTCGACCTCTGGTAACGTAGTTGACATCCCTGTAATGCGTATTGAGGAGATGTACTTCATCGAGGCTGAGGCTACTGCTCACTACGATGAGGCTACAGGTAAGGCTCTCATCACTTCGTTCATGACAGCTCACCGTGACCCTAAGTATAGCATCGCTGTAGGTACCAACCTCATCGACGAGATTATCTTCCAGAAGCGTTGCGAGTTCTGGGGCGAGGGTATCTTGTTCTACGACTTCAAGCGTTTGGATATGGGTATCGACAACGCATACGAGGGCTCGAATGCTCCAGGTGGAACCGACTTCTCGACTTCGGGCCGTTGCCCATCTTGGAACATCTGTATTCCACAGGCTGAGACACAGCAGAACGCTGCTTTGGATGGCAAGAACAACCCAGACCCATCGAGAACTTTGAAGCCAAAGAGCGAGGCTGCTTAATCGTTGGCTCATAGAGTGTTAAACAGACAAAATTAGAGTTATGAAAAATTTGAAAATGTTATATATCGCTCTTATCGCGTTGGTTGCAGGTGCCTTTGGCGCTTGTACCAACGGCGAGTATGAGCCAGGACCGCAGGTTTCGGGTCCACAGGTATCGTTTGTGGCCGAGAACCCTACATCGGTTGAATTCACTGGTGTTGCTACAGAGAACACCCAGAAGCTTACTTTGGGTCGTGTAGAGACTAATGAGGCTTTGACAGTATATGTTATTACCGAGGTTGAGAGGGGTGCAGAGAAACTCTTTACTATTCCTGAGACTGTTACCTTCGCTGCTGGTGAGGCTACTGCTGAGTTGGTTTACACCGTAGACCAGGAGAGCTTCGAGAGCGACAAGACCTACACCGTTAAGTTCTATCTCGAGGATGAGGTTTCGACTCCTTATGGCTACTCGGAGTGGACTGTAACCTACGCATTGAACCCTTGGGAGTTGATGAAGGACAGCAAGGGCAACAACGCTAAGGCTAAGTTCCGCGGTAACGATATGCTCACTGCATTGTTCAACATCGACGCCGAGGTTGAGATTGAGGTTAATATGTACGAGCACAAGACACGTAAGGGCTACTACAAGGTAGAGGATCCATGGACTGCAAGCATCGCTTACGGTTTCGGCTATCCTACTATTAAGGATGCTCTTGCTGATGGTTTGTCGACATCGAACGCTGATTTCATCATCGATGCAACCAACCCTGCAGAGGTTACTATCGCTCAGCAGGCTTTGGGTGTCGACATCGGTTATGGCGATATGATCATCGAGTCGGGTTATCCACGTTATTTCGACGCTGCAGCAGGTGCAGGTCAGTTGCAGGATGGTATCATCACCTTCCCAGTAAAGGGCTGTATCTTCGCTATGCCAGGTTACTCGACAAGCGCATACTACGCAAACAACAGCGGTCTCTTCCGCGTTGTATTGCCAGGTGTTGAGATTGCTGACTACACATTGGCTGTTGCTTACGACGGTATGGATGTAGCAGCTGACAACAAGACTACTACTGCTAAGTTCAAGTTCTCGTACGGAGACGACGTAACAGGCATCAAGTATATGGTAGTAGAGGGCAATGTTGAGGCTGATCCTACAGCTGCATTGACCACTCTCTTCGCAGGCACTGACGAGAGCGTCCTCACAGTTGAGGACTTCAAGCAGGGCGGCAAGGAGGCTGGCGTTAAGGTTGGCTTGGAGCGCGGTATGTACACTGTTGTTGCTGCTCCAAAGGACAAGAATGGCAACTTGCGTCAGAAGGAGGTTGTTGTTAAGTCGTTCTACTTCGTAGGTATGGGCGAGCAGGTCGACACCACTTGCAAGTTCGACGCACGCCTCGTATTGCCAAGCGAGTACAATCCTGAGCTCACAGCTTCTTATCCTGACCAGACATCGCTCATCTATATGATGCTCGGTTCCGACATCACTAGCCTTAGCTACTACTTGAACAAGTCGTCGATTGTTGCTACTTGGGAGGGTACTCCAGAGGATCTCGTTGCTTCGTATGGTAGCGCAATGCCTACTGCAGTTGTAGATAAGGTAAATACTGAGACTGGTTATGTAGGTGCATTCAAGGATCTTGCTTCGGACACTGAGTACACCTTGATTCTCGTAGCAAAGAATATGTACGGTGAGTCGACTGCAAAGGTTCTCACTTGCAAGACTGCTGCTTACGACTACACTGGTGAGTTGGCAATCGGTGACTATATGATGTACTGCAAGTATGTCTATGGTAACGAGGCTGCAGGTGAGGTTATGGAGTCTGAGAATGTATTCAATGTAGCAAGCAATGGTGGCTCGAACACTGACTACCTCGTTACTAACATTGGTATCGAGAACGGTGCTGTATGGCACGCTAAGTACGACTCTGCTGCTGGCACCCTCACTTTGGACGGCACAGAGCTCGGCTACGAGCAGTATGGCAACCAGTTCGGCGCTCTCTATGGCTACTACGACGCTGAGAAGACAATGGTATACGGTTACTTCTCGTATGCAAGTGCAGAGTCAACAGGTAACGACCCACTCGTATTGAGCGTAGATGCTACATCTAAGCAGCTCAATGCATTGGTAACTCCTGAGTTCGCTATTCAGGTTCACCAGAACTCAGAAGCGACTAAATATCCATTACTTGGCTACGCTGCATACTATGTGAACAACCTCACTGTAGTTGCTCCATACAGCGCAACTGCTTCGACCAAGTCGGTTAAGAACCAGGCTGTTGTTCCATTCCGCAACGCTAAGGGTGTACGCAACCTCGTTGCTCCTAAGAGCAAGTTCAGCGTAAACATCAAGAGCGAGGCTGTTGCTAACACCGCTTCGAAGAGCGTTAAGGCAGTGAAGCCATCGGTTGTTGAGAACTACGCTCCTGTAAAGGTTCTTTCGAAGACTGTAAAGGCTAACGCAAAGGCTATCGTTCGATAGTCTAGGCTACATACACACTATCAGACCTACCATACACGCGTATGGTAGGTCTGTGGTGTCTAAAACATAAATAATAAATATAGTATACGATGTATCGTTTTTTTAGATTATCCTGCACATTGGCAGCAGCTTTGATGCTTGTTCAGTGTACAAAAGACATGAGTGAAATCTCTGTTGGAGAGAGCGTTGAAAACACCTCTGCAACAAAGATTATCAACAAATCGCACAATGCTACGGATGGCTCGTTGCTCATTAAGTTGAGCGAGGAGGGCACCGCTGCATTCGAGGCTGTGTCGCGCAGCACGGAGGTTACTCGAAGCAATATCGAGTCTCTCAACCAGATTCTGCTCGGCATCAACGCAACCGCCATCGAGCGTGTATTCCCTATCAACGTCAAGACCGAGGCTGAGGCTCGTCAGGCTGGCTTGCACCGTTGGTATGTGGTCTACTTCGATGAGAAGCAGTCGCTCGACGAGGCAGCAAAGCGTCTTGCCACAGTGGAGGAGATCGAGCTCGTGGAGTTCAACTCGCGCGTTGAGCTTCCTTCGCCCAAGCCTACCAAGGCCAACTTGGCTCCAATGACAGCCACTCGCCTTGCAACACCGCAGTTCAACGACCCATATGCATACTTGCAGTGGGATATGAAGAACACAGGCACCGCTCTCAACAATAACTTTGTGGCGGGTATGGACATCAATGCTCACGAGGCGTGGAAGTACACCACAGGTGACCCTTCGGTTGTTGTGGCAGTTATCGACCAGGGCGTGGACTACACTCACGAGGACTTGGCTGCAAATATGTGGGTAAACGAGGACGAGATTCCGAACAACGGCATCGACGACGACCAGAATGGCTATATCGACGACGTATATGGCTACAACTTCGTGGACGATGGCCCAATCACTTGGCACAAGTACTACCCTAACACCACAGGCGACAAGAACCACAGATATGGCGACACAGGTCACGGAACACACGTAGCTGGAACTATTGCGGCGGTAAACAACAACGGCATAGGTATCAATGGTGTAGCAGGTGGTGATGGCACGAAGGATAGCGGTGTACGAATTATGTCGGCACAAATCTTCTCGGGCATTAACACCAATACCAACACTCAGGGTATCGCAAAAGCATTCCGTTATGCTGCCGACAATGGCGCCGCGATTGCCAACTGCTCGTGGGGAACTTCGCCTGGAACCACTCAGAGCGATAGCTGGTATGCTGGCGCTATGGGCTTGCAGCAGGAGGCTGTGGAGTACTTCCGCAGCAAGTCGGGCCACCCGAACCTCAAGGGTAACATCCTCGTCTGCGCTACAGGTAACGATGGATTCGGTCAAGCGTGCTATCCTGGCGCATATCGTCACAACATCGGCGTGACATCGTTCGGCCCTAACGGTATGCCGGCATACTACACCAACTATGGCCCAGGTAGCAACATCTCGGCTCCAGGTGGTGACCAGAAGCTCGGTAACAGTGCGGGTATTCTCTCGACCCTCACACCAAATTTGTACGAGAATGGCAACAGCGCCTACGCCTACTATCAGGGTACCTCTATGGCTTGCCCTCATGTTGCAGGTGTGGCGGCTCTCGGACTCTCCTACGCCAAGAAGATTGGCCGTGTAATGACTGCTGAGGAGTTCATCACGGAGATTACCCTCTCGGTCAACGACATCAACAACGATATCAAGGACTACCTATCGGGACGCTACTTTGGATTGATGGGCACAGGACGTGTGGATGCATTCCTTATGTTGATGAACATCGCAGGCACAACTTGCATACCTGTACCGCGCGGCGAGAAGAACTACCGCATAGATATGACTCCATACGTAGCTGACGGTAACACCTCGTACACACTTCTCGGTATGGAGATTAGCGATGCCGATATGGCACGTCTCGGCATGAAGAGCAAGCCACGCTTGATGACTACCACAAATGTTATTGCCGTTACTTGCGAGAACACAGGCTCGGTAATCGTTAAGGTGAAGATGGTAGCAGGTGGCGAGACCGCAGGTTCTACCGACGTTATTGGCGGTATCACCATTACTAAGGAGTTCGCACTCGTCGTACGCGAGAAGTTCGCGGATAATGGAGGTTGGTTATAAAGAGATTTTACGATTATGAAGATAGCAAAGATATTTTTCGCAATTTTGGCACTCGCCATCGTTTCGTGTAAGCCAGACGGTGGCTCCGGTAGCACAAGCTCAATTAATTGGGGCGAGGCAGGTACTATTGTAGGTGAGTGGTCGCTCACATCGTGGGCAGGTCAGAGCGAGGCTCGACCTCAGATCTACATCGCTTTCAACGAGGACAACACATTCGACCTCTATCAGCAGCAGTACTCGGTGGTATGGTTCCACTTCCACGGCACCTACAGCCTCAATGGCACTACCCTAACGGGCTCGTACGAGGATGGCACACCATTGGCAAGCGACTATACCGTAGACTACGGCACAGAGAATGGCGAGCGTCGCCTTAAGTTGACAAAAGCAAGCGACAATGCCGACGTTGCCATCTACGCAGAGAAGGAGGTCCCTGCCGAAATCGTAGACGAGGCTAAGGATCCCGAGGCTGTTCGTTCGGTGAAGTTCGACAGATTCTTCTAGGCAGAACGCCCTAAAACAAAAAGATGCTGACCGAGCGGTCAGCATCTTTTTTTATATCGCCTCTACCCCACTAGAATGGGAGGTCGTCTGCACTCTCAGCTGGCACAACCACAGGCTGTGGTGCTGGCTGCTGATATACTGGCTGCGAAGCTGGAGCCTGATATACTGTCTGCTGAGGCTGCTGCATTGGCTGAGCATAGTCGTTCACAACCTGCGAAGCAGGTGCATCCACGCGACGGCCGAGCAACTTCATATCGGTAGCCACAACCTCTGTAGTGTAGCGCTTCTGATTGTCCTTGTCGGTCCACTCGCGAGTGCGAAGTGAGCCCTCAACATAAATCTGACTGCCCTTGCGAACATATTTGTCTACAACATCGGCCAAACCGCGCCACAAGGTTACGGTATGCCACTCGGTAAGTTCCTTCGTCTCGTTTGTCTGACGGTCGGTATAGCGCTCGGTGGTAGCCAAGCGTACACGTGCAACCTTCACGCCCGACTCCAAAGCACGCACCTCAGGATCGAGGCCTACGTTGCCGACCAAAATAACTTTGTTAATCATATCTATCTGTTATTATAATTCTCGAATCAACTCGGTGAAGAGGCGTGCCATACGCTCGCCAGCCTTCTTACCCTGCTTCTGCACATCCTCGTGGTCGCCCTTCTCGTCGCTCAAACCGCAGTTGGTGATGACCGAAACACCAAAGCAAGGCACTCCCATATGGCGTGCTACGATAACCTCAGGTACGGTAGACATACCCACAGCATCGCCACCAATAGCCTTGAAGTAGCGATACTCAGCCTGAGTCTCGAAGGTTGGGCCTGTGGTGCCAACATATACGCCATACTGCAACTTTATAGCCTCACGCTCGGCAATAGCGGTAGCCTTGCTGCGAATAGCGTGAGCATAGCAGTCGTGCATATCGGGGAATCGTGGACCAAACTCTGCCATATTTGGACCAATAAGCGGATTTGGCAAGAGGTTGATATGGTCGGTGATAATCATCAAATCGCCCACGCAGAACGATGTATTGATACCACCCGCTGCATTCGACACAAAGAGGTACTTGATGCCGAGCAACGCCATCACGCGAACAGGGAATGTCACCTGCTTCATAGCGTAGCCCTCGTAGTAGTGGAAACGGCCCTGCATAGCCACAACGTTGTGACCAGCCACCTTACCAAAGATTAGGCATCCCTTGTGTCCTTCAACTGTAGATACGGGCATATTCGGAATATCCTTGTACTCCAAACGATACTCCACCTCGATATTGTCGACAAAACCACCCAAACCTGTACCGAGAATGATACCAACCTCGGGCTGGAAGTTGTTTGTCGCCTCCTTTATGCTAGCTAAAGCCTTTAATATACTCTCCATTGTTCATATTTTTTATCTCCTTGTCTATGCGATCAAAGAGATCCTGTTTTCCCTCGGCAAGGAAGCGCAACGAGATTCGCTCGTAGTACATCTTGCGGCGAACCTCATCGGGTATAGCCTTGCTATTTACAAGCTTCACGGCATCCTTCTCGGTGGTCATTATCACCGCATTTGGATGCTCGTTCAGAGCTTGCTTTATTCGCGCCAAATCGCTCTTACGATAGGCGTGATGGTCGCCAAAAGCGAGTGTCGCCACAACCTTATAGCGCTGTTTCAAACCCTCGGCATAGGCAACGTTGTCGCCAATACCCGACATTGCAATAACCGGCGTATTTGGAGCAAGCTCATCCTCCACCTCTGCAAAAATCGGACTAGGAGGAGTAACCTGCATACGCGAATAGAAAATTTCTTGCGAAGGTTTCTCCACCAAGTATTCGCGATACTCACGCATATAGACAGGCTTGATATCGAGCGGACACTTGGTTACGATAAAGAAGTTGGCGCGATGCAACGAGTCGAGCGTATCGCGAAGATTACCTACAGGATAGAGGTGGTCGCGATAGGCAGGTCGATTGGCATCTACGATGACGATATTCACTAACGGCTTGATATAGCGGTGCTGGAAGCCATCGTCCATAATCACCATATTCACCTCGGGGAACTCCTCGCGTATGCGACGTACCGCATCCACGCGCTTCTCGCCTACAACCACTGTTACATTCGGGAATTTGCGCTTTATCTGCAACGGCTCATCGCCTACCTGACGATAGTGGTCGTCGACCGACACCACGCGATAGCCCTTTGTTACGCGGCCATAGCCACGCGATAGAACGGCCACGTTATAGGTCTTGGAATAGTGCTCGGTAAGCATCTCTACAGTAGGCGTTTTGCCTGTACCGCCGATTGTGATATTTCCGACACAAATGATCGGAATATCGAACTTTTCGCTATGCAAAATATTCCAATCGAATAGCACGTGACGGACCTTAAGTCCGACACCATAAAGGTATGCTGCTATCTTCTTCAGTATCTCTTTCATAGCTTATAGAAACTTCGTTGTATGATATTCCAACCAAAGGTAGACATTTTATTCAATTTTACCAAAATTTCGCACTATATTTTGTAAAAAATTGGAAATATTCTGCTTTTTTCATAATTTTGCCACTATGAAACGATATATATACTCATTACTGGTACTATTTACCTCGCTCTCGATGGCTGCTTGCTCATCCGAGAATGGCGAGAAGTCAATCGAAGACGTTAAAGAGCCGAATATGCTATTCGGCATCAATGCAGACGACTACGACGTAGAGCAGAAGAAGGTCGAACGAGGCGACTCGTGGGGCAAGATTCTCAACAACTACGGCATAGGCACTCGCAAGATTACCCGTCTCGACGAGTTGACCAAGGATATCTGCCCACTACGCACCATCCGTGCTAACAAGAAATACACCACCTTCACCCGCAAGGATAGCCAAGATACAACCATTGTACACCTCGACCATCTTGTGTATGAGAAGGATGTAATCAACTACGTTGTATTCTCGTTTGTGGGCGACTCGGTGGCCGTTCGCGAGGGTCAGCGCGATGTGAAGATACGTCGTCAGAAGAACACCGCCGTAATCAAGAACTCGTTGTGGGGCGCAATTATGGATGAGAAGTTACCATATGCTCTCGCATCTGAATTGGAGGATATCTACCAGTGGACTGTCGACTTCTTCGGCATTCAGGTGGGCGACAGTTTCACCGTTATCTATGACGAGAAGTTTGTCGACACCCTTTCAGTTGGCATCGGACAGGTATGGGGAGCTAAGTTCACCCATCGTGGCAAGGATATCTACGCCATCCCATTCGAGCAGAATGGCAAGGTTCAATATTGGGAGCAGGACGGAGGCTCGCTACGCAAGCAGCTCCTCAAGGCTCCGCTCAAGTTCACACGCATCTCGTCGGGCTACTCCAATGCTCGTCTACACCCTATTTTGCGAGTATACAAGCCTCATCACGGCATTGATTACGCAGCACCTACAGGCACTCCAGTACGTGCCGTAGCCGACGGTACTGTAATTCAGAAGGGATACAGAGGCGCTGCCGGACATATGGTTAAGATTAAGCACCCAGGCAACCTCGTTTCGGGATACCTCCACCTCAGCAAATATGCTAGTGGCATCGGCGTTGGAACACGAGTATCGCAGGGCCAAGTTATCGGATATGTGGGTAGCACAGGACGTTCTACAGGTCCGCACCTCGACTTCCGCATCTGGAAGGGAGGTAAGCCTATCAACCCACTCTCGATTCCGCAGAAGCCAGCCGAGCCTATCTCAAATAGCAATCGCGAGAAGTTCGAGCGCGTGAGAACTCGCATTATGCAGGAGTTGGCGGGCGAGTTGAACGACTCGTTGAAGGTGAAAAGCCTCGATGAAATCCGATAGAGTATGGTCGATAAGCGCATCGTAGATTTCATCAAGCGACACCACGTACTCACCCTCGCAACATCTGTCGAGGGCGAGCCCTACTGCGCTGCATGTTTCTACGCCTACGACAAGGAGCGCAACCGCCTAGTCTTCACTTCAGACGACACCACACGCCACGCACAACAGATGCTCGAAAACAAGAAGGTTGCCGTGGGCATAACCCTCGAAACACGCATCGTTGGTAAGGTTCAAGGCGTGCAGATTTGTGGCATAGCAAGCAGAGGCAACGACGAGGATAAGAAACTCTATATCAAGCGCTTCCCATATGCCGCTTTGGCACCACTAAACATCTGGGCTGTGGAGCCTATATTCATAAAACTCACCGACAATACGCTCGGTTTTGGCAAGAAACTCATATGGAGCAACCAAGAGTAGGAGTGATAATCGTAGCCGGAGGCAGTGGTAGCCGTATGGGTGGCACGCTACCCAAGCAATTCTCGCTTGTGGGTGGCGAACCCATCCTCGCTCGCACCATAAACAACTTCCGCAAGGCTCTGCCTACGTCGCGCATAGTGGTTGTTCTGCCAGCCGAATATATCGATTTTTGGAAGAACTTCTCGGCACGTTTTTCTGTTGCCAAACACTCGGTAGTAGAGGGTGGTAAAGAGCGCTTCCACTCGGTGAAAAATGGCATCGAGGCGTTGAGTTGCGAGGTCGATTTGATAGCCGTACAGGATGGCGTACGACCATTTGCCTCGAAGGAGATGATTCTGCGCGTGGTGGATTGCGCCTCGGAAAACGGCGTTGCCATACCCGTAGTAAAGGCCGTAGACTCCTATCGTGCAGTCGAGGGCGACGAGTCGAAGATTATCGACCGCACACCTCTACGCATTGTGCAGACACCGCAAATTTTCGCAGCCCCAATACTGCGCGCTGCCTACGACACCACCTTTATGTCCCACTTCACAGACGACGCTTCTGTGGTGGAGTTCTCGGGCGAAAAAGTAGCACTTTGCGAGGGCGAATATACCAACATCAAGATTACTACCCCAGCCGATTTGGTACTTGCCGAGGCGATAGCAAAAATGGAGATTTAGAGTGGAGAGGGTCTATAAATATAAGCTCGGCAAACGCGTGATTTATAGCTCGGTGCTGTACATCCTACTCTTTGTGGGTATTGGTGTGCTGCTTACCTTCATCTTCGAAGGTGGCTACATCTCGGCATGGTTCTCGTCGCTGATATTGGCCGTTTTGGCCTTGATGGCTCTATCTATTCCGCGTCGCATAGTAATCGACGAGGAGGATATCGAGATTCAGTGCGTGGCCGAGGATACCATCCTATCCTACGATGAGGTTGCCCGCATACGTGCCGTAGATGACCGCGAAATGAAAGCTTGCATACCGATATTCGGAGCCGTGGGTTTCTTTGGCCACTATGGCCGTTTCCTCAATCTGCGCACTATGGAGGTTGTCTACATCTACGCCTCACGCTGGAGTAAGTTCGTGGAGATAACCGACGTAGAGGGTGTTAAATACTATGTGTCGTGCGAAGAGCGCGAAGATATAGTAGAACGAGTCGAAGAGTATATCAACCCCCACGACACACGCGAGAATATCTAACATAAGAGAGGCTGCCCAACGGACAGCCTCTCACTTTTCGTATTTCACAGCACCCATTATACAAACGGAAGCTTCACAACCTCGGCCTTGAGCAAGCGGTCGCGAATGATTACGCATACCTGGGTGCCCACCTTCGCGAACTCGCTCTTGACATAGGCCATACCGATGCCCACCTTCAAACAAGGCGACATAGTACCCGAGGTGATGTGGCCAATCTCGTTACCCTCCGTGTCGGCAACCTTGTACTCGTGACGCGGAATACCGCGGTCAATCATCTTGAGGCCCACCAACTTCTTCTCTACGCCATTTGCCTTCTGTGCTGCGAGGAACTCCTTATCGATAAACTCCTTGCCATCCACAAACTTGGTAATCCAACCGAGGCCCGCCTCGATTGGCGAGGTGGTATCGTCGATCTCGTCGCCATAGAGACAGAAGCCCTTCTCCAAACGGAGCGTATCGCGTGCACCGAGACCGATATTCTTGAGGCCATACTCCTCGCCAGCCTTCCAAAGCTCCTCCCAGATGTGGTCGGCATCCTCGTTGTGCATATATATCTCGCAACCGCCCGAGCCTGTGTAGCCGGTCATCGAGAGGATAACCTCGCAACCTGCCAACTTGAGCTGACGGAAGGTGTAGTACTCCATATTCTCGACCTCCTCCTCGCACATCTTCTGCACGATCTTCATTGCGAGAGGGCCCTGTACTGCCAACTGCGAGATGCGGTCCGAAGCGTTCTCCAACTCCACGCCCTCGCGCATACCGAATGCCTTGCCCTGCTCGAGGATATGCGCCCAGTCCTTATCGATGTTGGCTGCATTTACGCAGATAAGATACTTCTGCTCCGAGTAGCGGTAGATGATGATATCGTCGACGATACCACCCTTGCCGTTCGGCATACACGAATACTGCGCCTTGCCGTCGTAGAGCTTCGTTACGTCGTTAGTGCCAATCTTCTGCAAGAGGGCTGTAGCGTGCTCGCCCTTAACCCAAATCTCACCCATATGGCTCACGTCGAATACGCCCGCACCATTGCGCACGGTCATATGCTCGTCGTTGATGCCCGAGAACTCGATAGGCATATTGTAACCCGCAAACTCCGCCATCTTGGCACCATTTGCGATGTGATACTTTGTGAATACGGTTGTTTTCATAGTTGTTATGTAGTTTTAAGGTTTTTCTCCTACAAATTTAAAAATTAAAAATTAAAAATTAAAAAATTTGAGGGGATTTATGACATTTAATGGCATTCGGGCAACGCCCTTAATGGCATGCGCACTCTTGCAGAGTGCTGAATGGCATAGAATGTCAATATCAAAAAAACCGAGCAATTCGCTCGGCTTATCTCTCAACTTTCAACTAAGAAAGCTAATGGCTATACTGTTCGCTACGAGATTGTATAAAAGGTGGAATTTCAAGGCTTGCGAAGCGAGAGAAACCGCAGTTTACTAGGCGTAAATGAGGATTTCGAGCGCAAGCGTAACGCAGAAATTACCCTTTTAGACTATCTCGGCATAGAGGTCGAAGTCGTCTGCATCGGTAATGCAGACATTATAGAACTTGCCCTTCATCAAGCGTTTGTGGCTCGAGATGAGAATCTCCTCGTCCACCTCGGGCGAGTCGTACTGCGAGCGACCGATATAGAAATCGCCACTCTTACCATCGATAATCACACGCTCGGTGTTACCCACGCGAGCATCGTTCTTCTTGTGCGAAATCTTCGCCTGAATAGCCATCAAGTGCTCGGCACGATAATCCTTAACTCGTTGTGGCACATTATCCTTAAGTTTAGTGGCCGAGAATGTACCCTCCTCCTCCGAGTATGGGAATACGCCCAAGCGGTCGAACTCCAAACGCTGTACCTCCTCGCACAGCTCCTCGTAGTCCTCGGCACTTTCGTTCGGATAGCCCACCAACATAGTGGTGCGGATGGCGATATCTGGAATAGCCGTACGCAGACGCTCAATCAACGCCAAAGCCTCGGCCTTGGTGTGACGGCGGTGCATCAGCTCGAGTTGATTGTCGGCAAGGTGCTGCAACGGAATATCCAAGTACTTACAAATCTTTGGCTCGCGAGCCATCACCTCAATCACATCCTGAGGGAAGTCGGTTGGATAGGCGTAGTGGAGACGAATCCACTCTATGCCCTCCACCTTGCACAACTCCGTAAGAAGCTGCGCCAAGCGTCGTTCGCCATACAAATCCACTCCATAGTAGGTGGTATCTTGCGCCACGACCATAATCTCCTTCACCCCCTTCTTCACGAGGTTTCGAGCCTCCTCCAACACCTGCTCCATAGGCACCGAGCGATGTTTGCCACGAATGAGCGGAATGGCGCAATATCCACAACGCCAGTTGCAACCCTCGCCAATCTTGAGGTAGGCGTAGTGCTTTGGCGTTGAGAGTTCGCGCTCGGTCTCGACCTCCTCGCGGTAGTCGCCCGTCAAGGCACGAACAACACCATCGAAGGTGCGTGCGCCGAAGTAGTCGTCCACCTCGGGAATCTCCTCGCGCAACTCGTCGGCATAACGCTCCGAGAGGCAACCGATAACAAAGAGTTTCTCGATGAGCCCTGCGCGCTTTGCCTCAACGCAGTTGAGGATGGTGTCGATACTCTCCTCCTTGGCATCGCCAATAAAACCGCAGGTGTTCACAACAACAACCTTGGCATCGGTTCTATCGCTATCGAAGCGAATCTCGTAACCTGCATTAGCAAGTTGAGCAGCAATATGCTCCGAATCTACACGATTCTTGGCGCAACCGAGAGTTATGATGTTTACAATCTTCATTGCAGACTATTTTTTACCAAACAACGCCTTAACGAATTGGTGGCGATCGAAGATGCGAAGCTGATCGATACCCTCGCCAATGCCGATATAGCGAACCGGAATCTTGAAGGTATCGCTAATGCCGATTACCACACCGCCCTTGGCAGTACCATCCAACTTGGTGATAGCCAACGAAGTAACCTGGGTAGCCTGGGTAAACTGACGCGCCTGCTCGAAGGCATTCTGACCTGTCGAGCCATCGAGCACGAGCATCACCTCGTGTGGAGCATCGGGAATAACCTTAGCCATAACGTTGCGAATCTTGGTAAGCTCGTTCATCAAGCCAATCTTATTGTGCAAACGACCCGCAGTGTCAATCAACACCACGTCGGCATTGTTTGCCACCGCCGAACGCAAAGTATCGAACGCTACCGAAGCGGGGTCGGAGCCCATATCCTGACGAATCATTGTAGCACCTGCACGCTCGGCCCAAACGCCAAGCTGGTCGATAGCGGCTGCACGGAATGTATCGGCTGCACCGATGTAGACCTTCTTGCCAGCACGCACTAGCTGCGCTGCGAGTTTACCAATTGTAGTGGTCTTACCTGCGCCATTCACACCCACAACCATAACCACATATGGCGAGCCCTCCTTGGCATCGAGACCAAACGAGTCGGCCTTACCCTCAGCCTGCTCCATAAGGAGAGCCATCTCCTCGTAGAGCATTGTGTAGAGCTCGTCCGAACTGATATACTTATCGCGAGCAACACGCACCTCTATCTTGTTGATAATCTTTACGGTGGTCTCCACTCCAACATCCGAGGTGATGAGTGCCTCCTCCAAATCGTCGAGCAAATCGGTATCTACGGTCGAGCGTCCCGCCACTGCGCGATGCAACCTGGCGAAGAAGCCCTCCTTGGTCTTCTCGAGACCTGTATTCAACTCCTCCTGCTCTACTTTTGCCACCTCGGGGGTTGCCTCAACCTCCTCGTCCTTTTTCTTCTTGAATATGTCAAATAGTCCCATAATATTTCGAAATTAAAAGTTAAAAAAGCCAATGATTAATGGCCAATGGTTGAAAAGCCATCCAAATATGCTACAAATGTACAATTTTTAATTGAAATATCATTAAGATAGACCAAGTTTTAGTATTTAGGATAGATAATAGGTGCGGATATTCGAATATCCGAGCCACCAATAGCGGTCTCGTCACACACTATTCGGATAGCTTTGAATGGGTGTGGATTGACGAGTCGAACAGCTCCGAGTTCCAAGTCTGCAACTCGTTTATACTCCTTGCCATCTTCGCTTATCTCGATGTGGCCGATATGGATAAGGCGGGTTGCTGGCATATGGTAGTTGCGTATGCAGAGCTCTATTGCTCGACACTCTACTGGCTCGTCAAACTCGTAAAGCAACCAATCTCCCTTATGGCAAGTTCGAGTGGTACGCATCTTCATATAGTACTCAGATACACGATCATAGCCATACTTTGGGTTTTCGGGCATCGATGATGTAAGTTTCACCTTTGGCTGGATGGTCTCGTAGTGTGACGAGTGAGCAACCTCGGGAGATTTTGCGCCTCGATACTCTGCCCAAAAGAGATACTTCGCTGGCTTGTTGGTCGAGATTGCCCCCTTGTATTTACGAACCTTACCATTGCTCTCATCTCGATAGTAAATCGTGCTATTGTCAATCTTCTCGATGGATAGTAGCCCACTCTCATACTTTACATTCGGAGGGGTTATGCGAAAATTTAAGCCCATATCGACCATACGATCGTAGTGACGAGAGTAGAGACGCTTGTGGAACTCTTCCCATTCGCCACCATTCTTACCCCAGGCCTGCTCGGCCAATGCACAAAGGCGCGGAAAACACTGATAATCGAGGAAATCGAGCGACTTATCACCACCTTGCGAGAGGAGGTGTTCGCTCCAATATGCACCTTCGAAGCCCTTGACTTGGGCAATGATCTCGGGTGCAAAGCCCTGCTCGGCCAAGTCAAATGAGTAGCTCTTACGAACATCGACCGCCTCTCGCCAGATAGGGGCAATCTCGTGAATGCTCTGACGCATATCGTAGTAGAAGAAGAGTTGAGGCATAAGAATGGTGTTGTAACCTCTGCTTAGCACCTCTTTGCAATCTTCAACTCTTTGCCAACTATAGACCAACGCCTCCTTCGATAGACT